>JAIOPK010000013.1 GCA_021413945.1 Candidatus Uhrbacteria bacterium
AAGCTGGCGCGCGTGAAGGTCACCACCACCATCACCGATCTCCACGGCTGCGACCTCGTGATCGAAGCCCGCATGGAGAACAAGGACATCAAGGCCGAGTTCTACCGCGCGCTCGGCGCCGGCATGAAGGCCGACGGGCTGGTGGCGTCGAACTCCAGCTCGATGGGCCCCGGCATGCTGGGGGCGTTCTTCAAGGCGGGCGGCGGCGACACGAAGAACTTCGTCAACCTGCACTTCTTCAGCCCGGCCGAGCACCCGATGATGCAACTGGTGGAGGTCATCCGCGGCGCCGACACCACCAACGACGCGGTCGCCACCGCGCACGCCTTCGTACGCAGCATCAACAAGACGCCGGTGATCCTGCAGGACGGCTCCGCCGGCTTCCTGGTCAACGCCGGCCTCGCGGCCTACATGCGCGCCGCCGAGGAGATCTACCGCGAAGGTACGCCGGCCGCGGTCATCGACGACGCGATGCGCGAGTCGATCTTCCCGATGGGGCCGTTCGAGCTCGGCGATCAGGCCGGCCTCGACATCGCCGCCGGCATGTTCGACACGATCGCCACCGAGGGCCCGCTCGATCCCCCGCCGCTGGCGTGGGAGCTGCGCAAGGCGAAGCGCTTCGGGATCAAGAGCGGCGCCGGCATCTACGACTACGCCGACGGCAAGCGCACCGGCGAGTGGCCGGGCCTCGCCGCGCTGGTGCCGAACCGCGGCACGCGCGTGGCCCCGAAAGAGGAGATCGTCGAGCGCTGCGCCAAGGCGCTCTACGCCAAGGCGCGGACGCTGTGCGACCGCAAGATCGTCGCCTCGGAAGCCGAGTGCGACCTGGCGTTCGTCTTCGGCATCGGCTTCGCGATGTATCTCGGCGGACCGATCTTCTACGGCCAGCAGCGCGGCTGGAAGTAGTCGGCGCGGTCAGTCGGCGCTGCGCGGGTCGCGGAAGCGACGCCGCATCGCCGACGCACGCGGCGGCCCGCCCATCCACTGCGGCCACGTCGACGCCGCCAGCGGATCGTCGCCGGCGAGGTACGCTTCCAGGTACGGGAAGTCGTCGTAGCCGAAGAACATCTCGTCGCCGACCGCCACCGTCGGCACGCCGAACACGCCGGCGGCGATGGCGTCGTCGGTCTGCTGGCGCAGCCGGGCCTTGGCTTCGGCCTGACCGGCCAATGTGACCAGGCCGACGCCGTCGAGACCGAGTTCGTTGGCGACGTCGACGACGACCTCCGGCTCGGCGACGTGCAGCCCGCGTACCCACACCGCCTGGAAGAGCGCGTCGACCAGCGCCTGCCGCACCGGTTCGCCGAGCGGAAGCGACGAGACCCGCAGCGCCAGCAGCGGGTTGAACGGATGGAACGCCGGCGGATTCAGCGGCACCGCCAGGCGGGCGGCCTTGCGCAGGTTGTTCTTGATCATCCACAACGCCTTCACCGGCACCTCGGCAGGCCCGACCTGGCCGTGCGCCTCGAGCAG
>JAIOPK010000005.1 GCA_021413945.1 Candidatus Uhrbacteria bacterium
TTTCAAGAAATTAAAAGAAGACAAATTGGATTTAGTATATGAAGAAATAGAAAAGCCGATAATGCACATCATAAAAGAAATGCAGGATTATGGTATCTTGATTGATAAAAAATATTTTGAAAAATTGTCTGTCGAATATCACGCAGAATTGGATAAATTGACTCAAAAAATATATAAAACTGCCGGCACCGAATTTAATATAAATTCACCGAAACAATTGGGCGAAATTCTTTTTGTAAAAATGGGAATGAAATCAAAAAAGAAAGGCGCGAGTGGGGCATTGTCTACAAAGATTTCCGTATTGGAAGAACTAGAAGAAGAAAATCCTATAATCACAGACATCATTGCTTACAGAGAATTGCAAAAATTACTTTCCACATATATAGATGTGATACCAAAAATGGTGGCGGAAGATGGCAGATTGCACGCGCAGTTTATACAGAATGGAACGACGACGGGTAGATTTTCTTCGCAAGATCCAAATTTGCAAAACTTGCCGGTAAAGACGGAGCTCGGCAAAAGAATTCGCGGGGGATTCATTGCTCAAAAAGGTTATAAGCTTTCCGCATTTGATTATAGTCAGATAGAGCTTCGCGCTTGCGCATTGCTTTCTGGTGACGAAAAAATGACTCAAATATTCAAAGAAGGAAAAGACATTCACGCAGGAGTGGCATCTTTTGTTTTTGGAGTTCCTCAAGAAAATGTAGACGCAGAAATGCGTCGCAAAGCGAAAGTGATAAACTTTGGTATTATTTACGGCATGGGAGTTTCCGCTCTTCGCAAGAACCTCGGAGGCACTCGCGAAGAAGCGCAGAAATTTTATGACAATTATTTCAGGCAATTTTCCCGTGTTCAGGAATATATGCAAGAAGTGAAAACTTTTGCTATGAAAAATACTTATGTGGAAACTCTTTTCGGTAGACGCAGATATTTCCCAAATATAAATTCAAGACTGTCATTTTTAAAAAGTATGGCAGAACGCACAGCCACCAATGCGCCATTGCAGGGCACAGCTGCGGATATTATCAAGCTCGCCATCAGATATGCCGAAGAAGATTTGAAACAAGCTGGGTTATTGGAAAAAGCACATTTAGTTTTGCAAATTCACGATGAACTCGTATATGAAATAGAAGAAGGTGTTTTAGAAAAAGCGGAAAAAATAATTAAAAACGCTATGGAAAGTGTATTGGCAAGGTCATATTTGCATTTCAAAACCGACATACCTTTGGAAGTGCACTATGGCTCGGGGGATAATTTCGGGGAGGTAAAATAAATTTTTCGTGTTAATATTTATTTATGTATATCTTTTTAGATG
>JAIOPK010000007.1 GCA_021413945.1 Candidatus Uhrbacteria bacterium
ACGGTGAAGGCCGCGGTTTCCCGCGGCCTTCACACGTATACCGGATTCGCCTTGGTGAATTCGGTAAGGTCGGATGGATTACGCTACAATCTTTGTAACGACTCCTGCTCCAACTGTCTTTCCACCTTCGCGGATGGCAAAACGCATCTGCTCTTCCATGGCGATAGGCGCCACGAGTTTGACCTTGAAGGTCACGGTGTCTCCCGGCATAACCATTTCCACGCCCTCCTTGAGCGTCACTTCGCCCGTCACGTCCGTGGTGCGGACGTAGAACTGCGGCTTGTAACCGGTGAAGAACGGTGTGTGACGGCCGCCTTCCTCTTTGTTGAGGATGTAGACTTCCGACTCGAATTCAGTGTGCGGCTTCGTGGTGCCCGGCTTCGCGAGAACCTGTCCGCGATGCACATCATCCTTCTTTGTACCGCGGAGCAAGACGCCAGCGTTGTCTCCCGCCTGGCCCTGCTGGAGCGACTTGTTGAACATTTCGACGCCGGTGACGGTCGTCTTGGTCGTGTCCTTCATACCGATGATTTCCACTTCCTCGCCGACCTTGACGATTCCGCGGTCAATACGACCGGTGACGACAGTACCGCGGCCTTCGATTGAGAAGACGTCTTCGATAGCCATGAGGAACGGCTTGTCGAGTTCGCGGACCGGTTCAGGGATGTATTCATCGAGCGCCTTGGCGAGCTCCATGATTTTCTCCGACCATTCGTTGCCCGGTTCCGGATTTTCGAGCGCCTTGAGGCCCGAACCGCGGATAACCGGCGCTTCCTTGCCGTCAAATCCCTGCTTCGTGAGGAGTTCGCGGACTTCCTCTTCGACGAGTTCGATGAGGTCTTTGTCCTCGACCATGTCGACCTTGTTGAGGAAGACGATGAGCTTCTTGACGCCGACCTGGCTCGCGAGAAGCACGTGTTCACGTGTCTGCGGCATCACGCCGTCGGTCGCAGCGACTACGAGGATGGCACCGTCCATCTGAGCGGCACCCGTAATCATGTTCTTAATGTAGTCCGCGTGACCCGGCGCATCCACGTGCGCGTAGTGACGCTTCGGCGTCTCGTACTCGGAGTGCGAGAGCGAGATGGTAATACCGCGCGCCTTCTCTTCCGGCGCCTTGTCGATGTCATCGACATTCTTCACGCTCGCGGAGTATCCGTTGCCGGCCTTCGAAAGGACGGTGAGGATGGCCGCGGTCAAGGTCGTCTTGCCGTGGTCGACGTGACCGATCGTGCCGACGTTGACGTGCGGCTTCGAACGATTGAATTCTTCTGCTGCCATATAGATAATTCTATTAGACTGCTAATTTTTTAATGCCAACGCGAGTGAGGGAATCCCTCGATGCTCCGGTACTCTCTGCCGTCCCCTTCCCTCGCTGTATGCGGTTCGCTACGCCGCACGAAGGAAATTTTCGGACAAAATAATACGCACAGAGCGTGCGTGGATGCATAGTAACAAAGCCTCCCTGCGAGTCAAGAAACACCATTTTTCTCCGGCCGGAACGGGCGGGCCTTTCCGGCTATCTCTCTCTGAACTTCGGAGTCACGATGACATCCGTGTCCTCATCCAAGTCAACATTGCCCGTGTACGCAGCACAGTGGAGCGTGTACGTGGTCTTCACGACAAGGACGTTCGTCTGCACGCCCGCCGAGCCCGAAGAAAGTCCGGACCACGTTTGACCACCGCCGGTCACGGTACAGCTCTCCGCATTTTCGACGTTCCAGTAGAGCCTGGTCCTCTCTCCGGCTTTAATTATCTGCGGCTGCGCAATGATGTGCCCGTCAAAACCATCCGGGAAGTTATCCCATCCCGGGTCCGTTGTCGTGATTGCCGGCCACTGGCACGTGAGCTGACCCGCGGTACATGTCGACGGAGACGCACACGATGCGACGGTCGAGACTGCGCACGAACTGTTCGTGTACGTGACATCGTTTCCGGAACACGAGTAGAGCGGAGGGCACGTTACGGTGAGCGTAACCCCGGCGCTACTGTTACACGACGCCGTACCGCCTGCCCCCGTGAATGAGCCTGTATATGTGGTTGATGTTTGCGGAGAAACCGACGTCGAACCGGAAGAAACCGGTGACACGCTGCCGACGGTCGGAGAAATCGTGCCTGAAGTCGCGTACGTCGATGTCCACGACAGGGTCGCGTACTGACCTTGCGTCACGGTAGACGGCGAAACGGAGAGCGTACAGGTCGGCGCCGGATTCGTGACTGTTACGGTCACACTGTTGTATGTCGCCCAGGATGTGTAGTACGTGGTCTGCGCACGAGCGTAAAACGTGTACGTGCCCGCCGATGTGGGCGTAAATGTGTACGTCTTGGTGCCGGGGGTCGTGTTCGCGGCAAGCCCTGTTCCGACCGGTGAGTCGATGTTCGCGGCGGTTATAGGATCGCCCGATGCCCCCGTGAACGTGGCGGTGATGGTTGTTGAATCTCCCACCCGCATACTCGAACCGATTGAAGAAGCGATGCTTGCCGTCGGTGTATTCGGAGCCGTCACGGTAAGAATGGCGCTGTGCCAGCCGTCCGAACCGCTCGGTCCCATGGCGTAACACGAGTAATTCGTCGTCGCGGTACGCGGAACAGTGAATGAGCCGCTGCTCCCCGTGAATGTCCCGGCATTATTAATCTGTGTCCACGAGTCCGCATCTGTTGAAGACCACGTGAGAGTAGCTGTACCGGTACTTGAGTAGGTTGCCGGATTCGGAGTGATGGAAACAGCGCATGATGCGGGTGGCGCATTCCACTCCACGTATACGACACCCGGTGCACCAGCGCCACCGACATCCGAGAGCGATGCACCGCCGCCGCCGCCGCCATATCCGTATCCTCCATTACCGGGGCTCGATGGTCCGCTCTCCCCACTCACAGAACTCCCGTTCAGAACGAGACCACCTCCTCCGCCTCCTCCCCAGTACGTGTACCCGCCGGGTGAATACCCGCCCGCACCGGGCGCGTATGAAGCACCTGTAATGAGCGTACCGATACTTGTATATGCAGCCTGATAGTAGCTTTGCCCGTAGTACGTACCCTGGTAGTAACCCTGACTGTACCCGGCGTACGCGCTCAACGGCATGAAACATGCGAGAAAAATGCCTGCAAAAACGAGCAGAGTCTGCTTGGTGGGAATCAAATGCGCTATATGCAGATTAAATTTCATCATATGTACGGCCATCCGCTGCCGGTGCAGGAACCGCCCGCCCCGATATTGTTTGTTTGATTACCGCGCGTTCCACCTTGCCCCGGAACAGCGTAGTATCCTGGCCAGCCGTTACCGCCGCCGCCGCCGCCTGAGCCGCCGCCTGAGCCACCCGAATAATTGTAGTAATACAAATTGTAGTACCCCGTCCGGCCCCAACCACCTCCGACTGCAGAGAGGCTTCCGAAACTGGAGGCAGCACCGGAAGAACCGTTTTGGGCGTAGTTTGCGCCGCCTGCGCCGCCTGCGCCGACTGTCACGGGAATCACCTGCCCCGGACTTACAGTCAATGATGATCCTGCAAGACCGCCGCCGCAGCCACCGCCTGCACCGCTTCCCCATCCACCGGCATTACCACCGCCACCGCCACCGCCGCCGACAACCACTACCCGAAGCTGCGTAACCCCTGCAGGTACAGTAAAGCTCTGCGCCCCGCCCGTATACGTAAATATCTGATACCGAACACCGGCCGCGCCTCCTGAACCTCCCGTGTACGAGGCCTGATAGTAACTTTGATAATATCCCTGTGCGTAATATGCGCCTTGGCCATATCCGGCAAACGCGTACTGAGGTACGAAGAAAAAGACGAAGAGGAGGAGTATTTTTTTCATAGCACGATAATGACGCCGGTATTTGTACTGTCCGCATTGTTTCGGTAGCTCCACGAACCTTTCTCGGTGAACGTGAACTCCCAAAATTCTCCGTGCTTCAAAGTTTTGCACATATCGAACGCACTCTGACCGCAATCTTTTCCACTTCCGGGGTACACCTCCCCCGAACTTCCGGTCGCCGCAACCCACATATTTTTCGAAGAGTTGTTTATAAAGCGCACAGTCTCACCTTTCTTGATTGTAAGAACTGCGGGTGCAAAACTGCGGCCGTTATACGAGACGAGGTATTGGAAACCGCTGCTG
This sequence comes from Candidatus Uhrbacteria bacterium, assembly GCA_021413945.1. Classification (GTDB taxonomy): domain Bacteria; phylum Patescibacteriota; class Patescibacteriia; order 2-12-FULL-60-25; family 2-12-FULL-60-25; genus CAIXDN01. Next base: position 4,120 of record JAIOPK010000007.1, read on the forward strand.
TGTTCAAGATATGCAAGGACTTCGGGCGATGGAGCGCTCGCCTCCCCCTTCGGAGCGGCCGAAAGTACCGCGTCGTCGACGACAGGCGCGGCGGCACGAGGCGACACATAGTAAACAAGCGCGCATAGTGCGAGTAGCACGACGAGAACGATAAGAGGTTTTCGTATCTCTCTCACCTCTACATTCTATATGAGTACTTCCATCCGCCTGATTACTTATGCACATATCGTCATACGAACAAAGCCGCGTTCGGAGAACCGCGGCTTTGTTCGATTTTTGTGATTCCGTACAGAACCTAGTGCACAAGTCCTTGCAGGAACTTCAGCGCATTCTGGAGTGCCGTAAATGAACTCGCGAGATTCGCACTTCTGTCATACGCGGAACCTTTGTCTCCGGTATAGATGTTAAACGCGCTGCCGGTGTATCCGCCGCTGAAGCTCGAAGGTATCGGCAGGCCCTGAGAAGACATCCAGGCGACAAGCGAGTTGTAGTTGGCATCACCGTATTGGTATGCGTACTTATACACACCATCCGTATCAAGTGAATGCGACTCCACCGGAATGCTCGAACTGAGACCGGTCACCCGCTGCGCGTAGTAACCGCTCGTAATTACTTTCTGAATTTTTGCACCGAAACTGTTGTCGATTATCCAATTTTCCGGTTCGTATGAGGTCAGTACCAGAATAACCGGAGTAGCCGAGGGAGAACCGTCTCCTGTGATTTTCACGTTGACCGTCGCTTCCGGGTGGACGCCGAATGACGACGAAATGCCCGACGGATACGTTCCCTGATACACGCCCACAACCATCGTACGCGCGGGTGTTGCGGGTGACGCGTTTACAGAGAGCCAGCCGCTCCAGTAGTAATTGTTGTCATTCGTACTGTTCGAAGAGGACGGAACGATGGCGGACTGTGATGAGGCTCCGACGAACGAGAAGTCTCCTTTGTCGGACCAGAGATCGACTGTGCCGCCCCGCGAACCGACGATATCTCCGCGAATGTACAGATTGAGCGAGGTTGACTTCGGGATTCGCACGCTGGGGATGGTAACGGAGTACGTCGAGTACAGGCCGCTCGATACTGTCGAAACGGGGTACGCGTCTGAGTTCACGACCACTTTGAGATTCGTAATATCAGTCCCTGCACGACTCGTGTCGGTCGAGGAAACCGCACGAATCGTGAAGCGGAGTGAGTTGAGAATGATGTCCTCATTGGCGCCTGCGGTGAGAACATACGTTCCCAGCGTGGTATTCGTGGAATTGAACCCGAGCGTGCTTGGGGAAACCGTGCCGCCACCGACAATGACATTGCCGACCGCCGATTGAGCACCTGCGAAACCGAATGTGGCGTCGCTCTTATCGTCGACATAACCGGTACCGTCCGCCTTCTGGCCGGTGATGTATATCTTGTAGACATTTCCGTCCGTCTGAGCTTCGCTCGGCGTCTGCCATACGTACGAGTATGAGTCGTTGGCGCTCTTATCGGACAAAACCTCTTTGTTAATCCAGCTCTGCCATTGGTCGTTCTTGTAGAGCGCAATCGCCACAGTACTCAATCCCTTTTGATTCCAATTAATTGTGTACTTGCTGTTGAGTGACAATTTTTCACCGCCGTTCGGACTCGTTATCTGGAGACTTGCAGGTGCACCGGACGCGTTAACGACCACGGTGTCGTAGAGCGTCGAACCGTCCTGGCGTAAGCAAGCGATATTTACGTACCAATTTTGCTGCTGCGGTACGTAGATGGTACGGGAGCCGGATAGCGGGAGATTCTGGAATGCAGGCACCGGATATGCTGTCGGCGTCGGCGCATCGTACGCATTGTCGAGCCTGCAGGACACCGAGCCTGTTCCGGTCCATGTCGCGGTCAACGGCGTACCGGCCGTGGCATTCAACGGTCCGTCGGACCCGTTTATTTTCAGGTCCACTGGCTTCGGGAGCAGCACAAACGGAGCGTCACTTCTGTCCGTTGCACCCGTTACGTTATTGACGACGCGGATGTAGTACCCGACTCCAGGGGGCGCGAGATTACCGCCGGTCGTTGCGGAATTCAATTCTCCGGTAACCCAGTGAATCGACGCTTTTCCGCTCTCTTCCACCTTGCCGAGTGTACGGAAACATTCCGGCCCGGGATTAGATTTCGAGCCGCAGTCATTGACCTCGAGGTATGCGGTCACATCCCGCGAAGGATTGATGTCCGGACCATACTGATAGGGCGTCCATGTTACGGAATTAATGACCCCTTCCAACCATGCTTCTCCCCCGTTCGGCGCCGTAACGGTAATGCCGCCGGAGGGCGAAGACTTGCCTATCGAGAAGGGAGGCGTTCTGAGCAGCGTTGCCCAACCCGCCGAAGGATTGGAAACTTCAAGCACATACGAGCCCGCAGGGGCTGAGTACGGGACGGTTATTGCCGTGAAGTTTTGGTTTGAAGCAGGGACGGTATAGTTTGCAACCTGGTTGCCCGAGTACCCGCCCGATACAGGCAACAGTGAGCTGCTGGAGACAGGGAGCGACTGTGATGCGCCATTTACACCGATGATGCGGACATTCCATCCGGCGGTGAGATTTGAGAACTGCACGTTGACCAGATTTCCTTGAGAGATGGGAACAACACTGGTAACAGTAATGCTCGAAGAAGAATTCGCCTTGAGTACGCTCATCGGTACCTGTTGCGTAACCAGGAGCGCATCGTTTGGACCGTACACACGAACCCGCAAGTTCCCTATGATGGGGAGGAGCTGGTCCGAAAGACTCGCCGTGAAGGTAATCGTGCCGTGGGACGGGAATGAATCCTGACGCTGAGAGAGGTCGAGAGTTCTGGTGCTGCCGTCCAACAGGTACCTGTTGACCATCGGATACGCCGTAATGCCGGATGAATTTACAAGGTCCATCTCGATGCTCGAGCCTGAAGGTGCGTTGTTCACATCATAGGAAAACCGCATCTGGCTCCCCGACTGTATCTGACTCGAATCTGCACGGAGGACGACGCTTGTGCTCACCGGCTGCGAATTGTTCACAAGTTCGAAGACGCTCGAATCAGCTATCTTGATGGCAGCAGGCTCCGTACCGATGGGCAAATATTCCATGTCCGTACCCGGTCGGAACGGTGACGACGGATAGACTACTGCAGTAATGTGGTAGCGCCCGGACGGCAACGGGAACCAGTGAACGCCGCCCTGATTGGAAGCAAAGCCCTCATGTGCTTGCGCGAGGCCGAGGTGCGCGGTAAAAGTTGCATTCTTCCCGCTCTCGCTGTAATACCTGGTACCTAGCAGTGCACCGCTCGAAACGGGGACTGATACTGAGTCCGGATTGATGATGTAGAGCACATACTTGCCGCTGTATTCCGGCGGCAATGTCAGCTGTACATCCACACTTCCCTGAGCAGGCAAGGAGGATGTGATTTTGAGTGACGGCTGTACCGGCTGTTCCGAACCGGTA
>JAIOPK010000004.1 GCA_021413945.1 Candidatus Uhrbacteria bacterium
CCAGCTATGCCACTGGCGTGACAACTGGTGCACCAGAGGTGTGTCCAACCCGGTCCTCTCGTACTAAGGTCAGAACCTCTCAAATTTCCTGCGCCCACAGCAGATAGGGACCGAACTGTCTCACGACGTTCTGAACCCAGCTCGCGTACCGCTTTAATTGACGAACAGTCAAACCCTTGGGACCTGCTCCAGCCCCAGGATGCGATGAGCCGACATCGAGGTGCCAAACTTCCTCGTCGATGTGAACTCTTGGAGGAAATCAGCCTGTTATCCCCGGAGTACCTTTTATCCGTTGAGCGATGGCCCTTCCACTCGGAACCACCGGATCACTAACACCTACTTTCGTACCTGCTCGGCGTGTTTGCCTCGCAGTCAAGCCCGCTTATGCGTTTACACTCTACACCTGGTTTCAATTCAGGTTGAGCGGACCTTCGTGCGCCTCCGTTACTCTTTAGGAGGCGACCGCCCCAGTCAAACTGCCCACCAGACATTGTCCCCCGGCCCGATTAGGACCGCAGGTTAGGATTCCAATTAAGCAAGGGTGGTATTTCAAGGTTGTCTCCCCGTACGCCGGAACGCACGGATCAAAAACTCCCACCTATCCTACGCATGCTTAATCGAAACCCAATGCCAAGTTACAGTAAAGGTTCACGGGGTCTTTTCGTCCTTCCGCGGGTAGCGCGTTTCTTCACGCGCTCACCAATTTCGCTGGATCTCCAGTTGAGACAGTGGGGAAGTCGTTACGCCATTCGTGCAGGTCGGAACTTACCCGACTAGGAATTTCGCTACCTTAGGACCGTTATAGTTACGGCCGCCGTTTACTGGGGCTTCAATTTAAAGCTTCGCCTTACGGCTAACCTCACCTCTTAACCTTCCAGCACCGGGCAGGCGTCAGCCCATATACTTCCACTTACGTGTTTGCATAGACCTGTGTTTTTGGTAAACAGTCGCTACCCCCATTTCACTGCGACCCTCATACGCTACGTCAGCAAGTGACTTCACGTTCAAGGGCGAACTTTCTCCCGAAGTTACAGTTCTAATTTGCAGAGTTCCTTAACTAGAGTTCATCCACGCACCTTAGGCTTCTCGCCTCATACACCTGTGTCGGTTTACGGTACGGATTAATACATATCTCCCTACGAAGCTTTTCTTGGAAGCTGAGGGTCACACACTTCGGCTTGCGCCTCGGCATCAGTTCTCAGTGTTAATGGGCCAGCGGATTTGCCTACCGACCCCACCTACGACCTTACACCAGAACAACCAGTCTCTGGATGTGCTACCTTTCTCCGTCACTCCTTCAGTCAAACGATACATACCAAGTTCAGGAATATTAACCTGATGTCCATCGACTACGCCTTTCGGCCTCGCCTTAGGATCCGACTTACCCTGGGAGGATTCACCTGGCCCAGGAACCCTTGTATTTACGGTGGGAGAGATTCTCGCTCTCCTTATCGCTACTCATTTCAGCATCAGCTCTTGTGGGACCTCCAGCGCTCCTTACGGTACGCCTTCATCAGCACACACAATGCTCTCCTACCACTAATAAATTAGTTCGTAGCTTCGGTATGACACTTGAGCCCCGTTACATTTTCCGCGCAGAACCACTAGTCCAGTGAGCTATTACGCTTTCTTTAAAGGATGGCTGCTTCTAAGCCAACCTCCTGGATGTCACAGTAGTTCCACAACCTGTACTTGTCGGTATTCAGAGTTTGATATTGTTTGGTAGCACGGTAATGCCCCTAGCAAAGTCAGTGCTGTACCCCCGACAGTAATCGCTAAACGCTGCACCTAAATGCATTTCGGAGAGAACCAGCTATCACGGAATTTGATTGGCCTTTCACCCCTATCCACAAGTCATCACAGACGTTTTCAACCGTCACGTGTTCGGTCCTCCACGAAGTTTTACCCTCGCTTCAACCTGCTCATGGATAGCTCATCCCGTTTCGGGTCTAAAGCATGCGACTAACGCCCTATTCAGACTCGGTTTCCCTACGGCTACACCTGCAACGGCTTAACCTCGCCACATACCATAACTCGCTGAATCATAATGCAAAAGGTACGCCATCAGGCTTTACAATAGCCCTCTGACTGTCTGTAAGCATGCGGTTTCAAGTTCTATTTCACTCCCCTCATCGGGGTTCTTTTCACCTTTCCCTCGCGGTACTAGTCCACTATCGGTCAGTAAGGAGTATTTAGCCTTGGAGGGTGGTCCCCCCAGATTCAAACAGGATTTCTCGTGTCCCGTTCTACTCAGGATACTCGCCCAGTTCGTTCGATTTCGGATACGAGACTTTCACTCTCTATGGTATGCCTTCCCAAACATTTCTCCTATCAAACTCCCCTTGATGCAAGTCCTACAACCCCAAAGTGCACGCACTTTGGTTTGGGCTCCTCTGCGTTCGCTCGCCGCTACTAGCAGAATCTCAATTGATTTTTTTTCCGGTAGGTACTTAGATGTTTCAGTTCCCTACGTTGGCCACTCATCTGCTACTTTACTCACAGAAGGTTCGTCATCGCTTTCGCGAAGCGGGGTTTCCCCATTCAGAAATCTCCGGGTCGAAGGTTGATTATCACCTCACCGAAGCTTATCGCAGATTAACCGCGTCTTTCATCGCCTCTTACTGCCAAGGTATCCACCGCATGCCCTTAATAGCTTTATTTTAGCTTTTATCTTGGTTTCTTATTTAAAAAATTACTACATGGTTCTCGTCTACTTGCTTATCCTGTTATGTGATTGTCAAAGAACGTAAGTTGAAATTTAAAATGGTGGGACTGGCAAGACTCGAACTTGCGACCCCGTCCTTATCAGGGACGTACTCTAACCACCTGAGCTACAATCCCATTTTAAATTAGGATTTATAGGAGA
>JAIOPK010000003.1 GCA_021413945.1 Candidatus Uhrbacteria bacterium
CGCGAGGCGATCGGCGAAGTGCGAGAACGCGCCCTTGATCGCGTCGAAATCGCCGTAGTAGTCGAGGTGATCCGGTTCGACGTTGGTGATCGCGGCGCCGAACGGAGCGAGCTGCAGGAACGAGCGGTCGTACTCGCACGCCTCGACGGAGAACCAACCGTCGTGCGCGGCGCTGGTCGCATTCTGTCCGAGACGACGACAGATGCCGCCGACCAACGCGCCCGGCCGCGCGAGCGACTCGCCGAACTCGTGCGCGAGCTCGACCAACGCGTGGAAGAGCATCCACGACGTCGTCGTCTTGCCGTGCGTGCCGGCGATCGCGAGCGTGCGGCGCTCGGGCGTGATGCGGCGCAAGAGCTCCGCGTACTTGATCACCGCGATGCCGCGCGACTCCGCCTCGCGGACGCGCGGATCGTCGACCGGGATCGCGGCGGAGCGCACGACGAGCTCGGCATCGGCCGGCGCGAGCCGCGCGTTCGACGTGTCGACTTCCACGGCGACGCCGAGGCTGCGCAGGAGCTCGACGTGTTCCGACGGAGCTCGATCGTGACCGGTGACCGCGTGGCCGTGCTCGACGAGCAGTCGCGCCGCGCCCGACACGCCGGCGCCGCCCGCGCCGAAAAGGTGCACGCGACGCGGCACGAGCGCGAACGGTTGCAACGTCCCGAGCGGCGGCAGCTCGAGAGCTTCCACGCGCGGAATCGACACGACCTGGGACGTACGGGGCACGGCAGTGGGGTTCATTCCAACTCCAACGGCGAAGAGTTCAAGACGCGCGTCGCGCCGAAGCTTCGATCTCGGTCCACAGGCGGGCGACGCCGTCGCGCGGGACGATGCCGGCGAGCGCCGCCCCCATCGCGCGTCGTTCGCGTTCACCGGCGGGGCCGAGCAAGAGGACGAGGTCGCGAGCGAACGTCGCGTCGAGCTTGGTTTCGTCTACGACGCGGACGCCGGCGCCGAGCTCGCGCGCGTTGCGCTCTTGATGGCGATCGGCGCTGTGCGGATAGGGCACGACGCACGCCGGTCGCGCGAGCGCGCCGACCTCGGCCAACGTCGACGCGCCGCCGCGGCAGAGCACGACGGTCGCCGCCGCGAGCGCGCGATGCACGTCGTCGACGTACTCGATCGCGCGTTGTCCCTCGAAGTTCTCGTGCGCGGTCTCGTTCAGACGCCCCGGCCCG
>JAIOPK010000009.1 GCA_021413945.1 Candidatus Uhrbacteria bacterium
TATAAGATTCCAGAGTAAAATAATCTTGAATTATCTCATCAGCAACCTGTCTTGATTCAACTGTAAATGTATCATCTGTCGGGTCGATTCCCAATTTTTTAATATGATTAGGTACGTATTTGAAAAGAGTTCCATCATTACACGCGATATCCAACCATAAATCATTCTCTTCCAATTTTTGCACTTTCAAAATGTTTTCAACAATACCCATCAATTCATTTCTCATGGTTGTGTTGGTTCCACTTCTATACCAATATTTCCCGAACATTGAATGGATTGGAGTACACTTTTCTAATCTTGCAGCACCATATCGTTCATCAATCATTAGTGTTAAATCGTGTTTTCCGGCTCTTCCTTCTTCATCTTGTTTGATAAAATCGGAAACATATAAGTCACCGAAGCTAAATAATTTTTTCATATTAAATTTCTATTTCTTTTAAATCCTTCATTCTGGCCCCAATCCATGAATTTATTAAAAATTGACTCACTATTAATCTCTTCAGGTTTTAATCCTCTCACATTTGGCCTTATTAATTTTAAATCAAAATCTGGTAATTGAACAACATAATAGTCCAACTTCAATATTTCTTTTGCAAATTCAGTATGAATATTACCAGGCATTGTTGTTGGAAGACTATCAATTACATTAAACAATGTTTTGAAATTCCCCATAAAAAAATATTCTACTAAAAAGTAAATTTCCTCAGAAGGTTTTCCTGTGATGTATATTGGAGTAAGTCCATAAATGACCCCTTCATTAATAAATTTGGAATAAAATTCGGGTGTGTAATTGTAAAATGAATAGTTATCAGGCCTTGTCATAATTAACATATCATATTCAACACCACTTTCTTTTATCATGTTTAATGAGCTTTTCATTAAAAAAAGATGTTTGTCATTATGATAAGACCTGTCTCCTGGAAAATCAAAATCATTGACATCATAAATTTTGATTTTTGCATTAGGTATATGCTCAAGAATCATGTTTTCGGTAATATCCTCCTCGATGTGCATGTTTAAAACTTTGCT
>JAIOPK010000008.1 GCA_021413945.1 Candidatus Uhrbacteria bacterium
GTGCGACCAAGACTTGTGTAATTCTGGGAAAGAATAAAAATTACCAGACATTTCAAAAGCTAAACAATTCTTTACGTCTCTTTGATAAAGTTTTCGTCCTGGAACATCCTAGATATATCATGCAATATCGGCGCAAAGAAACGCATCGATTTGTTCTCGAATATTGCAATGTATTTCGACAAGCAGAGAAGTAAGTCTACCAACAATTGTCGATTCTGCCACGCCGCGCCTGATGGACTCAGACGCGGCTTTTTTATTTCTGCTTGCGCCCGTCGATACCAATGCGCCCGACAACTTCCATGTGGGGCTCGCAACCCAATGTTGTCGCGGGGAACATTTATTCGCCTCTTTCCGCCAAGTGTCATCGCCCCCAAACTGGGGAGCAATGAACCCGCCACTCAAGTGGGTCGGAGGAAAGCGATGGCTTCTCCCGCACCTTCATTCAATCTTTGCCCGTCATGCCCAGCGCCGTCTTGTCGAACCGTTCTGCGGCGGCCTTGCGATTACTTTGGGCTTACAACCAGAAGAGGCCCTCCTCAACGACATAAACCCGCACCTCATCAACTTCTATCGAGCCTTGGCCCGTGGCGCAGTCTTGGAGGGGCCTGTAGCGGGCACCGAATCCTTGTGTGGGAATCTCGCCGTCGCGGTGTAGCGCGAAGAGCCGGTCGATATCTTGTTCCAGTTTGGCGCTCTCGCGGCGGAGGGTGGCCAGCAGGTCTTCTTGGGTTTGGATGGAGGATTCGGCCTCCCCGACATAGTGGTTGAGGTCGTCGGGCGAGAGCAGGAAGCCGCGCAATTGCTCCTCGTAGATGCCCTCCAAATCGACCACCGGAATCTTGTTGCGGCATTTTGCACAGACGTACTTGGGCATATTGGAGGGGACGTACATCTTTTGGCCGCAATCGCAGACCACCAGCCCGGCGAAGAGTTGGACCGGACGGCGTCCGAGCTTGCGCCCGACGCTGCGGCGGACATCCAAGATCGCGTTGCAACGTGCCCAAAGCTCTTCGGAAACGATGCCGTCCTCGCAATCGTGACCATTTGACAGATTGTCGATACCGATCTACGATCCGATCACGAATCCAATTGAATCCATGAGCAACTATTTCGGCTATATCCGAGTCTCCACAATTCGCCAAGGCGAACATCCAGGCGGTCGTGGCCGCTGACTATATCCGCAATCTTCGCGAAGAGACCCGCAAAGGGTTTTACGGTCGGCTCAAGCAGGGCCTGTATCCTTTGGCCGCGCCCGCCGGGTATTGCGACAACGGCAAGGGCCAACCCA
>JAIOPK010000011.1 GCA_021413945.1 Candidatus Uhrbacteria bacterium
CGCGAGCATGGATACCTTGGTTACGGTTGGAACGGGTTCCGCGCTCTTGTGGAGCACGTATGCGTTTGTGATCGGCTCCGGCGATGTCTATTTTGAGGTCGCGGGAATTGTCGTCTTCTTTTTATTACTTGGAAAATGGCTCGAAGCACGTCAGCGCATGCAGGCGGGCGCGGCTATCGAGGCGTTGCTTTCTCTGCATGCCAAGGAAGCACATCGTTTGAAGCCGGATGGATCGACGGAAGATGTGGATGCGGCTTTGCTCCGGCCGGACGATCGCTGTCTCGTAAAAAGCGGTGAACGTATTCCGATGGACGGCGTGATCGAGAAAGGGAATTCATCCATCGACGAGTCGATGCTGACGGGGGAGTCGATTCCTGTTGAGAAACATGTCGGTGATTTGGTGTATGGAGCGACCGTGAACGGTACGGGATCGTTTACGGTGAAGGTGACGGTTAAACCCGGCGAGTCGGCGCTCGATGCGATTGTTGCGACAGTCCAGCACGCGCTTGCGACTAAGTCGCCGGTCGAGAAATTGGTCGACAAGATCTCAGGAGTGTTTGTTCCAGTCGTCATCGTCCTCGCGATCCTAACATTTTTGGGATGGCTGTTCTATTTGCAGGCCCCGATGGGGGAGGCGATTCGTCATGCGGTGACCGTTCTCATCGTCGCGTGTCCCTGCGCGCTTGGATTGGCGACGCCGGCAGCGATTATGGTTGGAACAGGAGCGGGAGCCAAGCGAGGGATTTTGGTGAAGGAAGGTTCGGCGCTGGAGGCGGCGCGGCATGTGAATCTCGTGATCTTCGACAAGACAGGGACGCTTACGGAAGGGAAGCCGACGGTTACGGACATTATTCCCGCGGAAGGCGTATCGGAAAAGGAACTGTTGTCGCTAGCCGCCGGCCTCGAGCTTGCATCGGAGCATCCGTTGGCGAGTGCGGTGCTTGCCGTGGCGACGGAGCGCGGCGTATCGGTCGCGCATATTGAAGGATTTGAGGCCGTGACGGGCAAGGGCGTGAAGGCTAAGCATGCGGGAGCGGAGGTTCGCTTGGGAACGGAAGCGTTTCTTGGGGAGGTGGGCGCATCGTTGCCTGCGACGGACGCAAATCAGCTGACGGTTTTACGTCATGAAGCCAAGACCGTGATCCTTATTGCGAAGGATGGAAAATATCTTGGGGCGATTGCGGCTCGCGATCGATTGAAAAGCGATGCGAAGCAAGCTGTTAAGGCGCTTCGCGATCACGGGATCGAGGCCGGTCTTATTACCGGCGACCATCGTATGACGGCCGAGGCTGTGGCCAAGGAGCTCGGTATTGAGACGGTGTTGTCCGAGATTTCCCCGTCGGGAAAGTCCGATGAGATGAAGCGTCTCCAGCAAGCCGGAAAGAATGTCGCGTTTGTCGGCGATGGAATGAACGATGCTCCGGCTTTGGCGCAAGCCGATCTCGGTATCGCTATCGGTACGGGAACGGATGTAGCGATCGCGACCGGGCAAATCGTATTGATGAACGGTTCGCCGTCAAAAGCGGCCGATGCGCTCTGGCTTGCGCGACGGACCTTTCAAACGATACGCCAGAATTTATTTTGGGCGTTTGCGTATAATATTGTGTTGATCCCTTTGGCGATGGCCGGCGTCGTTAACCCGATCTTTGCCGGTCTTGCCATGGCATTCTCAAGTGTTAGTGTATTGGCGAATAGTTTACGTATCTCACGCAGTCTTCGCGTTTAAAACATATGCTAACAAAAACAAAACCGTACCTGTATCCGCTCACGTTTCTGATTGCCATGTCTTCCATGGTCGGGAGTTTGTACTTTAGCGAGGTACTGCACTTGGCTCCGTGCGTTTTGTGCTGGTATCAGCGCATCACGATGTATCCGGTGATTGTCCTTAGTCTTATTCCGATGCTACGAAAGGACGAGAAGGCGTATCGCTATATCATTCCGTTTGCTTTGATCGGCGTCGTAATCGCCACATATCACAGTGTTCTTTACTACGCCGTGAATTGGGGGATTCGTCCGGATTGGGTAGGGCCTTGTGTTGCGGGAGTTTCTTGTACGACGCGCTATATCGAGTTACTTGGATTTATCACGATTCCGCTGCTTTCACTCGCCGCCCATCTGGCGATTCTGTGTTTAGCCGTATTCTCGCGTAAGTTGGCAAAGCGGGCTTCTTGACAATTTACCTAGTTAAACGTAAATTCCCAGTTACAAACTGGGAATTTATGAATTCGCTTTTCCGCGTCTCCGAACGCAACCATTTCGGTCTTATTTTCATGACCCAGCTCGCGGCTTTGCCTGCGGATGGGTTTTTGAGCGTGAAGGATGCGGCCAAGTCCATGGCGATGGCAGAAGGGTATTTGGAAGAAGTTGCGGGGAGTTTGAAGAAGGCGGGGCTCGTTGCCGGCCGTCAGGGTCCTGGGGGCGGCTACAAGCTCGCCAAGTCTCCGGAGGACATTACGGCCGAGGATATCGTTGTCGCTCTTGAGGGGCCGATTTCACTCGTTCCTTGCCTTGAGTCTCATGGATGTCCGGTCGAATCAAAATGCCAAAGTAAAAAGTTGTGGGGGTTTTTGCAGAAGGATGTGCTGGAGACATTGCGGAAGACCAAGCTTCGGGAAATTGCCGTATGAAATCGACTAAAATAATTTATCTTGACCATGCCGCAACTACGCCGCTTGATAGCCGCGTGCTTGAGGCGATGACTCCGTATTTCTCGGATGATTTTGGAAATCCGTCGTCTTTTCATACTGTTGGCATGCGTGCCAAGGATGCGGTTTCGGATGCGCGTGGAACGATTGCACGTTTACTCGGTGCGCATGAAGAGGAAATTATTTTTACTTCCGGTGGAACCGAGTCGGATAACTTGGCGGTGATCGGGGTGCCTCGATATCACGCAAAAGCGTTGATGGAGAAGACGAATGCTCTGCCGCATGTGATTACGAGCGCGATTGAGCATCATGCGGTGTTGGAGCCGTTGATTGCGATGGATCGTAAGAAGGAAATCGAGCTTACGATTGTTGGCGTGAATCGTGAGGGGCAGGTTTCTGTCGAGGATGTCGTTGCGGCGTTTAAGCCGAACACTGTGCTCGTTTCGATCATGACGGCAAACAACGAAATTGGAACGATTCAGCCGATTGGTGACATTGGTCGCGAGATTTTGAAGTGGCGCAAGGCAAAGGAAACGGTGTTTCCTTATCTCCATACGGATGCTTGTCAGGCGACGGGGTATCTCGATCTCAATGTAGAGAAATCGCATGTCGATTTGCTCACGCTTAACGGATCGAAGATGTACGGACCGAAGGGTATTGGCGCTTTGTATGTTCGGAAGGGTGTGAAGATTCAGCCGTTCTTCATCGGGGGAGGGCAGGAGCGCAACATTCGTTCTGGTACGGAGAATGTTCCCGGAATTGTTGGGTTGGCAAAGGCGTTGGCGCTTGTGCAGGCGGATCGTGAAGTTGAGAGTGCTCGACTTACGATTTTGGGAGGCGGCTATCTTGTATCTCGATGCGGTTGGAATTATGTCATCGACTGGCTCGGCCTGCGCCTCGACTTCGCTTGATCCTTCGCATGTGATCCTTGCGACGGGGCTTTCTTATGAAGCCGCGCATGGATCGATCCGATTCACTCTGGGGCACTCGACCACGGAGGAAGATGTCGACTACGTGATCAAGGAAATGCCGGCGATCGTCGAGCGTTTGCGTTTGATGAGTCCTGTGAATATGGACATGAAATATTTTGCCTAATATGAATGACAACACGGTGATGCCGGCAACCAATGACGCTCGCAAGGGCGATGTTGTCGCGCCTACGAAGGAGAAGGGTTGGTTCTACACCGATACGGTGAAGGATCACTTCTTTCATCCGAAGAATTTTCTTGAAGATGAAGCAGGGTATGGGGAGGCGTATCTTGGAATGGTCGGTTCACCGGCTTGTGGCGATGCGATGAAGGTTTGGCTCAAGATCGAAAAAGAAGCGGATGGGACGGAACGTATCAAGGATTTCAAATGGAAGACGTTTGGATGCGCTTCGGCTATCGCATCGACCTCGATGTTGTCTGTGATGGTTACGGAGAATGGGGGAATGCCGGTTGAGGATGCGTTGAAATTGCGTCCGCAGGATATTATGGCGCGGCTTGGCGGATTGCCGGCGCGTAAAGTCCATTGCTCGGTGCTTGGCGACAAAGCATTGCGAAGCGCGGTGATGGATTACTATCGCAAGAGCGGTCAGATCGACAAAGTGGAGGTGGAGGCGGGGCGTTTGATCGACAAAGTATTGAAAATTACGGATCACGATATTGAAGAGGCGGTGTTGGAAGGTGCGGATACGCTTGAGAAGGTTCAGGCTCGCACGAAAGTTGGAACAGGGGATCCTTCCTGTATTCCGGAGGTTGAGAACTTGATCCGGTTTTACAAAGAGAAGTA
>JAIOPK010000012.1 GCA_021413945.1 Candidatus Uhrbacteria bacterium
ACGCTCACTGTCACCTCTACCCTCACCGTCTCCGGCACCGTCTCTTCCGACTTCATCCCAACTACCGACCTTGCCTACTCCCTCGGCAACGCCACCAACCGCTGGAACGCGACCTTTGGCAACACCACATCGACCAATTCCACGTCGACCAATCTCTTTGCGACGAACGGCACCATCATTAACCTGACGGCAACCAATGGAACCATCACGTCACTTCTTGCCACATCCGTCACCACTACCAATTTCCTTGCCACGAGCGGCACCATTTCAAATCTCACGTTCACCAATGCGACGGGCGTCTTCATTTCCGCCACCACGGGAACCTTCACCAATCTCGTCGTGAACGGCACCGCTCCTTCCTCGTTTACGAACCTCACGTGGGTTAACGCCACCGGTACTAACACGACGAGCACCAACCTCTTTGCGACGAACTTGTTTGGTACCAACCTCGGCTTCACCAATGCAACCGGTGGATACATGCTTGCCACGACCGTCTCGACGACTAACCTCGTTGTCGGCGGCTCCTTGGTTTGTCTTGCGAACGGCACCAACTGTCCAAGCGGCACCACGCCGAACTTCCAGACCGTCACAAACGCCGGCAACACCACCACGAACTCCATCCAGTTTGCCGGAGGAACCTCTACGGCTGACTTTGTCTTCAATACATCGGCCACCGTCAACGGTGTTCTCACCTTCAACAATGCCGTCGGTGCCACGATCACGGCGACCACCGGTACCTTCACGAACCTTGTCGTGAATGGTTCGACCCCTTCTTTCTTCACGAACCTTACGTGGACCAACGCCACCGGTACCAACACGACGAGCACCAACCTCTTTGCTGCTAACCTCGGCTTCAATGGCGCAACGGGTACATCGCTTCTCGCTACAGGTTACGTTTCTTCCTCCAACCTCTTTGCCAACTTCGGCCAGTTTGCCTCTGCTACGGTTGCCGGACAGGGGATTTGTTTGCAGAACGGCGTTGGTTGTCCGAGCCAGGCTGCCGGTCTCGACACGCTCCAGTCCGCCACGGCCCGAGGCGCCTTCACCACTACAACCCTCTCCCTCTTTGGCGGAGCTAAC
>JAIOPK010000017.1 GCA_021413945.1 Candidatus Uhrbacteria bacterium
AAAATAGACATCGCCGGAGCCGATCACAAACGCATACGTGCTCCACAAGAGCGCGGAACCCGTTCCAACCGTAACCAAGGTATCCATGCTCGCGCGCACGTGACGAAGATCGTTCCAAGTACCGGTATGAAATTTCCAACCAAGCACGGCGACCAAGACCCAAGCACAAAACGCGAGCAAGTTCGTCGGCAGCATCACAAACATGCTAACGATCAGCGGCACAGCCAAAACTCCGGCGATCACGAGTCCTTTCGTATCAATGTAACCGCCATGCGTCAGATGGCTCGCACCGCTTTCCTCTCCATGGTTCATCTTTTCATGCCCCATGGCCGCGTGATCGGCGTGAACGGAACCACGCTTCTCGACGATCGATCCGTAACCGTTGTCGCGAACAGCCTCAACGAGAGCTTCGGATTGCACATGCTCTTCATGCTCGACCGTGGCACGCTCACTGGCGTAATTGACCCTCGCTTCCGTTACGCCCGGAACTTTTTTCAAGGCCTGCTCCGTCGTAAGCGCGCATGAAGCGCAATGCATCCCGGTAATCTTCAGTTGCGTTTTCATAGCGTTACTCGACAACTTGGAATGAACCGCGAATCATACCCATCGAACAGGAGAATGGGATCGTTCCGGAACGCGACGGGGTAAATCGAATAAGATTCTTCCCGACCACCAAGCTCTGGGTAATGCCGAGTGTCGGCACGACGATCGAATTGGCGCATCCGGAGACATCAACGCCATCGATATCCCAACGCACGGGCACGCCGCGCTTGATAATAAAACGGTTAGGCGAGAATGCGCCGTACGCAACCCGCATGCTCACGATCTGCTCTTCCGCCTGCACCGGAGCAACCGTGAATGCACCGCCTACGGAAGCGAGCGTCCTATCGAATGTCACCGGCGATCCGAGGACGGTCAGTCCGCCGTCGATTTGTGCCACCGCAAACAAAGCAAGCATACCACCGGTCGCCAGCTGTAACGTTCGGCTCTTCATCGACGCGATCGATCCAAACAAACTCAATCCGACCAGGACGGGAAACGTTCCGAGAGCAAAAACGCCCATCATCGTCGCTCCGACTTGAGCGGAACCCGAGGCCAAAGCCATGGCTTGAGCGGCTTGGGTGAATCCGCAGGGAAGCAAAAACGTGACGGCTCCAACCAATGGCGGAATCGCCTTGCCGTGCTTACCGGCGACACCATGCGCGAAGCGGCCAAAGGCCATCGGGAGGGAAACAAGACTGCGCGGCAACAAATCGAGCAAGTACAACGCAACACCGGCAAGCACCAAACCAAGCACGATCCCGACAAAGCCATACATACCTGCCGAGAGTGCGATCCCCTGACCGATACCGCCAAGCAACGCACCTCCGATAACAAACGTGACCAATCGTCCGGCATGCGTGAGCGCGACGCTCATGGCGTCCTTGCCGCTAAACGCAACAAGGAATGCGCCGGTTGATGCGAGACACGTAGAAACGCTCGCCACCAAGCCAAGAATAAACATCGCGGCATACGAAGGCCCGACGGTCGCGCTCGGAAGCAGAAATAGGAACGGCGAAATCATCCATTTCCAAACAAACCAGACCAACGCCACGGCAAGAAGAGCCTGCCAGAACCGTGGCCAGAAGGCCTGTCTGGATACCGCTTCACATGTTTGGGTCGTATTCATATTATCGATCTGATAATTCCATCACGCGTATCACTTCATCCAAGGCCTGCTTCCGCTCCCGCTTCCCATCCGCCATAGCCGTAGAAAAGCACGTACTCATATGATTGCTAAAAATACGCCGAATCACGCCCTTCCACAAACCTTGGACGGCGAGTGCCTGTTGGAGAACGTCGATGCAATAGCAGTCATCCTCGAGCATACGGACGACATTCGCGAGCTGCGTCTGGGCCTTACGAGCATTCGCCAACACCTGGCGTTTGGAATGCGCATCCAGAGAAAGCGATTTATTATTCGTCATCATATAATTAATGAATCATCATTGGCATATAACCGGCCCGTTCGGACAGCCACTCAAGCATGCGTCCGATTTCCTCGCTCTGAACACGAATAACTCCTTGGGCAAACGACACCATCTCGGATCGCTCGGTAATCGGAAGAATCTCACGAGCCATATCGATCGCGCCCATGTGGTGCATGATCATGCCATGTAAGAATGCCGGGATCACTTGGTTATCCGACAATGTCCTCAAATTCGGCATCATCGGTCGATAGCGTTGGTCGGCGGTATACTCGCTGCCATACCACTCCACATGCCAGCGCTTCATTTGAATGATCTCCGCTGTCTGCGCATCGATAATACTCTGCAAAAAAACTTTTATTTCTTCATCCTGCGTCTTCGTAATCGCATAGGACGCAGTATCCACGGCTTCCTGATGATGCGGAATCATACCCATTAAGAAGTCGGCATCATTTCGAATCTCTACGGAATGGCCCATCATGCCTCCCATCATTCCGTAGCCGGTCGGCATAACCCCGCGTCCGACGCCTGTACCCCATGACATCATCGGTGCATAGGGCGTCCAAAGAAACTGCGAAGCCAGTGCCCCCAGGAAGAAGACGACGATAGCAATAATAATGACTGTAACGACAGGCAAACCCGAGGATTTTTGCATAGAAATAGAGAAAGAAAGACTGCGTCGATTATACCTACCCCCTAGGTATACGACAAGTAAGCTACCTTTCTTTCAACGCCCCTATCGCAGCGGTCGATTGAACGTAAATTCACCGGAAGTGCGCTGCCATTTCCCTCGAACAAACGAGTAAACGAGTGGGTGGGCCTTGGGCAAATCGAGGAACGCGATATCATCGTCGCTAATCCCCTCCAGATACTTGATCGCGGTACGCAGCGTATTGCCGTGCCCGACCACAAGCACGTCTTCACCCTTTCTAACTCTCGTAAGAATCTGTTTCACCAAAAACGGCTGTGCGCGATTCAACGTGTCTTCAAGACTCTCTCCGCCCCCAGGCGGACGAGCATGATACCCGCGGCGCCAAGCCAAAACCTTAGCAGCTCCATAACGCTCGACGGCCTGCTGTTTATCAAGTCCTTGCAACGCTCCATAATAGCGTTCGTTCAGAGACGTGCTCTCAAACACCGGAATCTCTTTCGTGCCATATCCGTTGGAATGCTTGGTCCATCGATAGTACTTGGCGTCATGCTCATGCTGAACAATACCCGTGCGGTTCTGATTCGCGAGAAGAATAAACAATGTTAAGTGGGCGCGTTCAAGCTTGGATGTGTACGCCGCAGAAAAGTCGTAGGCATCGCAATGTTTGGCACAGGCACGTGCCTCGCGAATCCCATTCTCGCTCAACGGAACATCGATCCATCCGGTAAACCGGTTCGAAAGATTCCACCGCGATTCCCCGTGACGCACCAAAACAAGTGAAGCCATATCAATGGCGATATCGTACACGAGAATACAAAAAACCGCCCTTTCGGGCGGTTTTCTTTATGGCGGAGAGGGAGGGATTCGAACCCTCGATAGCCGTGAAGCTATACTGGATTTCGAGTCCAGCGCGTTCGACCACTCTGCCACCTCTCCTCGGGTCGATAGGCAGCAGGATACTATCGACGATTAGCCTCTCGGTCAAGCTGGATGGTCGCTAAAAACGCCAGCAACCAAAACGCAATCGCAAGATCATTTTTGAAGTACGGCACATCAACCAACCCATGAATCAAAATGGCGATAAGCGGCGCCATCGCTATCCAAGAAACTCGTTTTCGAATCCACGTCACGACCACCCATCCAAACGCGAAGAGGCCGACGAGACCCGCCTCGCTCCACACGTTAAAGACGATCGTATGCGGATACTGGAATATCTCGATGAATGTCTTCTCATGATACGGCTTAAACACCGTCGGATACCCGCCAAATCCCGCGCCAAGCACCGGATGATCCTTCAACATGTTCCAAGTCTCGGTCCAAGTCCAGGTCCGTACTCTCCCCGACCACCCGGAAAATGTCGCCTGTTCAATAAACGCCCCGCGTAACGGCGCAACCGCGACCACAAACACCGTACCAACAACCGCGAGGACAATGGCGATACGTCGCGTCTCCCGTCGAACGACCAAAACAAACCAAGTCGCGACAGCAAGCGCCAACATTCCCCCATCGCTCTTTGCAAGAAACGCCGACAAGAATGCCATCGCCCATGAAGCAAGCAGCCACCACTCACGCTTTGCCTCGATCCATCGTGAAAAGAGATATGCGCCAAACGGCACAACAAAAAGAGCCAACGCATTCGGATACGGAAATGGCCCGGTCGCTCGTCGACCATCCGCAATCGAAACGTTCCAAGGACTCGGAATCCCCTGACCTGTTACGTACTGATAGATCGCCCAAAAGCCAACGATCGTAATCACGATGCGCATCGATTGTTCGATTCGCTTCCTGTCGACAATGTCGCGCAACCCAAACAACAAAACAAACACGAGCACCGGCTCAAGAACATACGCACGCCACAATCCAAGTCCCGTCACCATCGACGGCGACCAAAACACCGCCGCCAAAGTCGCTACCGACCAAAGCAACACCGGCCATCGCCACTCACTCATCGACTTCCAACCCTTACTCCAAGAAACCATTCCGAATCCCAACGTCGCAGCGACGAAGAGAACGAGCAAATACACTTCAAGCAGTGTCGTCGGTAACGGTCCGATCTTGAATCGAACTAAATACAGCGGAAGCGCCAAAGGCAGTCCCCAAATCATCCAAGTTGCCGCCTGCTTGTAATACGCTGTCCACGACTTCATACTAGCCATAGCCTACTCTATGATCACCAAAGAGCAACTCCGCGCCATGTGTTATGACGAGGCGGGAACCGTGCGCCTCAAAGCCGATATCCGCGCGGAAATGATTAACAAACTTATTCTGGAAGAGATGATGGACATCGATGAAGCAGAAGATCTCATCGATAAATCTCTACGCGAGTTCAACCTGTGGGGCGAGCCTACACTTGAGGATCTCCTGCGCGACGATGAAGAGGAAACAAAAGAGACTCCCTAAGGAGTCTCTTTTGTTTTCGCCGGCAAGCATGGAACCGACGAAACCGAGAGGCTCGGCCCCTCGCTCTCGCGACAAACGAATCATTACGTTTCTCGCGAGAGTGAAGAGCTGAACTGACCCAAACTTCTTATCACACCGTCCGATCGAGTCAAATGCCCTCGGTGGATAAGTTAAGGTAAGCGAAAAATCACGGCCTCTTCATCGGCATACACCTGTTGGAAGCGCGCATCGTTTTTCAAAATCTCCTCGAGCTTCTGGCCCGGCTTCCGCTCCACCAAAACCATACGTGAATGGAATAGTCCGGAAATGACTTCAAAGGCCGTCGATGTGTTCGTTCCGAGAGTCAATGCGGTATAGGTATCAGATAACGTCGATGAAGACTGCAATAAAAACACCGGATCCAATCCCGCGACATAATGAATCGAGTCGTTGCGATTCCACAGCAATGAAAACTGCGCCCAATCGGAATGGAAGAGCCGCTCCCCCGGTTTAAGCTCGCTCGAAACGACATCCATCGATTTTTCAAAACGCGTAAACGGTTTTGCCGATGATCGTAGCTCCCAACGAGTAGCGAGCGCACCTTTGCCGACGATAAAGATCATCGCAACAAGAAGTGCATGCGGTAAGTATCGAAAAAATTTTCTTAACGATGCAATAAGTCGCGTCTCGTCGATCTGTTGAAACAAACTTGCGAGCAACAATACCAAAACCGGTACGAGGTACTCCACAAAGCGGGCGCTCTTGAACGTGAGTGCGAGAAAAATCGCAACAAGCAGTCCGCAGCCGATCGCAAAGGAGGCTTGCACCGCGTCGAGTTGATGTCGACGAGCCCGTACAAAGCCAAGTACGGCGATACAGACGATCATCATCAATAATGAGAGGTGCACAAACAGCTCGAGCGGCGCATACGGATACCATTCCGTGCCCATGACGACGCGCCCCGTAGGCGTGGCGACTCCGATCTGAAAAATCTGCACCCAAAGATACGGAATATTCTCCGGAAAATTTGGATGAATGAATGTTCCGAGCAATCCCCCTCCTAATGTCGCAAGTGCGATACGAAAATCCGGCATCGTACGTTTCTCTTCGACGAATCGCGCATACACCCAAGCTCCAATCGCCAAAACAACTTGCGCACCGATCAAAAGTAGCCAACCTCCATGCGTAAGTGCATACACAGCGCCAACGATAAACGCCCAATGACGCGCAGACTTCTTCCAAGCGACCATTCCCAAGAGAAATAGTCCGATCGCAAATGGCGATGCTTTCCCAAGCGAGAGACGCGTAATCATCGGCGGCATCGCGACCATCACCATCGTCCAAAACCAAGCGTGACGGACCGCGAGCTTCTCAACCGCCCATAACACGATGACCGTAAACATTCCCCCGGCCACAACCGCCGCGATCTGTGCGCCGGGTAAAACCCCGAACCATTTCACGAACGGCATTAAGAAGTAATGAAAAAGAAGATGCTGATCATTAAAACCCGGATGTAGAACGGTTAAATCGAGCCAAGGGAAGGAGAGTAAAGGCCCGCCGTCTAGCATTAAAGCGGAGATCTTTGCGTGATAAAACGCATCAGGATCGGGAAATGCGCCCCAAATCTGGAACAAGGAAAACCAAGCGGATCCAAGAACGAAAGCGAGTATAAAACGGAGACGCTTGAGCATGTCGGAGATCTTAGCAGAAACGAAAGCGCCCACCCCAGTAAGTCAGGGTGGGCGCGATCAGTAGTGCCACGTGGTCCGTGAGGACTTTACGTGGCGAAGGAGCGTTACTCGTCGCAGTGATAGCGACGACTCATGTGCTCACGGAAACGATCCGTGAGGCCTCTCGTGCGTGCGATCATGTCGCACCGATCTTCCGCGGCCACCGAAGCGGCCATGGGAGCACTTGTGTGAGAGATCGTCGGAATCGGCGGAACCGACCCCGTCGTGCCGAGATCCGGCATCGCGGTGACGATCGGAGCCGGTGCTACCACCGTCCCCGCTCCCCTCATCCGGTCGATCGCGTCGGGTTCATGCGGCGGGGGCGTCGGCGGAGTCTCCGCCGAAACCTCCTGAGCCAGCGCACGGCCGGAAGGCATGTCCGGCAGACGCAGGTCCGACCCTCCGAGATGAAGCCCCCAGCCGATGAGCGGCAGAAGAGCCATCAGCCCAAAGAAGACGGTGAACGTCCGGAACATGTTGACCATGAAGGGGTGCTTCATGTCCTTCATCTTGCCGGCAAAGAACGTGGCCATGCCCGCGCCAAAGATGACGAGGCCGACCGTCGTCCAGTTGAGCCCGCCGTCGCCCAGCAGGTTGTTGCACCAGTGGGCGATCGGGTTCCAGATGACTTCGCCCGACCACCACAGGCGCCAAAGCCCCAGGATGACGAGCTGAACGATCCGGAAGAACAGGATCGCCATCATGAACCACAGATGCAAACGACTCGACCCTTCGACGAAGTTCTTGGGGTCGAGACCGCGCTCCTTGTGGACGACGACGATGATGTAGGACCCGATGCCCGCGAGAGCAACGAGTCCGAGGATCGCGACCTGGGGCAAGAGAATGGCCCAGATGATCACGATCAGGCAGATCGACCGGATCGAGAGCGTCGTACCCTTCACCGCATCGGCCGCCTTCTTGAAAGGCGCCTCAAGCGGTTTGGGCATGATCTTCTCGTAGTTCTCCTCCGTGATGAACGGAAGAATGAGGAGACCAGGCCGGATGAGCATGGCGTTGGCGAGCCGGTTCAAGGCATCACCACCGTCGCCCAGCACGGCGCCGAGCACCCCGCTGAAGAGACGCATCAGAATCTCGCCGAGCAGGTAGCAGGCGAAGCCGATCACCGCGATGGGCAGCGACTGAAACCATTCGACGCCATTCATGGTGCTCAAGAGCACGGCGACGAAGGAGAAGCCGATACCCATGACGATCGGCGCGACGACGAGGACGAGGACCGAGAGCATCGGACTGCGTGCCTTGCCGTACCGCTTAAGGAATTCCGTGTTGAACTCCTCCAGCTTGTGTTCGATGTCGCCGCGAAGCAGGTCGAGCTCGGTCGCGGAAGCGTTCTCACGCTCCCGCTTGTCCCGCGCTTTCTCGAGCGTTTCCATCTCATCCGTGCGTTCGTTGATCCAGCTCCAGTTGCGGATGCGCTTGGCGGGCAGAAGCCGCACCCAGCACACCACGAGGGCGAGGAGCGCGACTGCTGCGACGATGATCTGGGTGTTGAGCCAGACATCGCTCGTGCCGATCGCGAGATCGGACGCGATGCTGTACACCCCGTAGTTGGCGGCGGCGAGGAGAACAATCACGAGCGTGATCATCCCCCACGCGCCGGCCGCCACCGAGTGCAGATACCAGAGTCGGGTCTTGTCCCAGACCTGGCCGGAGCGCTGGTAGGCGAAGCTCGACGCGTTGGCGAGCTCCTCCCGGAATGCGCGCTCGCCGAGGACGGCGGCCACGAAGCCGATGAAATCTGCGAACATGTTTCCCATCAGAACCTCACGATGTTGGGGGTTGGAAGATTACTTGTTTTCGATCAGGCGGCCGAGCGCGCGGCGAACCGTGCGGTGTCCGGCGGTGGCTGCCTTCGCATCCATGTTGAGCTTCGCGCGCTTCCCCTTGTCGGTCAGCACGTCCAGTCCATGCTGTACGTAGTCGGTCGCTCTCTCGAGCGGCGACTTCACGGGCTTGGACCCGTCCATGCGGACGAGGAGAAGCAGGCGCTTCTTCTTCATGGCCGGATCCTCGGTCTTGAGAACCAATCGGATCTTGGCCACGGTGACGTCCTTGGCCAAGCTCCCTTTGCTAAGGAGCTCGTCGCGGATGTCAGACATCGACGCGAGGTACGCGTCGAACTCACGACGTCGATCGTCGTCGAGGCGCATGAGCGCCGCATCGAGCGTGCCGGCCGGATCCGTGAGGATGCCGACGCAGGCGCACTCGGTGGTCATGCGGCCGCCGAGGGAGATCGCGGCGAGGAGCGTGAAGTCGTTGCCCGCATCATCCTTGCGGATGATGTGGTCGTCATCGCCCTTGATCACGTCGCACTTGGGCTTGTGCGCCAACCCCGAGACGGAGTCGTACCACACCGGCTTCAGTCCCTCGCGGTTGTTCGCGCGGGCGAGGCTCGTGACCTTCTCGACGAGCTTGTCCGCGTTCGTGTCGATGATGACCTTCTGCTCGGCGGGGTTCTTCCCCTTGGCCGCGCTTCCGGTCTCATCGAGGAACGAGAGGATCGCATGGTCGACGCCCTCCTGCACGATGTCATCCGCGATCGACTCGTCGACACGCAGAAGACGCGCGAGCATCGGGCGCAGGAACGTACCGGGCAGCTGGATCGCGCCCGCCGCACCGGCCTTGAAGAGCTCGCTGCCAAAAATGGCATCGGCGGAACCGGCACCGATAGCCTTGTCGATCGGCGCTTTGATCGCGTCGATCGCAGCCTGAACGTACGAGTTGCCGGCGACGGCCTTTCCGCCTGCACCGGCAAGGCGCTCGAGAAACACCTTGGCGATCCGCACATGAAGCGGACCGGAGGCGTCGAGGCCCTTCTTCTTGTCCTTGTCGCCGCTCTTCTTCTTGTCGTCTGCCATGACTGCCTTTCCTCCCCGCTTTTGGCGGAGAGATTGGTGAATTGTTGCTAACTCAAACTGTGAAACAGCATCACCCAGGAAGAGAGAATCCTCCAGAATGAACCAAATAATATAGCACAATTTGCCCCGTTTGTCAATAATAGTGAACAAAACTATTTTGGCTAAGATTAGCGACCATTTTTTGGCTAACCTTAAAGCTTATTAAGCTTGACAAAAGCCTCTTTTTATGTTATATTACTATGTTCGATGATGGATCCGGCGCTGTTGCCAATCCGCATCAACAAGTTCTTTGGACAACCTGTGTGTGTCCAGAAAGGCTAGGAGATCCAGATGAAGAAGAAGATCAGTGACCTGTTCCAGAAGAAGCCCGGCGAGCGCATGCCCAACCTCCTCGGTTGGCTCGTGATCATCGCCTTTGACCTCGCGGTCGTCGGACTCATCGTCCTCACCATGACGGTCACCGGCATGTGCAGCGGATGTGCCACGTCGCGCATCACCCGCCACACGCCGATGGGCGACGTGACGGCCACGAGCTCAACGACGCCGTTCACGTCGGACTACTCGGAGGACTTCAACTCCGACGCCGACTACGAGCGCTGTATCGAGGTCAGCCATGACCTCATGGCGCTCTACCGCGTGGGACGGGTCATCAACTGGGCCGAGTTCAGCTCGATCCAGCAGACCTGCTTCACGCAGACCGCCGGCTTCTGCATGCCGGACTGGCGCATCGACGGCATCCCGTCGGGCGTCAGCTTCGGTCCTTCCGCTGCCATGTGCGGCGGCGGGAGTGGTGCCGGCGGCTTTGGCGGCTACGGTGCCCTCGGCTACAGCTGGACTTCTCCGCCGACTCTCAACCCCTACGTCAGGAGCGCGCGATGAAGATGTTCAGCCTGATCCTCGGTCTTCTGCTTCTCGTCGCAACCTCCGGCTGCATGCGCCCCGGCATGACCGGCGGTCGCGGCAGCATGATGGCCGGCGGGGGCTACGGCTCCTCCGGCTACGGCAGTCCGACGGGCTACGGTAGTCCGATGGGCTACGGCTCGGGAGGCTACGGCACCGGCCCCATGGTCGGAGCGCCCATGGCCACGAGATACGTGCGCGGCGCAGCCTCGCCCTTGGGCGGAAGCTCGCTTCACGGAAGCGGGTACGTAAGCCCAGAGGCAGTCGTGGCCGCAGACTCGGCCTACCAAGCATGGGCAACCGCACCCGTACCCACGGGTGCGGCAACCGTCCCCGTTCCGCCCTGTACAAGCGGCAGCTGCCCGACTTCGGTCGGAGCGGCTCCCGTCGCCCCGCTCGTCGAGCGATTCGACATGCTCGAGGATCAAGTCCTCGACCACATCGCGGCGGAGGAAACGCCTCCGACGCACTGAACACACATAGTTCTGCTGAGGTGAGCTCCGGGATTACACCTAGAGCTCCTTCACACCAAATCGATGACTCCGTCGTCGCTTTCGTGGGAAGTCCCGCAGTTCTGCGAGACAACCAAACGTTCCCGATAACAACAACCGCTAACAACCACGAGGTTCCAGATGCTCAAGAATTCCCTCTCGTTCCTGCTCGCGCTCACCTGCCTCACCGTCATCGGCTGCGGCGGCAGCAGCGTCGACATGCGATCGCTCGTCGAGCGTCTCGACCGCGCCGAGGCACGTGCCACGGCCGCGGAAGAGGAGAACGCCCGCCTCGCGCGCGACCGTGACGACCTCATGGCCGGTCGCCCCATCGAGGACGATGCCGAGACCAGCGGTGGAGACACCGCAACGGTCACGGCGACGGCTCCCGTCGTGGGTAGCATCGGTGCTCCGTTCATGTCGCCCGTCGGTTCGACGGGAGTCATGCCGGGCGTCGTACCGTCCATCGACGGAGTCGACTCCGGCCTCATGTTCGCATCGGGAGTACTCACGTATTCCCAGGCGTACCTCGAGGGCACACAGCCCACGGACATGCTGCCGATCAACACGGTTCTCGTGATGAACAGCAGCGGGTACGATGTCGAGCTCGAGATCGCGGGGCGCATCGTCCACGTCTCGGAGGGCGGCGCCTACCCTGACGCGACTGTCCGTTCCGGCGGATACGCCGCAGCCCCCGTGTTCCGTTCCGGAACCTCGGGCAGCCCGATGCGCTTCGTCATCGACGCTTCAAGGCTCCCCGGCCGCGCGGACACGTCGAGGTCGCACCCCTACCGCTACCGTTGCTTCCAGACTTCGGGCGGAATGGTCCCCTCGGACCCGACGCCGTGGCGCAACGGTGTCCTCCGTTTCGGAGGTTCCACAACCTACGGACCGACCATCAACGTCACGCCTGGCGGCTGCTGAACGCACCTTCGTTCCTTAACTTCTGATCACGACCGTCGTGAGCATCTCGCAAGAGAAGCTCCGACGGTCGTTTTCGTTATCCAAAAACACAAAACCCGCTTTCGCGGGTTTTGTGTTTTGCTGGCCAGCGAAGTATTACGACGTGACTGTCAGCAACTGCTGAAGCACGAAGCTGGAAATCGCGTAGGAAGACACGATGATCACAAGGCCGATAATGGCATTGCGGATCATGGTCTTGGCTGCGTCGACACCCTTGCTGTCTCCTCCCGATGTCATCCACAGGAATCCACCGTAGAGTAAGTAGAACAAGAGCACGATGCCCATGAATCCAAGCACGACGTTGATGATGTTACCGATAATCTGCGGCAACGGGGTCGCGGCTCCGATACCGGCCGTGGAACCGACCGTATTCAGGTCTGTTCCGGCTTTCTCAAACGGGTTGCGACCGGGTTGGGCTTGGGCGATAAACGGGATCGATCCCGCCATCACGCTCATGCCGGCTCCGGCAGCGTAATAGAGTTTTTTCAAGTTCATAGATCAGTCTGGGATTAAGTCTTACGTGGAACAGCGCCGATACTCGATACACGTCATTAGCTACAGCATCGATCGTATTCTTCACAACCGGTACGATCCGCACGCGAAGCAGGACAAAAGCTCGCTCCGCCGACACAGTCAAAGCTTGCACAAGCATCAGCTCCTCCGCCTGCCGCCCCTCCGCCTTCACCGGAAATCGTTGCAAGCTGGCCGAGAACGAAACCGGTAATTGCGTAGGATACGGCGACGATGACGACGCCGGCGACGGCATTGGTAATCATGGTCTTGGCAGCCTGGACGCCTTTGGTGTCTCCGCCGGAAGTCATCCAGAGGAAACCCGCGTACAACAGCATGACCAGAAGCACGACTCCCATGAATCCAAGGGCGATGTTGATCACGTTCCCAATGATCGTGAGCAAACAATCCGTCCCCGTACAGGAGGTAGACAAACCCGTTCCGGCAGCCGCACCGGCGAGTCCGGTGCTTTCAGCCGTGAGTTGTGCCGACGCCATCACCGGCATCAACACGAGTGATGCGGTGAGGCAGGCGGTGATAAATGAGTGACGAGACATGTAGTGAGTACCGGCGCTGTGCCGGCGCAAGATTATTCAGAGGTTGCGGAGAGGAGCTGGCCGATCACGAAACTCGTGATTGCCCATGCGGACAAAATGATGGCGAGTCCGATAATACCGGAAACGATCAAGTTCTTGGCTTCCGATGTCTTCTCTTCGTTACCACCCGAGATCATGTACTTGAATCCTCCAACGAGCACGATTACCACGGCGATAATGCCGAGGAAACCGAGAGCGACGTTGATGATACGAGCAGCAGTCTGACGGACATCTCCAGAGCCGAGTTTAATGTCGTTCTGGATGGCTCCAACACCAAGATCGTTGGCGTTCAAACCTCCTTGGGCAAAGGTGACAGCTGGAAGAGCTGTGGCGGCAAGAATGCCGGCCGTAGCTGCAAATCCAACAAGCTTTTTCATACGTAAAGTCATGCGTATGTCACCTCCTTTCTCATAGTCAAAGATATGTTTTCGTTCTGCAATTAACGCGCGGAACGACGGGGGAAGTATACCACAGGCAACAATCAACCGCCCACGGCCTGTCCAGCCAAGGAAAACACCAAAGAAACCATCGAGTACGAAAAGGCGACAATGACCATTCCGATCACGGCGTTCACGAGCGTCTTCTTGGCCGTATCGATACGCTTGCTATCCCCCGCCGTCATCCAAGTCACACCGCCGTAAATAAACATCACAAGAAACAGAGCCCCAACAACACCGAGTACCGCACGAATCATTCGGCTGATGATGACGCGCAAGTCCGTTGAACCAAGCGGATTCCGTAAACCAAAATCGCTCGGGCTTGTGCGGCTTTCTCCTCCATCGCCCATGCCTGATGATGGAGTCGGTGATCCGCTTCCTCCGGCCGGAGCCTCGCTCGGCGTACAGTGGTTTTCTCCCTCGGGTGAAGGATCGCTTTGAAGATAGTTACGAAAATCCGTCTCGCAATGCACGGCGCGCATACTGCGAGACGCACAATACGTGGAACAGGAAGTCGTGCCCTCGGCGCCCGTTCCGACTCCGCCACTACACAATAAACCGAGCCTGCTTCCGGAAGGAGCGTCGTTTAAACGATGATTCTCGCAGGTACCGTCAGTTTTTTTACACCAGCAATAGATAGACGGAGTCGCATCCGCGGCAAAAGCGGCCAGCGGCATAAACATGACCCCGGCAATCAGGATGATGCGTGCTACGAAATTTGCGATACGAGTCATAAATCGATTAGGTCGTGCCCAAAAGACTGAAAACAATCGAAACGATGCTATACGAGAAGAAGATGAGCAGAAGTCCGATTGTGGAGTTCTTCAAAATCTCCTTAGCTGTATCGATACGCTTGCTATCCCCCGCCGTCATCCACATCACGCCGCCATAGACAAACATCAGCAGGGCAAGCGCGCCAACAAAACCGATAACGGTACGGAGAGCGCGGCTAATGAATTCAGCCACGCCCATATCGGTGCCGAGCGGGTTGAAGAGAGCGACGGACCCGCCGCTTCCCGTGGAACCAGTATCTGTGGACGAAGATGGAAATAACGAGGCCGGACACGTACCGAGTGTCGCGGTAAAACTTGTCCCGCTCCTATTCGTTGATTGAGTCTGACACAGCGTTTGGCAGGTCGATTGCGTTTCCGCAAGCGTTGCCGGACCGGTAGCGGTGCCAACACCCATCACATTCATGGAAACGGTTTCCGGACTCGTGGCCGTCTGAATCGTACATGTACAACGACAGCTTCCGGCAGGCGCAGCCGATTCAGAAACGACATGAGTACAAGTGATACCTCTGCTGGTACCGGCGCTCGTACATCTCTCTACCGGAATATCCCCGGTCACCGTACAAGTTCCCGCTGACGCATTGCGTACGCCGCCAACAAGATCGCAGAACGTGGCTCCGGCGGCGTCTTCAGGCGCCGTGCCGCCTCGGCACGTACAGGTATCCGCCTGCGCGACCATCGGCAATGCGATCGTAATCGCAATCAGGATCGAAGCGATCTTCGAGAACCGGCGCGGAGTGTTCGAGAGCATCATAAGAGTATTATCTGCCTGACTCCGTAGGACAGCACACAAGCCGATTTCCATCGCCGCACAACCCCGGCTGGCATCTTCGTGTACGTATCTCCGCATCGCGTGCCGTCACATCCTCCCAGTTAGCGGAAAGCGGCTGACAGGAATTCGCAGGATAGGACGCCGTACAGCGCGCATCGCCTCCCGAGCCTCCCGCGCGAAAGGCATTATAGACGGTCGTCACAAGTGCGCTGGCACCAAACATCAAGATGATACCGATCGTCGCATTCACGAGCATGCCCTTGGCGGAAGAAACCTCGCTCGCTTGTGAGGCAAAAAAGATATATTTGAATCCGGCATACACAAAGATTGCTAAGAAAATCGCACCGGAAATTCCGAACAGAAAATTCGCAAAATTCACACCGGTCTCGACAATGTCATCCAGTCCGCAATTCCCACTTTGGATACAAGCCGGTAATTGGAGCCGAAGCGCACCTCCCCCGCCGCCCGCAGCCGGTGCCGCCGGTTCCGTTGTAGTTCTTCCTCGCGAAGCCCCCGTACCGGCCATACAACACATGGTGTCCGTACCACCGGGACAAGCACCGGAAATACAGCGTTGCAGTCGAGCTTCAGGCGTCACTTCAGCTGACAAGTTCTGACAGCTCATCTGTGTAAGATCGCCAAACGCAGAGATTTGTCCCGGTGTAAGATCCGTTGCTTGTGGAGGACATTCGATGGCATGCACTCCGGAAGGAGCAAAGAACAAAAAAACAGAGAGCAACAGGGCGAGTACCGGCCAGATGTTCTTTGTTCTTTGCTTACTGTTCATAGTCGCCATCATACCATTTACTGGATCGTTAGCGCGATCTGATCGGCCGCAAACCGTACCGCTTTGACCGCGGTCGTTCCATTCACCACCGCCGTAATCATCTCGCGGAAGATCCGTTCCATAGCGGCCGAGTCCTTACCGCGATACCAGCTCGTCGCCGTCAGCACCTGTGCCGCAAACACGCCGACGCGTTCATCCTGCAATTGCGCGGTCAAAAGCGACTTGCGCGCGCTCGGACGCTTCGCCTTATCCAAAACCTTTTGCA
Organism: Candidatus Uhrbacteria bacterium; assembly: GCA_021413945.1. Classification (GTDB taxonomy): domain Bacteria; phylum Patescibacteriota; class Patescibacteriia; order 2-12-FULL-60-25; family 2-12-FULL-60-25; genus CAIXDN01. The sequence continues at coordinate 16,117 of JAIOPK010000017.1, forward strand.
ATACGTCTGGTTGCGTGAGCTGCATCAAGAAACTCCAGGCAAGATCCTGGTTCGTCGACTTTTTTGCAACAACCCAGTTCCAGTAATTCGCAAAATTCTTCTGCGGATTGCCCTCGATCTGCGGAATCTTGGCCAGACCAAGATTCAGTTTGGGTGCGCGTGCCCGGATCAAATCATATTGATACGCATAGCCAAAGAAGAATGCCGCTCGTCCCGACACGAACGATTCGAGCGAGTTAGGCATCTTACTATTCCACGTGTAGACATCCTTGCTTGGATTGGCAAAGTCCGTATAAAACTCGAGCGCTTGAAACGAGGGTGGGGTATCGCGAGTAAGCGCAGGCGGGACCTTATGGAACAAAGGGAAACCAATATCATCCTCCATGGTTTGGCCGTTCTGAATCATGAGCAGAGAAACCAAGTCGGTCGCACGCTCCACATTATCCGCCGTTCCGATACCTGCGGCGGATTGCGTCACATTTCCCTGGCTATCGACTTTCGTCAGTAATTTAACTTGATCGGAAAACTGCGCCCAATTTTCCGGCGGCGTCGGAATTCCGGCCGCATTCAACAAATCCTTGTTGTAATAAAGTGCCATCGTATCGACGCCTACCGGTACGCCCATAATTCGCTCCTGATAGTCGCGTTTGCTCGTATCCGTCGAAACATCGATCGTACGCACCAAATCATGCTGGACGACGTCGGCATACTGATTCTTGAAATCGATCAGGGCGATCGTCGGCTCCGTACGCAGCTCCCATGTCAGTTCTTTTTTGAGCGTTCCCGTCACCGCGCGATAGGCCGTCTTGATCGTGCGCGGCATCGGAACCGTCTTGGTCAAATACTCCCCCGTCCATGTGTTATGGATCAAAAAGACATCCGGTCCGCGGTCCTCGGCCAGCGCATTCAAGAGCTGATCCTTATATTCCTCAAGACGGAAACGGCGAAAATCGATTTGAACGTTCGGATGCGCCACGCGGTACGCCGTAATCATTTCTTGATACACGTCCACATCGTCGACAACGCTCCAAACCTTCAGGACAACAGGCTGGGAAGCGCGGATCGTATCGGCGGGTAATGCCTTGGTACAGCCTTGGCCGGAAAGCGCGACAAGCGCCATGACCGCAATGAGCTTTTTGATTTTGTGATTCATAAATCATTCCGATGATTATCGGAATGATTTTAGCATGTTAAGCGTTTCCTTGCCTAAATCGTCGCGTTTCAAAGCAAAAGCCAAGTTAGCCTTCAGCCATCCGATCTTTGTGCCGGTATCGTGATACTCCCCCTCGATCTCGCACGCATACACGGGGCGCTTGTTCATGAGCAGTGAAATCGCATCCAGCAAAACATACTCTCCGCCGGCACCCGGCTTCAATCTCTCGATCGCCTCAAAAATATCCGGCGTCAGTACATAACCGCCAACGCTCGCGAGTCGAGACGGCGCGGCCTCCGGACCCGGCTTCTCAACCACGTCCTTAACTTCATACACTCGTTCCGCAACCTGCACGCCAGGATCGATCATCCCGTATTTCCTCGTACCTTCATCATCGGTCTTAATTGCCGTAAGCACCGGATCTCCATAGCGTTCGTAGACATCCAGCATCTGCCGCAGCCTCGGCCGCTCGCAATCAAACACATCGTCGCCAAATAAGACGGCAAACGGTTCATTTCCGAGCACATGCCGGGCGTTCATAATCGGCGTTGCGTTCCCATACGGACCTTTTTGTCGGATATAGATAAAGTTCGCGAGCTTGGAGATGTCCTTGATTTCCTCGAATGCGCGTTGTTTTCCATGTGACATCAACCACGACTCAAGAACTGGCGTGTCATCAAAATGATCCTCAACCGAGCGCTTATTATGGCTCGTCACAAGAATCACATCGGTAATTCCCGAGGCCACAGCCTCCTCGACGATGTATTGGATCACCGGCTTGTCGATAATCGGCAACATTTCCTTAGGCATCGCTTTGGTCGCGGGCAGAAAGCGCGTGCCGAAGCCGGCCACGGGAATCACGACTTTGCGAACCGAGGTCATACAACGATACTTACAAGCCTCCCCTTCACATAAATGACTTGTTTCGGCTCCTTCCCTCCCAACGTCTTCACGACATTCTCCTCTTTCAACGCCATCGCCTTTGCATCCTCCTCACTCACATCCGCATCAACCGTAACTTTTCCACGAACTTTTCCATTCACTTGCACGACGAGTTCGAATGTCGACGCTTTCAATTTCGATTCGTCATACGACGGCCACGCCGATCGGTGAATCGATCCCTGCATTCCAAGATTCGACCACAACTCTTCCGTCATGTGCGGAGCAAACGGAGCAAGAATTTGGAGATACCCTTTGCGCATCGCCTCCGGTACTCCGCCCGCTTCCACAAATGCATTCGTCATGATCATCATTTGTGAAACACATGTATTGAAATACAAGCCGTCGATACCGTCCGTCATCTTTTTTATCGACTGATTGTAGAGTGTTACAAGCTCTTCACTCGCATCGACATTTTTTTCATCGTCGAACAGGGTCCAAACCTTGTCCAAAAACTTACGCACACCCTCGATTCCGTTCGTATCCCACGGTACAGGCTGATCAAAAGGCCCCATGAACATTTCGTAAACACGGAACACATCAGCACCATATTCGCCCACAACGTCGTCAGGATTCACGACATTTCCTTTCGACTTGCTCATCTTTTCTCCCCCTTCCGCGAGAATCAATCCGTGCGATCGGCGTTTTGCATACGGTTCGCTTCCACACTCCTCCGGAACGATACGCAGGTCCCACAAAAACTTGTACCAAAATCGAGAATACAACAGGTGAAGCGTGGTGTGCTCCATGCCTCCGTTGTACAAGTCGACCGGCATCCAATATTTTAATTTTTCTTGCGACGCAAATTCTTTTTCATTCTGCGGATCGCAGTAGCGCAAAAAGTACCAACTCGATCCCGCCCAGTTTGGCATCGTATCGGTTTCACGTTCCGCCTTGCCTCCGCAGTTCGGACAGTCGACCTCAACCCAATCACGAATCGCGGCGAGCGGAGACTCGCCGGAATCCAACGGCTCGTATGCGTCGACATCGGGTAACATGAGCGGCAACTCTTTTTCCGGCACCGGAACATATCCGCATTTGGGACAAATCACGATCGGGATCGGTTCACCCCAGTAACGCTGTCGCGAGAAAACCCAGTCGCGCAGCTTATAGGTAACGGCCTTATCGCCCTTACCTTCATCCTTAAGCCAGCTCGCCATATCATCCTTAGCCTTCCAAGTCGGCAACCCGTCCAAAAAGCCTGAGTTAAGCGCTTCTCCTGGCTCTGTAACCACAAAAGCCTCCTTGCTCATTATTCGAGCGAGAATGTAGTTACGCTCCAACGGAGGAAGATTTTCCTTGGCGATTTTATTCAACGGAATCCAAACCGGTTCATGCGTATCTGTTTCCGACGCGGGAACTTCTTCTCGTTTGTCACTCACAAGATCAAACATGACCGCCGTGATATACGCGACGCGATTCTCATCCTTATGCGCGGCAAAATAATCGGCGCGCATGGGACCGCCTAACACTTCGACAAACTTAAGATCCGTATATCCGGTCTCCTCTCGAACTTCGCGCTTCGCAGCTTCGATCGGATCTTCTCCCTCATCCATCCCGCCAATCACAAATGTCGTGATGTCGCGATGCTTCCACTTCATGCACAAAATCTCATCTGTTTTTGGATTCCGAATAATCGCATGAACCGTCGGACGCGTGACCGTCTTCTTTCCTTCGCGATGCGGGTTTGTGGAATCAATCACGACAGGTGCGACAACATATTTGATCGGCAATTCAAATTTGCTCGCGAATTGGAAGTCGCGTTCATCATGCGCCGGCACCGCCATAATCGCTCCCGTTCCATAACCGGCGAGCACGTAATCGGAAATCCAAATGGAAATATTCTCCCCATTTGCGGGATTCACGGCCTCAATTCCCTTGAGTACACATCCACTTTTTTCTTTCCCCTCCGCCGTGCGCTCCATCTCGCTTTTGCCTGCTGTTGTTGATTGATATGCCTGAACCTCGTTTTGATTCTTTATGTCTCCCTCCTTCAACCACGTCGCAACGAGAGGATGCTCCGGAGCCAGCACTAAATACGTTGCTCCAAAGAGCGTATCGGGACGTGTCGTGAACACCGTTACTTTGTCGAAAGGATTCTTGGAACCGGAAATATTGAAGTCGACGTACGCACCTTCACTCTTTCCTATCCAATTAATCTGTTGCGCTTTGATCTTTTCAAGATAGTCGACGTTGTCGAGATCCTTCAAAAGACGTTCCGCATATTTTGTAATGCGAATCATCCACTGCGCCTTCTCGCGTTTCTCGACCGGGTTCCCACATCGCTCACAAACTCCCCCTTGCGCCTCTTCATTCGCCAAACCAATTTTGCATCGCGGGCACCAGTTGATCGTCGATGCAGTCTTGAACGCCATGCGATGTTCATCCTTGTTCAAGTGCGCTGGCAACTCCTCAATCGGTCGCGCACGTTGTTCTGCTTCATCGTAAAAAGAATTGAAGAATTTCAAAAACTGCCACTGCGTCCATTTGTAATATTTCGGATCCGTCGTATCGACTTCGCGTGACCAGTCGAATCCCAAGCCGATCGATTTAATTTGGCGTGTGAAATTCGCGATGTTCCCTTTGGTTGCTTCCTGCGGTTTGATTTTGTTCTTGATCGCAAAGTTCTCCGTCGGCAGTCCAAAAGCATCCCAACCAATCGGATACATGACATTTTTGCCTGACATTCGCAGTTTTCTCGTAACCGCATCAATCGCGACATACGATCGCGGATGGCCCACGTGCAGACCTTCTCCGGACGGATACGGAAACTCGATTAGTCCGTAAAACTTCTCGGCTTTTCCGCTATCCTCTGCTCGATAAACACCGTCCGCCTCCCAGCGTTCCTGCCATTTCTTCTCGATATCGTGGACGGGACGTTTGGACATATATAATGATGAGCCTCACCTTACCGCGATACTTGCTTAAAATCCAGAGTTTTGCTAGCCTTTCACCACTAACTTACTGCGTCCCGTCGGCAATGCTGGCGGAAACGTGAACCCGGCCCTTCCGGCCCGAAGTCGATTCGCAAGGATCACTTGGGGCCGAAAGACGCCGACAAGCTATGTTGAATCCAGACAAGAAGAAACGCATCATTGAGAAATTCAAGATGCATGCGACGGACACCGGCTCCCCGCAAGTTCAGATCGCCATTTTGACGGAAGAGGTCAAAGAGCTCACGGAGCACTTGAAAACCCACAAAAAGGACAACTCCTCCCGCCGCGGTCTCATCAAAAAGGTCGGCGAACGCCGCCGCCTGATGAAATACCTCAAGCGCGAGGACGCCAAGGCCTACGACGAGTTGATGAGCAAGCTAAAAGTCTAACAAAAACGGTCCGACATCACGTCGGACCGTTTTTGTATTAATCCAAGCCAAATTCGACAACACGCCAATATTTTGATATACTGTATCTACAAGTTAATTTAACGCGTCAGTACCTTGTTTTTCTGACGCACTCCCTTATTTTTTGTCGGCTCTATTTTGCCGGCTATTCCACTCTTTTATGATGATCCAACGTCCGGACCAGCGTGTCGCCGTTTTTATCGATACGCAAAACATGTATCACAGCGCAAAACATGTTTTTAACTCAAAAGTTTCTTTTTCCGCACTCGTCGAGGCTGTAGTCGGCTCGCGCATGATGAGCCGTGCCATCGCTTATGTCGCAAAATCAAAAGGCGGCGATGAATCGGCCTTTTTTGAGGCTTTGCTTGCGAGCGGCATCGAGTTGAAGATCAAAGACGTTCAAGAATTTGCCAGCGGCGCCAAAAAAGCTGACTGGGACGTCGGTATGGCCGTCGACGCCATTTCCATCTCCTCCAAGGTCGATGTCGTCATTCTCGCGACAGGCGACGGCGATTTTGTGCCTCTGGTCGAATACTTAAAGGCTCACGGCGTGATTTGCGAGGTCGCGGCCTTTGCAGAGTCCACTAATGCTCGTTTAAAAGAGGTCGCCGATGCGTTTTTGGATCTTTCGAGCGAGCCGGAACGCTTCCTCATCGGATATCGCGGCCGCGGCAAAGCGGAAAAAGAAGAATCCGGAAAACAAACCCGCCGCAAGGGCAATTCCCGACGTGAATCGCCTCCGGAAGACAACGGCGCAAGCAGAATCCGCATTACCCACTAAAACCGCTAAAATACTAGGCAGAAGCAGGACTTTATGATACATAAAGTCCTGCATTGATCGTGAAATTGTCGATCCCAATTCAACGGGGATTCATCAATTCCGTGATCGTGCACAAGTTAACCCTCCCATTTTTTCTATGATCCAACCCTCAAACGAATTCTCCGCCGACTGGGCCGGCCGCAAACTGACCATCGGCACAGGTCAACTCGCTCAACAGGCTCACGGCTCCTGCACCGTCCGCTATGGCGACACTGTCGTCCTCTGTACCGCCGTCATGGGCGAGACCAAAGAAGAGTATGAGCATTTCCCGCTCATGGTCGATTTTGAAGAACGCATGTACGCCGCCGGCCGTATCAAAGGCTCGCGCTTTGTAAAACGCGATGGCCGCGCAACGGATGAAGCGATTCTCTCCGGACGCATGATCGACCGCGCGATCCGACCGCTATTCCCTTCCCACATCACCAACGAAGTCGCCGTTGTTTCAACGGTCCTCTCACATGACGGAATCAATGATGCCGATATTCTCGGCCTCATCGGCGCCGCGTGCGCTCTTGCGATCTCGGAAATCCCATGGAACGGACCGATCGCCGCCGTCCGCATCGGACGCGTGGAAGGAAAACTCATCGTCATGCCGACCTACACGGAAACGGAACTCGGCGATCTCGACCTTGTTGTCTCCGGTACCGCTGACAAAACCATCATGGTCGAGGCCGGCGCAACCCAAGTCTCGGAAGCCGACATGCTTGAAGCCATGAAGCTTGCGCATGAAAGCCTGTTGCCTGTGATCGAACTCATCAATGAAGTCGTGCAGGCAATTGGCAAAGCAAAAGTCGATCCGACACAACCCAAGGACGATGTCCAAGCGACCAAGCACGCCGCAAACACGGAAGCGCAGAAAAAAGCGTGGGCCTTCCTCGAATCCAAGCGTGGCATGTTGTTCGCCAACCCGCTCCGTTCCAAAGCGGATCGCAAAGCCGCCGTATCAAAACTCAAAAAAGAATTGGTCGACAATCTCGACACGCTCGGAATCGGCAAAGACGAATACGCCAAAGCCGTCGCCATCATGGATCGTTTTGTCGACAGCGAAGTCACTAAACTCATCCTCGACGAGAAGCGCCGTGCCGACGGCCGCGCCCTCGATGAAATCCGCTCGCTCGGCGCGATGGTCGGCATCCTCCCCCGCACCCACGGCTCCGGCTTATTCGAGCGCGGTTCAACGCAAGTCTTGTCGACCGTCACGCTCGGCTCCCCGGGTATGGAACAGACGCTCGACACGATGGAACTCCAAGGCACCAAGCGCTACTTCCATCACTACAACTTCCCCGGCTATTCCGTCGGTGAAACCAAAGGCGGCGGACGCGGTCCGGGCCGTCGTGAAATCGGCCACGGCGCTCTTGCGGAACGCGCCATCATGCCGGTGCTCCCATCAAAAGCTGACTTTCCCTACACCGTCCGCGTCGTTTCCGAAGTACTCGGATCCAACGGCTCTTCTTCGATGGGCGCAACATGTGGTTCGACGTTGGCTTTGCTTGACGCAGGCGTCCCTCTTTCCGAACCCGTCGCCGGTATTGCTATGGGTCTTGCTTCCGATGAAGCCAACAATCGCTATCAAGTGATTACCGATCTTCAAGACGTAGAAGACGGCACAGGCGGCATGGATTTCAAGATCGCGGGCACAAAAAACGGCATCACCGCCATTCAGCTCGACACCAAAACAAGCGGTCTACCTTGGAATATCGTCGTTGAAACATTGGAACAGGCCAAAAAAGCCCGCTTGCAAATTCTGGAAGAAATCAAAAAAGCGATCCCGACTCACCGCGCCGAAATGAGCAAGTTTGCTCCTCGCATCGAGAGCTTCCACATCAATCCGGAAAAGATCCGCGATGTTATCGGACCGGGAGGAAAGATGATTAACGGCATCATCGACGCACTCAAAGTAGAGATCGATATCAACGACGACGGAACCGTCATGGTCACCTCCAACAATCCGGAGTCGATGCAGCGCGCCGTCGATTGGATTAAGGAACTCACGCGCGAAGTCGCCGTCGGAGAGACATTTGATGGCGAGGTCGTTCGCATCATGCCGTTTGGCGCCTTCGTCAACATCCTCCCCAAAGTCGATGGACTCGTTCACATCTCTGAGATGGCATTGGGCCGTACCGAGAAAGTCGAGGACGTCGTAAACATCGGCGATACCGTCAAAGTCGTCGTGTACGAAATCGACGACCAAGGCCGCATCAATCTTTCGATGAAGCGCCTCGATCCCGACTACGTTCCCTCCGACAAAGACAGCAAGCCGCTCCGCAAAAAATAAGAGACATGTCGGTTGAAATCATCTTGAACCGGGAAAGCAACATCATCATGGCGGAAGGCCATGGGAGTCGTTGGAATTTCTGGAATCTTTCGGCGCTCGGCGTCATGATCGGACTCGCCATCTTTTTTGGAGGCTTGTGGTTCTTGTTGTCACGACCTATCCCAATCCCAGCCGACACGGCGATCTTGGCCGTCATCTCACCCAAAGCGAGCCGGCAAATACTCCCCACTGCCTTCCAAGAAAAAATCCCGGGCGTATGCCAAAACGCCCTCGCTTCCGATTCCGATTGGCCGATTATTTGCGGCGTCACCGTTTCCGGACAATCGTTCGCCATCACGCCTCGTTGGCTCAATAACGGCGTCTATGCGAGTTTCACGGCCGGACTGGTAGCTCGTTCCGGTGAAGTCGCGGGAGAGACCACGCCATTCAGATATACCAGCGCCCTCTACTGGCGCGGGATCGCCAAACAACCGGGAATACTTGTCGAAAGCTCGGCCATCGAGAAATGGCTCGGTTTAGAAGTCGCATCGACCTCAACCAAGATCCTCTTCCGTTGGAATGGGCGCGGATTCGACAGCGATCTTAAACTCTCTCCCCAAACCACACCTCTCCCGGCAGGCGACATCGCACTCGCCCTTGATCGCAATGCGTGGGACGCGCTTCCGGGTGATTTATTCTTGAACGCGGTCAATTTACCGGATAAAAGCCAATGGAAACCGCTTCCGCCTATCGAGCGATATGCCGTCTGGTTGGACGCCGACCGTTCGACAGAAGGACGATTCATCGGATTTGCGGAACCGCTCGACCAGGAACTCGCCGCCCGCGTACTCGGCATGATGGGCGTCACCGAGCGCCGAGCCCTCACTCTCCCCGACGGTACGGTTTCCTTTGAGCGCCTGCTCCCAACCGCATCAACAAATACAAATCTGTTTGGTCGCCGACAAAATGACATCGGTCAGTGGGTCGATCTCTCTTCACGGTTCATTCTTGTATCCAACGCGAGTAGTACTTTGGATCAAAGCAATGTTGCCCCTTGTGGCGCGAGCTATCCATGGCTTCGTCTATCCAAAAACGTCCTTAACAGCATGCTTGGAACGACCCTCCCTAGTCTTCAGGCATATTCAGAAAACAATCATCTCTCCATTTGCTTTGAGCAATAGGTTATCCACAGATGATACACAGGTTATTCAAATAAAAAGTGAAGATACTTTGGCGGTATCGACATCAAAATTTTGTATAACCCTAAGCTTTTTTAAGATAATTCCGTATTTGTTTCTTATTACCCGGAATAATGGTATAGTAGTAGTGACTCACCGGAGTCTTGCACCTTCTCTTTTCCGTTCTTTTCCCCGGAACGCTATATCGATGCTAATTGCCTCGTCGCGTACCGGTTACGCTCTTTCTTTTACGGATTCCGCCAAATGCGGATGATCACCAGGGTAACCACTCCCCCGCAGCCGCCGTACAGCGCACCTTCACACTACGCTCAGGACCGACCTTCGTCTCGTACGAATGTCGATTCCATTCCTCTCACTTGATCCATCGGTCGCTTCGCGACTCATGGAAATCAAAAACCAAATAAAATGTCCCTTTGGGCAACCTTAATTTTTTGCACTTCGGTGCATCTTTTGCTACAGTCTGCCCATATGAACGCCGAATCCCTCGAGCAGATCAAAGCCCAACTTATCGAGCAAAAAGCCCGTCTTGAGCAGGATTTAAAGGACATGGGTTTCCATCCTGGGACCAAAGCGCCAAAAACTCCCGACTTTCCGGAATCCGGCGGAAACTCCGACGACGATAACGCTTCGGAAGTCACGACTCTCGCCGATGAAATCTCTCTTGGAGAGAAACTTGAGGATGAGCTCAAGGACACAGCCAAAGCCATTAAGTCGATCGACGACGGTTCTTACGGCACCTGTAAATACTGCGGCAAACCCATCGATGAAAAGCGCCTCATCGCCCGCCCCACATCTTCTTCGTGCATCGAATGCAAGAAAACACTCACGCAAGAGGCCTAGGAATCGCTCTCTTGGCGGCAGGTTCGACATTTGTCCTCGATCAGTGGCTGAAGTCGACATTATTTGCGAATGAATCGTTGTTGAACGGATCATGGCTCCTTGGCCTGATCCGTTTTACGGATCATCACAATTACGGCATCAGCTTCAACCTCCCCGTCCCGCTGTGGCTTATCATTGCTATCGCGATCGGCGCCCTCATCTGGGCGTTCCGCGAAGTTATTCGACCAAACGTTACGCGCTATGCGTTACGTGACATCTTTCTCGGCATTTTCATCGGCGGCGTCCTAGGAAACTTGTTCGACCGCATTACGCTCGGCTTTGTCCGCGACTGGTTACTCCTCTGGGGCCGATCTGCCGTTAACCTCGCCGACGGAGCGATCTTGCTCGGCCTCATCGGTTATCTTTTTCATTCAAATAAACCCGCGCCTCCGACGTTATCCCCTTGACAATCCGGCCATTTTGTAACAACGGAGTAGAGTATGGCCTCTTTAATCCATACCGCATCCGTTCTCGGTCTTGAAGCGCATCCCGTTCAGGCGGAAACCGATATTTCTCCGGGTTTAGGAGCTTTTCTTATTGTCGGATTACCCGATACTGCCGTTCAAGAAGCGCGTGAACGCGTCAAAAGCGCGCTCAAGCATGCGGGAGTAAGCTTTCCCCGCACGCGCGTCATCATCAATCTCGCCCCGGCGGATTTACGCAAAACCGGTACACCTTTTGATCTCCCGATCGCCGTCTCGATCATGGCCGCCGGCGGGGATATTGATGAAGAACCGCTCAAACAGATCCTCTTTGCCGGCGAACTCGGCCTCGACGGTTCTATCCGACCCATTTCCGGCGCACTTTCATTCGCAATTCTTGCTAAAAACTCCGGATTCCACTCGATCGTCTTACCTGTCGAGAACGCGAACGAAGCTGCACTCATCGACGGAATCGACGTTATTCCCGCTCGCCATTTAGTCGACGTCATCAACCATCTCAAAGGAAACAAGCTGGAAGCGATACCGCCAAGAGACGTCACGCCGTTTATTTCCCAACCGTTCCAAGGACCGGACTTCTCTGCGATCCGCGGACAGGCGCAAGCACGACGCGCCCTCGAAATTGCCGCGGCCGGCGGTCACAACATCCTGCTCCAAGGTCCGCCCGGCTCCGGAAAAACACTACTCGCGCGAGCGTTTCCGGGAATTCTTCCGAGTCTCACGATTGAAGAGGCGCTCGAGGTCACGCGTATTCACTCCATCGCCGGATTACTCCCAAGCGACGGCATCGTCAGCAATCGACCATTCCGCTCTCCGCATCACACGGCAAGCACGGCCTCGATGGTCGGCGGCGGATCGATTCCAAAGCCCGGAGAAATCTCTCTCGCTCATCGCGGCGTACTTTTTCTCGATGAATTCCTAGAATTCCCTCGTTCGGTTCTCGAAAGTCTCCGACAACCGCTTGAAGACGGAACGATTACCGTCAGCCGCGCCCAAGGCACGCTTTCTTTTCCGGCTCGCGTCACCCTCGTCGGCGCGATGAATCCCTGTCCCTGCGGTTTTTCGACGGATCCGGACCGTGCCTGCACGTGCTCGGCCATGCAGCTCTCCCGCTACCAAAAAAAGTTGAGCGGGCCGTTACTCGACCGCATCGATCTCTTCCTTGAAGTCCCGAAAGTTCCAACCGCGGAACTCACCGATGTTTCCGCGCAAGAAGGAAGTGCAAATGTGCGTACCAGAGTACAAGCGGCTCGCGACCTTCAAACGGCCCGCTGGAAATCGATCGGCTGCAAAACCAATGCCGAACTCGGCTCCGATCATGTGAGAAGACATATTGAACTTGAGCCGGAAGCTAAAACCTTGCTCCGCCATGCCGTCGATACCCATCGTTTAAGTGCCCGTTCCTACTTCCGTCTCCTCAAAGTCTCCCGCACCATCGCCGATCTCGCCGGCGAGGAAAAAATCCGCTCGTTACATGTCGCCGAGTCGCTCAATTACCGCCACGATCCATCCACTTGACAGCTTCCGGACGGTCCTGAAAAAACGAGTGCCGTTTGGTTGACTCCCACCCCCTATTCTGCTATAGTACGTAAGCTACAGTATCAATTTTTCTCCGCTGTGTTGACACAAAAAATTAAGCACATCCTGGCCAAAATTGCCCTCGCAACCCTGCGTGGGTTGTCGGCATTTCGTCGTCAGATCGGACGCGCCTGGAAGCCGGTGCAACCGATTGCCGCAACCCTTGGACGCATCAGCATGCGTTTTGTGCTCCTCCCGATCTACCGCCTCCTCACATTCCTGCGCATGCGTTTTGGAAAACTCCTGTCTTCCGTCCGCGGAGTAGCCTTTGTCTTTGTTTCAAACCGCTACGTGTTCCATGCCGTCGTCGCCGGCGTCGGAATCGTCACCATCGCTACCCAATTCCAAGCCAAGAGCGCGACCGCCCTTGATGCCGGTCAGCGCAGTTTACTGTACTCGATCGTCAGCGACGGACGTGAAACGCTCGTTGAAGAAGACGTCCAGCCGGAGCTAGCAACCAAGGACGCCCGCTATTTGGGTGCGGAAACAATCGAGGCTTTGCCTTCCATCGACTTTGACTACAGTGAATCTCTCGATCCGCCAATCGCCGATTTGACGGTTCCGGGTTCCATCGCCGCCTTGCCAGGCTCCGAACATCCGGGTGAGCCTTCGGAAGTCATCGTCGCTCGCACCAAAACGGAAACATACGCGGTTGAAAACGGCGACACCATTAGCACCATCGCACGACGCTTTGGCGTGAACGTGGGTACCGTGCTCTGGGCAAACAATCTGACGATTCGTTCGACGATTCGCCCGGGCTCATCACTCAAGATTCCTCCGGTGTCAGGCGTCCTACACACCATTAAAAAGGGTGACACGCTCCAAAAAATCGCTCTGACGTACAAGGTGAGCACGGATCAAGTCAGCGCATTCAACAACCTCTCAAACGGAGCAACGCTCTCGGTGGGAGAAGAGATCATGATTCCCGACGGCGTTCCTCCGGAAATCAATACCCCGATCGCGATTCGTAAGCCGACCACGGGCAATGTCCGTCCTGACGTACCGATCGCCCGCATCGCCAACAAAGCGATCGACGTGTATCAGGAATTGACCGGCAAGCAGGACACACGTGCAAAACCGACGGATGAAACGGCCGCGGAGGATAAAGCCAAGACCAAGTTCCTCTGGCCGACCCGACAGCACATTATCAACCAGTACTATGGTTGGAAGCACACGGGTATGGACATCGAGGGAGACTATGTCGATCCGATCTATGCCTCGGCTGATGGCGTCGTAGAAACGGCTGGCTGGAATAGTGGAGGCTACGGTCTGCAAATCATCATCAATCACGGAAACGGCAACAAGACCCGCTACGCCCACTCGTCCAAAATGTTTGTGAAGGTCGGAGACACGGTGAAACGCGGACAAGTCATCGCCATGGTTGGAACGACAGGCCGTTCAACCGGTACGCACTTACACTTTGAACTTTACATCGCTAACAAGCGTGTAAACCCGCTCCCCTACATCCGTTAATCGATCAAGAAAAACCCGCCACATGGCGGGTTTTTCATTTCTGAAATATCATACCTCACATATGAAGTTCAACTTCCGTAACCGATATCTGGTCATCACCATCCGCGTCCTACTGGGATTGATGTTCCTCTTCAGCGGCGTCTCCGGCATTCTGGCCGCGAGCAACGGCATGCAGGGTGTACCGGAAGTGATGGTAATCTCCCAATGGCAGCTCTGGGATATGGGCATCTTCCAACTGATCAAGATTACGGAAATCGTCGCCGGCATCATGTTTATCACAGGCTTCCTCCCCGCTCTCGCCCTCTTGTTTGTTTCACCGATCTGCGTCGGTCTGATTGCGTACGACTTGAGTGTCGCGCCCGACTACTCCGCATCGTTTGTTGTCATCTCCGTCATGACCGCCTATCTCGGTTATGCCTACTGGGACAAATACAAAGCTATCTTCCAACGACAATAAAACACAAAAGCCCCGCAATGCGGGGCTTTTGTAATGGTGGACTGTAACGGGATCGAACCGTTGACCTTCCCGATGGACATCGGGACGCTCTACCTCGCTGTAACTTTTCCATCTCGAATGATCTTATCTATTACTACTTTCGACTTCCACCTCTTTAGTCTCCTTTCAAACATCGCAGCTTCATTATGCGATTGGAATTCTTGTTTAAAAACTAGTTTCCATAAATAACCCCTAGTACTTTTCGTCTGGCCTCTTAGGTGTTCCGACAAACGTCGTTCGATATCGTCAGTACTGCCAATATAAGTTCTTTCGGAGTCCGAACGCAAAATATATAACCAAGCCATATACTACTCCGTTCCATATTTTTAACCGCTTGTCAATACAAAACCCCTGCTGTTGAGCAGGGGTTTTGTTTGGTGGACTGTAACGGGATCGAACCGTTGACCTCTTCCATGCCATGGAAGCGCTCTACCAGCTGAGCTAACAGCCCTTAATTGAATTCCGCTCGACTCGTTGACCTTCCCGATGGACATCGGGACGCTCTACCAGCTGAGCTAACAGCCCGAGGAGAGAGACAAGAAAATAGAGCTAGCTCTTTTTCTTGCGAACGACGAGGGACTGTATCGAGCTCTTTAGCGAAGATACAGCCCGAATCACTTTTCTCGAGCCCCAAAATAATGCCAAAACCGGCACCTTCCGTCAATCCCTACGCCCCAAACGCGGAAAGCCGGTACCTCCGGATCCCACGCACCCGATCCGCCTGTTTCAAATTCCCCTGCGCCAAGCGGAATCCCTTAGCCAAACGCATCGCTTGTCCTGCCGAGAGCTGAGGCGCATCGACTCCTGCGACAACGCCTTCCCAGAAATCCGCCGCCGTATCCGCTTGCGAAAGCCACATCGGCTCCCAATCATCGGCCAAACCCGGCTGAACTTCAGGTTCACCCATCGCCGACTCAACAATAGGCTGCGTCACCTCCATAGCAACACTCGTCGTCTCTTCCGTCACAGGCTCCATCGACGACAAACTTGGCCTCGGCAATTCGATTCCGCGTAAGCGCAATTCCGACGCGAGCATCTCCTGTCTTTCAAAACGTGCGAGGCTTTTATCGCCCTTGGAAACTTGTGCGTGACGCTCCCAATCATTCCACTCATTTAAAAGTTCCGAACGGCTCTGGCGGGCCAAAATAAGTCGATAGAGTGCGCGTCTAACAGAAAGGAGCTCCTGACAAACCACATCCCAACGATCCATGAGTTCGCGATCAGGTTTCTTGGACAAATCTTCAATAAGCTCTTTGAGAAGTGAGCCATGTCCGCTAAACGCCGTGTCGAGCAGCTTACTAATGGTCTTGGCTTCGGAAAGCAAAAGCCGACGCATCTCCGCGGGAGATGGTCGGCGTTGCTCATTCCCTCCCGCCGTCCACGATCCGGGAACGAAGGATTCAATCAAGCGGTTGAGACGCTTGAGAAGATTACGGGGATCAAACATGAAAGTTTATTGGCGGACCGGCGTGTTGTCTGTTTGGCTGCGGACTTCTTCGCGAATCGGTTCCGGCAATGCACGCGTCGTGGGACGTAGTCGCGCATTAACGGCAGCCGTCAAAGAATTCATACGCTGTTGAATAGCCGAATTATCCGGATATTGCGTGGAAAGAGGCTTGATCTGGTTCAGCGCCTCCTGATACTCGCCGCGTTCCTCAAGCATCGCCGAGAGATACCAGCGAGCATTGACATTCGAAGGCTCAATCGCTGAAACCTGTTTCATGAGTTCAAGCGATTCATTCTTCTGGTTATTGCGGTAATAGAGAATGGAAAGCTCGAATGCGACGCCGAGGTCCTTGTTGTTGATACGCAGGACATTCTCAAGCTCCGTAATCGCATCCTTCACGCGACCTTGGCGTTCATAGACGATTCCGAGGTGGTAACGGGCCGGCAGGTAATCCGGCTTGGCGACAATAGCGGCCTTCAGCTTCTGTTCGCCAAGAGCGAGGTTATCATTCACATTTTTCTGTGTTTCCGCCTTGGCCGCGGCATCTCCCGTGGTCAGTTGTGTGCGATAGGCATCGGAGCGAAGCAAATACAATTTGCCGATTTCATTCAAGAATACCGGATTCTGCGGCTCGCGCAGGCTGGCTTCCTCGTAGTTCTTGATGGCAAATTCATCGGCACCGCGCGTAAAGCTGGCGACACTCTGGTAGATCAAACCAAGGTTGGACCAGTTATCGACGTTCGCCGGAGCGAGTTGTGTGGCGCTCAAACCCATATCAACGGCCAATTTAATCTCGTTCTGAATGGCAGGCACCATCTCCGGAGTCGCGCCGGCCTGAATGAGATTAGCCGCTTTGATCAAGTGAGCCTGTGACAAGTTTCGCTTGTACATGTCGAGCATCGGATTGAGCGAGCTCGCCTTCTGGATCTTGGCGATAATAGAGTCGATAGGAGCTCCGCTACGGAAATCGCTGACTGCGCCCGTAAACGCTGCATCCGCCACAAAACGCTGTCCCGTCAGCCACGTCACGGAGATACCCCCAATGAGTGCAACGACAAATACAACGGAGATAACCCCATAAGCATAGGCACTCTTACGGGCGTCCCAAGTGATCGTGTTGCGACCCACCAAGGCACCGAGCAGGGAGAACAAGAACCACAGCGCAAAGAGATGCGCCATGTTGAAGTTGTAAAAGAAGGAAATGAACACCAAAGTCAGCCAGCCTGTGAAGACGATGAGGTAGGCGTACCAGACATCGTCATTCCGTTCCGTCATCAAGTGTCCGGCGCTTTTCACGATGGCGGAAATGATGAGGATGAGCCAAAGCGCAGCTCCGACAATACCCGTCGTGGCGAGTAAGGTCAGGAAGAACGAGAATCCTCGATCAAAACGGACGTTCCAGAACGGCGAAAGGTTCACCATCTGTACGCGGTACTTGGCGTAGTCGTAGATCCACGTGCCAGGACCGGAGCCAAAGACAGGCATGTCGCGCAAAGTAACCTTAGCGATATCCATGGTTGCCATGGCGGAAGGAGAAACTTCCGAAGGAAGGTTCAAGGCAACAGGCGTGCGGAAGACCAAAAGAAGAATAGAAACAGCAACGAGTACGCCCGGAATCGCCAACTTGCTCGGAGCACCGACTTCGCGCGTACGGAGATATCCAATGACAACCGTCGCGAGTGTTCCAAACAGGAGTGCGGCCCAAGCGACCCAATAATCGACAAGGATGAGGGCTAGCAAGGAAACGATCATCGTCGCCCACAGCAATCCACGGGCAATTTTACCGCTAGACTTGCTCGAACCTAATAGACAGACATTGTTGCGGCAGCCGTGAAACGCGAGGCTGGCGGAAATAAGAAGCGGAATCGTCATGTACACAGCAAAGCTGAACACGCTTCCAACGCTGGTAAAGGTTGTTGTTTGTGTAGCGGCCACCGGAATCAAGAAGATACCGAACATCTGTAACAGGCCATACACGCCAGCGATGAGCGAGCTGACGAGAAAACTAAAGACGAAGTCATATACTTGCGCCGTCTGACGGATGCGATGCACGGCCACAACATAAAAGACGACCAAAGCCGCTACTGTGGAAAAGGCCCACGGCATCTGTCCGAGCGTACCGACCATCGAGAGATAACGGTCGCCGGAAAGCAGTGATACGAGCAAGTAACCGACTCCAAAGAGGACTGCTACCAAGTGAATCCAGTTACGTACAAGAGTAAATTGTTTGTCCGCCAAAGCCTTTCCAAGCCAAGCGATACCGGCGATACCTGCCAAAATAATAAGAATGGTCTGTTTGTTCAGCTCAAGAACGTCGATCGTAAGCGAGCTAAAAAACAACGGCACCAAGAAAACGGCTCCATGGAGACAAACATCGATGACGGTGTTGAGCGCCTTGGAAACGCCCGGCAGTGTTTTAAGAGGCTCTGGACTGCTCGCGCTAGGCGAGGAATTGGAACGCGAGAAGATAGTGCTCATAGTATGCAAATTGGTTTCAAGTATAACACGAAGACAACCTACAGTGCGACCGTCGTTGAAGCGCTCTCCGCTTCCGGTACGATTGGGGCTTCTACGACAGGATCGGTGCTTGTCGGAACAACCACTGCCGGCGCTGATACAGGCTCAGCTGTTGAAGTTTCAATGGTATCGGTCGTACTCGACGGCGCAATGAAACCCGTCGGCAAACCCGTGATCGGATCAACGGTTGCATAGGTTCCATCCGACATGCGCATAACATCCGAGGCAGTCGTCGCCTCCACGCGCCAGGCAAACACCACGTCATGATCCTCGGTTTCCGACAAAATGATCTCAAAACCCGTATCCGTGTAGCTATCCGTCCACCAACCGCCGCGTGTCGATCCGCGCGGAGTCACCTGTACATTCGGATACGCACCAAGCGAAGGGAACTCAATACGAACCTTCTTGGAACCGGCCGTGATCGTCGCAAAACCCTGTTTTCCTTGGCTAACGACAATTTGAGAGGAAACGACGGGTGCGACAGCCGGCGCGGGTGCCGCGACCTCATTCTTATTCACCCAATAACCCGGATTCACAAACACTTCAATCTTGTCGATGTTGGCATTCTCAAAGTCTTCAAGAGCAAGACCGATGATAGGGCCAGTATGGATAGCCTTGGCGGCAACGCCGGGGATGGAAGTCGGGGAAAGAGGATCTCCTGCCTTGATGGCACCGTTGATATTGGAGACTTTGGTCGGAACACGACCGGAGAGGGCGATGGGATAGGTTGAGGTAGCAGGTCGTCCTGCGATGAAGGCGGGACGTGTTGAGACGATACCGAGGAGCATCTGCTCGGTATTCATGGAACGTTGGACGTGTGTTCGGCCTGAATCGGAAACAATGACGAGATCACCAGGTTCAAGCTCATCAGGTGAATAGTAGCGTTCGGCAAAGTCATACGTATCCATGCTCATGAAACCTGCGGCATTGGTGGAGATATAGGTAGAGGTCGGATCATCGGCGTTCACGAACAAATACCAATCATTCTGGATACCTCCGCCCTTAAGGCTCGGGAAGAAACGTCCTCCGACATGGAGATCGTTCATGATCGACACGTTACCGCTGTCATCGACTTGAATCTGTCCTGTCGGACCGAACGCAAGCCCTGCCCAGAAGCCGACGCTGACGAAGACTTGAGCGGTGCCTGTGGCGGAGGCGCTTTCGAGAGCATAGCCGAGAATCATGCCTGGTTGAGTTGCTTTCATCGCATAGCCGGGGACATCGGAGGAGACGAGAGCGTCTCCAACATTGATTGGACCGTTGTTTGTTGAGAACTTCACGGGAACTCGACCGGCAAGAGCAACTTTGGTGCCACCAGACCAGCCAAGGACAAAGCCTGGATCTGTGGAAACGATACCGATGACTTTAGAATCATAGGCGACTCCGGTACTGCGCATGACCGTGGCTGTCGATGAAGCGTCGAGAACGAGGACGTCTCCTGCTTCTGATGTGCCGGTGACGGAATACATTTCAGCGATGTCAAAGGCGTTTGAGATGACGGCACCATCGGCCATGATGGAGGCGCCGACATTGGTCGGACAGGTCTGGCCCGTACTTGTGTCGTCGATACAGAGGCCGCCGAAGGTGGCGGAAGAGGCGTAGGTGAGGACCATGGAGTAGTTGGCAGAACCTGTGGCGGAGGCGTTGGAGCCGACGGTGAGTTGGTCGATGTAGGCACCCCAATTCTGTCCGCCGGCGTCGGCGGCGCGATTGCTAAAGATGGAAGTAGGTAACGTGCTCGATGCAACCACGGACAAACCTCCGGAAATATTCACCGATTGTCCGACCGTCAAACCGCCTTGAAATGATGCATCCTCGCCCTGCAGACTACCGGTAAGGGTTAGTGCTCCCGCCTCCAACCCACCGACCTCAAGCTGCTGAATATACGCGCCTCCGACATCAAAAACCTGTAATCCACCAGCCGAACTATTTACAACAAGAGCAAAGCGTCCTTGAACGTAAACGGAAGTCGGACCAGAATCCGTAGCTACAAAACCACGGTGAACCGGCGCAGATGGATTGGAGACATCGATAACTGCCAAGGTACTGCCACCGTTATTCGCCACATACGCGTTTCTTCCTTGAACATGCACTCCGTAAGGACCACTTCCTGTCTCCACGGTACTAACGCTCACAGGTGCCGACGGATCTGTAATATCAATGATTTGAAGGTCGTCATCATTATTATTCACGACATATGCGTAGCTCCCCTGAACAAAGACATCCAAGGAGCCAGCTCCTGTCGCTACGGTACCCACGCTCGCAGGCGCAGATGGATTGGAGAGATCAAAGATCTCGAGTCCCGTACTGAAACCGACGACATAGAAGTATCTGCCTTGCACAACTCCCGATGCAGGACCCGAAATAGTCGGGTTCGTACTAACCAGCGATACAGAAAGCGGATTCGAAACATCAAAAACCTGAAAATTGTTAGCGGTCTGGTTCACGACATAGGCATACTTGCCATGTACGACGACGGAAACGGGGCCATCTCCTGTTACCGCCGTACTGACGACCACCGGCGACGATGGGTTGGAAACGTCGATAATATCCATGCTGTCGCTATTTTGGTTCAGGGTATAGGCATACTGTCCCTGAACATGCATGCCGATAGCGTTCGCTCCCGTCGTAGAAACCGCGCCTACGCTTACTGGAGAAGACGGATTAGAAATATCGTAGATCTCCAAGCTCTCAAAGCCGGTAGCAGAATCCGCAACATAAGCGAGTCTCCCTTCCACGAAAACGGAGTACGACTGCACCGGTCCCAAGATGGACCCGATGGCGGAAGTTGGAACACGACCAGGTACGTAAAGCTGTGTAACCGGTGTCGATGTTCCAAATCCGATATTCCCTAAGAATGTCGTTGTGCTGCCAACCAGAAGATCTCCGGAAGCGGATAACGTTAAATCTCCGTTAGTTTTTGCAATAAACCCGTCACCATACAACGTGCTTCCTAGACCCGTTACAAAAGCTCCATTCGTATACACGCTCGATGCCGATCCGATATTTCCGGCGACAAACAAATCGTCGCCCGAAAGCTGGAACGCCGCATTCATACCGCTAGCCGTTGTCGCACCGATCACGAGGTCGGCTCCGGCTCCCGTCGATGAGTTCTGCCCGATGAGGAAACGGCTCGTTGTCGTATTGTTCAAGAAAACGAATGGAGCATTCGCTAATGTTGATGAACCGATGGCGATATCCGTGGTCGCGGTCGCATTGCGTACGAAGTCGCCTGCCAAGTTATACGTCCAATTCAGATCGGTGGAGGCAGACGACGACAACATATCCGTCGTCGCGATACCGTACCAACCATTTGCCCCGTTATTACCAGCCTTCAGATAAGCCTGCGTACCGGATGTCGCCGAGTTGGTACGGAAATAGATACTTCCTTGAGTAGCATAAACAACGCCCTCAGGAGAGCCTAAGCCGACATGCTGAATAATTTCCTGACCGGGGCTACGGAGAACCAAAACGGCGGTTGAGGAATTCGTACTCGCATTTTCAATCTGAATGGCGCCGTGAATCGACGTATCCCCTCCATCAAGATCGTTCAAAAGAATTTTAGACTGTGTATTTCCAACGCCGCCGGCGCCGTTAAGTAACAAAGAATATTGATTTGTATCGTGGTTATACAGCATCAACGTTCCGGAAACACTTAATGAGCTTGTAACGCTATTCGTCATTGAAAACAAACTGACGTCGTTACCCGTGGTACCTCGTGCCATCGCGATACCGCGACCCGAGGATGATGTTGCGATAGACAAACCGATACTCTGGTCGATAGCCGCACCATAGGTAGGCACCGTAATTCTGAATGCGGTCGACGTAGTCTGTGAAGCTAGATTCATTGTCCCCGTAGTATTGAGAGCCCCGATGACGCTTAACGTTCCCGTCACACTTGAGCTCGCAGCGACAAATCCGCCAAAGAACTGAGCCGTTGTTGTGGTAAAACTTCCACGAGCCGTAACGCTCTGAAGCGTGTCGCTTCCAATTGTTCCACAATTTGTACCATTTGAAAGACAGACATTGATTCCCGCAACGGAAAGGCCCCCTGAAAACTCTCCACGTGTAGATGAGACCGCGTAAACAAATGTCGAGGTCGTATTTGTAGATCCAACCGCCAAAGAACCAACGCTATACAAACCAAACGCACCTATATTCAAACCGGAATGGATATTGAGCGATCCCCCAATATCAACATCATTCATGACATTAAGAACTCCTGTTTGAAGAGCGCCAATGCGAGCATTCGCAAAATCTGCGCCACCCATATCGTAAATATAGGCACCAGTACCATCCCCTATATAGAGATAACGTCCAGCAACATGAACACCGCCGTTCGAAATAGTAAGCGATGCTCGTGACAAAGGATTCGTTGAACTTGTGACGTCTATGACATGGAGCGTAGTCGCGGCAGAGACATAGAGAAGGTTATCTGCGATGAACATGTCTCCAGATCCGTTCCCCAGAGCGAACGTGGAATCAAGGACCGGATTTGTAGAGCTTGAGATGTCATAGATATTCAAAGTCGTATTAGAGGAGAGGTACAGGAAGCGTCCGGATACGGCCAAGCTTTGCGCTGTAGATCCTGCGATCTGTGCTAATACGATAGGACTCGTAGGATTTGAAACATCATAAATGTTCACCTTATTACCACCGCCGAGACTAACAAACGCATACGAGCCTTGTACAACGATATCACTACCCGTACTGGTAGCGACCGTAGACACAAGACGCGGATTAGCAGGGTCTGCAACATCGACAATATCAAAGGAATCACTATCAACAGAGTAAAGATAATGTCCGGAAACAACACAATCTTCACACGCGACGTTGCTAAGCGTACCTACAAGGACGGGTGTAGATGGACTGCGAATATCATAAATTTGAAGAGGAGATGATTGTGCCGCTGTATAGAGATAGTTGCCTGCAACATAGACGCCGCCACTGTTACTCCCACCCGTAGCAATCGTCTTAACGATCTCTGGGAATTTAGGGTCTGAGATATCAATAATACTGACAAGTGCATTTGCAGGTTGAGATGCGTACAAATATTTACCTGAAACATACATATTTGTAACACTGCCTGTTGTCGTTGCCTTGCTGATAAGATTAAAGAAATCTCCAGGAGAAGAATATTCTGTAGACGCGACTGTACGAGAAGAAAGATATCCAATCGTACTCGTGCCAACACTTTCAAATGATCCAGTTGACGCACCAAAATTTAATCGAGAGGTTCTTACAATACCTCCTGTAAACAAATTCGTACCACTCGCACTATTCCAAAACATCTGCGATGTCGTCACACTCGTACCTGTGGCGGATGTAAAAGCGAGACTCGTGGAAAATAAGCCGGTACTTGTGCTAAACGTCGATGTCGTATTCCCAAAGTAACCATTATATCGTAGAGATACGGAACCAAGCGTTACGCCAATATCCGACTGCGGAGTAACAAATCCTCCCGATGCGTTGATCGTAAGATTTCCGTCGTTCTTGTTAATATAACCGTTTCCGTAATACGTTGAACCGCTTCCGGCGATAAACGCACCATTTGTGTACACAGATGAAGCGGATCCGATATTGCCGGCGGTAAAAAGATCATCCCCGGTCAACTGGAACAAGGTGTTCATTCCCGAAGCCGTTGCCGCTCCGATGACAAGATCGGCACCCGCGCCGGTTGATGAATTTCGTCCAATGATCAGCCGAGATGTCGTCGTGTTATTCAAGAAAACAAATGCGGAATTTCCAAGTGTCGATGAGCCAATCGCGATGTCAGTCGTACCCGTAGCATTCCGAACAAAGTCTCCTGCAAGATTGTAGGTCCAGTTGAGATCGGTTGAGCCGCTGGTCGCACAATTCGTGCCGTCAGCCAGACAGACAGAAACAAATGTAAGCGCTCCGGAACCGTTTGTTCCAATAACGGTCGATGATGCTCCATCAGCAAATGGCAAAATATAACTGACGATATTGGTCGTGCTCGGAGCTTCAAGGCTGATGATGCCACCTCCGACAGATGTAAAACGTAATCTCGGTTGGTTCGTTGATCCGGACGGGTTGATATAGACATTGCCCGGATTACCGAAGGCGGAATCACCGGGAGTCAGAATAACATCACCTCCCGGAGTTCCTGCGAGGGCGTCGCCCGCCGTGATTTCAACATCACCCGCGGCATTCGTCGGATCGTCCCCCGCACGAATGATGATCGATTCTTGTCCGATGACACCGTCTGCCGTAATTAAGAGATTTCCTTCCATCTGACGAACATAACCGTCGCCATAAACCGTCGGACCGGAATTACCAAGAACTAACTCGGCATTGGAATAGATGGAGGAGGCGGTTCCAATATTTCCCTCGACATACAGATCATCGCCCGAGAGTTGAAACTCATCGATCCAGCCGGAAGATGTCGTCGCACCAATAACAAGATCAGCTCCTGCCCCGGACAATGGGTTCTGTCCAATAAGGAAGCGACTCGTCGTTGTGTTATTCAAGAAAGCAAACGGTGCATTAGCGAGCGTTGATGAACCGATAGCAATATCCGTCGTCGGCGTCGCATTGCGGACAAAGTCTCCGGCAAGATTGAAGGTCCAGTTGAGATCCGAACCCAAACAATTTGTCCCATTCGCCAGACAGACCGAAACTCCGTTCACCAGCACATCCGTTGCGATACGTGCTGTTCCCGAAGCATAAATATCGCGGAACGAATTTGCAGCAGAACCAATATCAAACGCATTGTTTGTATCCGGCAACAGGTTCACATGAAGATTCATGTTTGCACCGCTTCCGCCGCCAATAGGAAGTTTGGTAACACTGCCAGCAGTCGTATTAGCGACCCACATATGACTGCCATCAAAAACAATACCGTTCGGACCATCACCGACCGCTGTGGTTGCCACAACGGCGTTTGTAGAAATATCAATTCTTGAAACATTATCAGAGCCCGTATTCACGACCCAGATTTGACGACCATCAAACGCCACGTAGGAAGGAGCCGTTCCGACGGTCGTCGTCGCAACAACGGCGTTTGTCGTGACATCAATCTTGGAGACATCTTCCGAGATGGCATTTGAAACCCACACATGACTACCGTCGTACACAACACCAAACGGACCATCACCCACCGGAATAGTGGCTACAACCGTAGCTGGCCCGGGATCAATCTTGGAAACATTGTCAGATGCCGCATTGGCGACCCAGACATACTCGCCATCATAGGCGACCATGCGCGGACCCGATCCAACCGTAACCGTTGCCGCGACGACACCCGTGAGACTATTGATTTTGGAAACCGTGCCATCGGCAATATTGCTAACCCAGACAAAATTGCCTGCAACGGCGATACCGAAGGGAGAAGTACCTACCGTCGTCGTCGCAACAACGGTGTTCGTCGTGACATCGACCTTGGAAACATTGCTCGAGCTATTGTTCACGACCCAAAGATATTGGCCATCAAACGCAACCCCTTGCGGACTCGTTCCCACAGGCAAGGTTGCAACCACAGAATTGAAGAACGGATCAATCTTGGAAACCGTGTTGCCCGTTGAATTTGCATTCCAAATATAAGCGCCATCAAACGCGATACCTGTTGGACCGGTTCCAACGGTCGTTGTGGCATGGGCACCTCCATAGATGGAGTTGTCTAAAATGGGAGTTGTGAACCAACGATTCAAATGAGGGAGATCCGTTCGGCTGAACGAAAAAATATTTTCACTAGCAGACAACGTCAGTCTGCCATTTGTTTTTGAGATAAGACCGTCACCAAATATCGTGGTACCGGTACCCGCTATGAATGCGCCATTCGTATAAATAG
This sequence comes from Candidatus Uhrbacteria bacterium, assembly GCA_021413945.1. Lineage (GTDB taxonomy): Bacteria > Patescibacteriota > Patescibacteriia > 2-12-FULL-60-25 > 2-12-FULL-60-25 > CAIXDN01. The sequence goes on from JAIOPK010000017.1 coordinate 42,465, forward strand.
ACGATGCCGAGCCAATGTTCCCTGCGACAAACAGATCATCGCCAGTGAGCTGGAAGGCACTATTCATGCCGCTCGAAGTCGTCGCGCCGATCACAAGATCCGCACCCGCTCCTGTAGATGAGTTCTGCCCGATAATAAAGCGGCTTGTCGTCGTGTTATTCAAGAACACGAACGGTGCATTCCCGATGGTTGATGAACCAATCGCGATATCTGTCGTTGCAGTTGCATTACGAACGAAATCTCCGCCGACATTGAATGTCCAATTCAGATCTACGCTAGATGCGACCTGACAATTCGTTCCATTCGCCAAACAAACAGCCTGTCCATTCACAAAGACGGCTGTAGAAGTAACAGTGTTTGCCGAAAGAGTAAGCAAGTTCAATGTCGATCCGGTCGAGTTGGTGAAGTTAAGCGAAGTAATGGTCCCTGTCGTAGAGAGAAGATTGATCGCGAAGAGATTCGTCGAGAAGAGATTCGTCGTTGTTGCATTCGTTCCTGTGCCATTGGTGAACGTGATGCCACCCAAAGTCGATATTCCGGTGACATTGAGCGTCCCCGTCGCCGTGATATTCGACGCGGTCAGTCCTCCAAAGAGGGAAAGCGTCGTCGTCGTAAAAGCCTCTCGATTCGTAACTGTTTGCAACGTGTCAGCCTCCGCAACTGAACCGGACGAACAAAAACTCCCATTCGACAGACAGACCCCCTGTCCGGCAATGGTAGCCGTAGCAAAAGAGGCGATGTTCACCTGAAGATTGGTCGATGTGACCATGGAGGCAAAGATATTCGAGGCATTGAGGAAACTCGTCGTCGCATTTCCCTGTCGATTCACGGAGAAAACAGTCGATCCAAGGTCGTTGATACCTCGAAACAAGAAATCATTCGCATTCGATGTACCGTTCGACCGAACATCGAGCGTCGATCGGGTACCCGTAGCCGCGTTGTTCTCCGTCTGATTCAGCGTAAACAGTGTTTGACCGCCAGAAGCAGTCGAAGAGGCATACATTCCCTGAAGTTGGCGTGCATTGAAGGCTTGAGGAGCGCTCGCAAAGCGCTTTCTTGGGGTCATTTCACTGTCGGCATTGATCGTGACGCCGAGATAGATCTGATCGGAGTTCCAATTGACCGTGTCGAGCGTGTTTTGGGAGCCTCCTCCGACAGAAGTGTCGCCTAAAAGAACCGTGAATAAGCCATTTTGGACGTTAACCGTAAGTGCTGTCGGTGAACCAACGGTTCCGGATGCAGTCCAAAGGCGAGTTCCTGCAGTGGAAGCGTCGTATAACGAAAAGATGATCGAATAGTTTCCATCGGCCAAAGGGAAGCCGGAAGCATCCATGAGACGGGCTTGGTAGTTGATCTGGTTATTGATCTGGGGGGCGGCGAGAACAGGCGAGAACGACAACATCCACCCACCAAGAAGGAGGGCTAGGGTCAAGAAAAAAGAACGTGCGAAACGGGGCATGTCGGGGCTAAGATTAAAGTCTCTTAGCCTATCATCTATTTTATGTTTAATAGCTGGAGGGTGCTAAACAGGGCTAAAACAGTATAAAAAATACAAAAAACACGTGAACTAACACAAATAATAATCTGTGTATAAACTGTGGCTAATTACAAATTGGTAGAAGTCGCAATTTCTTGTGACGGTGGCGTTTCAATTGAAGAAGTAGACGAGATCGATTCTGTCGGAGTGCTGACAGAAATTTCGGGAGATGAGGTTGGCGCTGTGAAACCATACGGTAAACCGGTTATAGGATCCATGCCCGCGGTCGTACCATCAGAAAGATTCAATCGGTCACGTTCATGCAGCGGCTCAACGCGCCAGGAGAAGTAAGCATCAAATGTCTGTTCTTGCGACATAATAATGTCGAATCCGGTATCGCTATACCCATCTGTACCCCAATTGCCTTGTATCAGACCGCGCAGGGTCACCTGTACGTTTGGATACGCTCCGATCGAGTCAAACGAGACATGGACGCGTTTGGATCCTGCGGCGATGGTCGCATAACCCTGTTTTGCATCGCTAAGGACTGTCTCTGATGAGATCTCCGGTGCAACCGACGGTGTGACAACCTCATGCTCATTCACCCAATACGAAGGATTCACATAGACCTCAATCTTTTCAATATTCGCACTTTCAAAGTCCTCAAGCGCCAAGCCAATGATTGGGCCTGAACGAACAGCCTTAGCAGCAACTCCTGGAATCGTCGTCGGAGCAAGCGGATCTCCAGCCTTGATTGCACCGTTCATATTCGAAACCTTCGTAGGAACACGACCGGAAAGCGCGATGGGATAAGTTGAGGTAGCGGGTCGTCCTGCGATGAAGGCGGGACGTGTCGATACAATGCCCAAAAGCATCTGATCTTCATTCAAAGAACGCTGTACATGCGTACGACCATTATCAGACACGACGACCAGATCTCCAGCTTCGAGTTCGTCAGGAGAATAATAACGTTCGGCAAAGTCATACGTATCCATGCTCATGAATCCGGCGGCATTGGTGGAGATATAGGTAGAGGTCGGATCATCGGCGTTCACGAACAAATACCAATCATTCTGGATACCTCCGCCCTTAAGCGATGGGAACAGTTTTCCTCCAATATGGAGATCATTCATGATCGACACGTTACCGCTGTCATCGACTTGGATCTGTCCTGTCGGGCCAAAGGCGAGCCCTGCCCAGAAGCCGACGCTCACGAATACTTGAGCGGTACCTGTGGCAGAAACACTCTCGAGAGCATAGCCGAGAATCATACCTGGTTGGGTCGCTTTCATCGCATAACCGGGGACATCGGATGAGACGAGAGCGTCGCCGACCTGAATGGAACCGCTATTCATGGAAACTTTCACAGGTACACGCCCCGCCAAAGCAACCCTGGATCCGCCATTCCAACCAAGAATAAAACCCGGATCTGTTGAAACGATACCGATAATCTTGGAATCATACGCGACGCCTGTGCTTCGCATGACCGTGGCTGTCGATGAAGCGTCGAGAACGAGGACGTCCCCTGCTTCCGAAGTGCCTGTGACGGAATACATTTCAGCGATATCAAAACGGTTGGCGATGATCGCCCCGTCTGCAACGATTGATGCTCCCGGGTTCGTAGGACAGGTGGGTCCGGAGTTCGTATCATCAACACAGAGTCCGCCAAAAGACGAGCTCGAGGCATATCTGATCGTGGCCGCGTAGTTACTCGTGCCCGTTGCCGTGCCCGTTGCCGCGTTCACCATCAAACTTAAGACGGTAAGAGATGAAGAAGCATAACCCGTACCAACACCGACCGGAATCTTGGAGATAGTTGAAGCGACCTCCGGCGTCGCGATCCACATATGGCTTCCATCAAAAGCCATGCCAACCGGGTTGCCAAAGAATAAATGGAGATCAATCGTTTCAACAATTGAGTTCGTCGTAGGATCAATCTTGCTTACCGACGAAGAGGCGGATTGTCCAAACCAGAGATAACGTCCATCGAATGCTCCGTACTGAGGATTTCCACCCAACGGGAGTGTTGTTATCACTGTATTTGTGATCGGATTCACCTTAACAACTGCGTTTGTAAAATTTGTTGTGACCCAAATAGAGGTACCGTCAAAAACAACTCCAATAGGCTGCCCTCCAACCGTCGTTGTTGCCACAACGGTATTTGCTACCGGATCAATTTTAGAAAGAGTTCCATCGGTGCTGTTCGCAACCCACAAATACTTACCGTCAAATGCGATACCATACGGATTGACTCCAACCGGAACACTAGCAACAAGCGAATTCGTAACAGGGTCGACCTTGCGGACAACGCTCGATGATGGAAACGTTCCCGTTTCCGTAACCCAGATATATGTACCGTCAAATGCAACGCTTTGCGCGTACAAGAAATCACCGCCAAGAGCAACCACCGCCTCAACTCGATTGGTAACCGGATTAACCTTCGATACATTATTATCCGATCCAAATCCATTGGCTACCCAAATATATTTACCATCAAATGCCATACCATCGGCTCCACCGCTTCCGGCGCCAACCGTGGTCGTAGCAACCACCGTATTCGTTAATGGGTCAACCTTAAATAGATTGTTAGTTCCATTCACATAGTCCGTGACCCAAATATGGCTTCCGTCAAAGACTACGCCGCGCGGAGACGTTCCATTGATCGATGTAGTCGCCGAACCGCCCTTATATACTGTTTGTGTCAGTAGCGGACTCGTGAACCATCGATTCAAATAAGGAACATCGGCGCGACCGGAAGCAAAGAACGTATCCGTTCCAATACCGCCCGTCACAAGCAGATCATTACCGTTCAAAGTGAACAACGGCATCCCGCTCGGCGTTGAGCTCGTTCCGCCAATCACGACATTTGTATTCGTCGAGAAGCCAAAGAAGACGGTTGAGGTGCCCGTCTGCATGTCAAAGTAAACTGGCGCACCGGTTGACGTCGCAGTTGAACCAAGCACGATGTCATTCGTTGCTGTTGCACTACGCACGAAACCGTTGGCATTATTATAAATCCAGTTGTAGTCGGTCGTCGTAGCGCTACCGCCGCCGGCTGTGACAAAAGATAAATTACCTAAACCATCGGTAGAAAGGACCTGTCCGGAACTACCATCCGCATCAGGCAATATCCAGACGCGTGTTGCAACGACACTCGTCGGTGCACGGAAACCGACGTAGTCGCTACCAAAGGATTGATCCTCTGCCAATCTAAACTCAGGAGGCGCATAACCAAAGCCGCTCTGCAGAACAAGATTTCCCGTTCTTCCGCCAATAGAAATTCCGGGGCTAAGCGTAATACTTCCTCCATCCGCTACACCAAAACTTGAACCGGCTGTAAGAGTAAAAGTGCCCGCGCTACCCGTCCCATATGCCGTACCGGCAGTCATGCTTAGGGATCCGCCATTTCCTGCACCAAAGGTATCTGCACCGGTAAGACTCATGCCTCCACCGCTACCATCACCCACGGCTGGCCCTCCCGCAATGTAAACGCCTCCGCCCGCGGCAAACGTGGATGTACCACTCAGACCACCCGTAATCGAGACATACCCACCAGTGCCATCATTATAACCGGCTCCACCTTGCAAACTTACCGCACTACCGCCTTGAAGCGTAGACGTGCCGTCTCCCGCATAAAATGCGATGTCCCCGGGTATAGCTAAGTTGGTGTCCGGCGTAGCCTGCACGAGAAGGCTTCCAGTCATCTGCATGAGGAAGCCATAGGTGATCGGAGGGGTAAGCTCCTGCATCCCATCAAGCTTTTTGATAAATCCATCACCGTAATGCGTTGAGCTTGGTCCAATAACTAACTCGCCATTGGTATATATCGATGAAGCAGATCCGATATTCCCCTCTACGTATAAATCATTACCATCCTGTACAAATGCAGAGTTGAGCGAGGTTGTCGGAGCACCAACATGAACATTACCCATCACATTCAATGTACCCGTCACACTCGATGAAGCGGCAACAAACCCCCCAAAAAACTGAGCGGTGGTCGTCGTGAACGATCCTCGAGACGTGACGCTCTGAAGCGTATCAGTCTCAGGTCCGGAGCTTGTACCAGAACCGAGCATATCAACCGTTGCAATGCCGACCCAACTCGACGAACTGCCACTCGTATTCAAATATGCTTGTGTTCCTGATGAGGTATCGTTTCTAAAATAGATACTTCCGGCAAACCCGCTCACAAGACCATTTGGATGTGATGTTCCAACATTAAGTGTTGCTTGCCCCAAATTGGATCCAAGATTCCATAAATGAAGAAGGGAAGATGTGGCATTATTCGTATATTTACGAATAGTCATGGCCGCCTCAGCGCCAAAGCCGGGGTACATGTTGTCATTATCCGTCAGCTCGAGAAGAGTCGCGTTGGAGCCTGAGTCGCTAACAGAAACATTTAGCTGATTAAACTCGTTCGCATAGTTAATTCTTGCTCCTCCGCTTGTTAAAACATTATCAAGATCTTTAGCAAAATTTAATGTTGTATAGGTAACAAATCCAAACTGGTTTAAATTTGTTAAACTAAAACCTTCGGTCCCCGTCGTATGATACGTTAATGCCTGAGCAAAATCTGAACTTGCAGGCTGCGGGCCGCGTAACGTGAATGGTGAAGATGTTGAAGTAAGGTAGATATCTGCAGATCCGGTGACATGGAAGTTGCCTAGCACGGCGAGTGTACCCGTCACACTCGATGAAGCGGCAACAAATCCGCCAAAAAACTGAGCCGTGGTTGTAGTGAACGATCCTCGTGCCGTTACGGATTGAAGTGTGTCATTCAAAACCGTTCCAGCCGGACATCCGACGCCGTTTGCAAGACAGACCGCCGATCCCATGACAGTAGCCGTGGCAAAAGAGGCGATGTTCACCTGAAGATTGGTCGATGTGACCATGGAGGCGAAGATGCTCGAAGCATTGAGGAACGATGTTGTGGCATTTCCCTGTCGATTAACGGAGAAAACAGTACTTCCAAGGTCATTGATACCTCGAATGAGGAAGTCATTGGCACTAGAAGTACCGTTCGATCGAACATCGAGCGCAGTTCTCGTTCCTGTCGCAGAGTTAGCCTCGGTTTGGTTAACGGTGAAGAGTGTCTGACCGCCGGAAGCAGTGCTAGACGCATACATTCCTTGAAGTTGTCTGGCATTGAAGGCTTGAGGAGCGCTCGCAAAGCGCTTTCTTGGGGTCATTTCACTGTCAGCGTTGATAGTGACGCCAAGATAGAGCTGATCAGAGTTCCAATTGACGGTATCAAGAGTGTTTTGGGAGCCTCCACCGACGGAGGTATCTCCAAGAAGGACGGTAAACAAGCCATTTTGGACGTTGATGGTCAGAGCGGCTGGTGAGCCGACGGTGCCGGAGGCTGTCCAAAGACGAGTACCTGCAGTAGAAGCGTCGTATAACGAAAAGATGATCGAATAGTTTCCATCAGCGACAGGGAAGCCGGAAGCATCCATGAGGCGGGCTTGGTAGTTGATCTGGTTATTGATCTGGGGGGCGGCGAGAACAGGCGAGAACGACAACATCCACCCACCGATGAGGAGGGCTAGGGTCAAGAAAAAAGAACGTGCGAAACGGGGCATGTCGGGGCTAAGATTAAAGTCTCTTAGCCTACATCTATTTTATGATTAATCTTAACCACTCCCTAAAATAGGCTAGAACAGTAACAAATACGTAAACTACAGCTAAATACGCGACTCTAGCGAACCTGTGTACAACTTGTGCCTAATTACGGAATCTATAAAACTGGCGCTTCCTCCGTTGGCACAACCTCGCTCTGTGCTGGCGTATCAATCAATTCTGTTGGAGGGCTAACAGGTTCAGTAGAAGCTACAACCGGCTCCTCAACAATAGGTTCCGTGGTCGTAGTCGTACTAAAGCCGAACGGTAGACCCGTCACCGGATCCATATCGGCAGTCGTACCATCCGACAAATTCAGACGATCGCTCCCTTGTAACGGTTCAACCTGCCATGAGAAGTAGGTATCAAACGTCTGTTCCTGCGACATAATGATGTCGAATCCGGTATCGCTATACCCATCCGTGCCCCAATTGCCTTGAATCAACCCTCGCGGAGTCACCTGAACAAAGGGATAAGCGGCAATCGTATCGAATGCGATATGAACTCGCTTGGAACCTGCGGAAATCATACCGACGCCGCGTCGCATAACTCCCGTAGGAGAACTTACGACCGTTTGGTTAATCACTGTTTGTTGATTTGTCTCAGCAACATTCGTCCACCAACCCGGATTCACAAACACTTCGATCTTGTCGATGTTGGCACTCTCAAAGTCTTCAAGAGCAAGACCGATGATAGGACCGGTATGAATCGCCTTGGCGGCAACTCCGGGGACGGAAGTCGGAGAAAGAGGGTCGCCAGCCTTGATCGCGCCATTGATATTGGAGACTTTGGTAGGAACACGACCGGATAAAGCGATTGGATAGGTAGAAGTGGCAGGTCGTCCTGCGATAAAGGCGGGACGTGTCGAGACGATACCAAGGAGCATCTGCTCGGTATTCATGGAACGTTGGACGTGTGTTCGGCCTGAATCGGAAACAATGACGAGATCACCTGGTTCAAGCTCGTCAGGCGAATAGTAACGTTCCGCAAAGTCATACGTATCCATGCTCATGAATCCGGCGGCATTCGTTGAGATATAGGTAGAGGTCGGATCATCGGCATTCACGAACAAGTACCAATCGTTCTGGATACCGCCGCCCTTAAGAGAAGGGAAGAGACGTCCTCCGACATGGAGATCGTTCATGATGGAGACGTTGCCGGAGTCATCGACTTGAATCTGACCTGTCGGACCAAAGGCAAGTCCTGCCCAGAAGCCGACGCTGACGAAGACCTGTGCCGTACCTGTGGCGGAGGCGGATTCGAGAGCATAGCCAAGGATCATGCCTGGTTGGGTCGCTTTCATCGCGTAGCCTGGGACATCCGATGAGACAAGGGCATCACCGACAGCAATCGAACCATTGTTCATGGAGACCTTCGTAGGGACGCGACCGGCAAGAGCGACTTTGGTGCCGCCAGACCAGCCAAGGACAAATCCGGGGTCTGTGGAAACGATACCGATGACCTTGGAATCATAGGCGACGCCTGTGCTTCGCATGACCGTGGCTGTCGATGAAGCGTCGAGAACAAGGACGTCTCCTGCTTCTGATGTGCCGGTGACGGAATACATTTCAGCGATGTCAAAGGCGTTTGAGATGACGGCACCATCGGCCATGATGGAAGCGCCGACATTGGTCGGACAGGTCTGGCCTGTGCTTGTGTCGTCGATACAGAGGCCACCGAAGGTGGCGGAAGAGGCATAGGTGAGGACCATGGAGTAGTTGGCGGTGCCTGTGGCAGAGGCGTTGGAGCCGACGGTGAGTTGGTCGATGTATGCGCCCCAGGCAGTTCCGCCGGTATTTGCCAATGTATTTCGAATTGTTACGGCAGAAGTCGACGTCGATGTTTGAACATTCAACATTCCGGCAAACGAGGAAGCGGTACCTGTCGCGGTAGACGAGATCGGGCCTCGTGAAAGAACGCCGTTCGTTCCAACCTGCAACCCGCCTTGTACCGTAAGTTGTTTCGCCATTTCTGCAGCATTTCGAACCATGAGTGTCCCAAATTCACCTGTGCCCGCCTGAATACCGTCCGTTTTTACGCCACCGACGTCTACGACGGACAAAACGCCCGTAGTCGCACCAACAAAGGTGTCACTATGAATCGTATAGACATAGCTTCCATACTTCGTCAGTTTTTGCATCTGCTCTGTAGGCGCAGTCGGTTCAACCATTTCTAGTTGGGAAAGCGTTACAGGACCCGTGGCTCTGGAGATATCCCAAAAATGGATATAGTCGTTGTTCGGTGAGAAGAAGTCCCTGGCGCGTCTGATTAAATAATCCCCCGCAATAAATCCGCCTGTACAGTCATAACTTGGACATGTGCTCGTAGCAATGGCGTAAGGTGCGGTCGGGTCGGAAACATCAATGGTAACGAACTGAGTCGTAGACAGTGATACATAGGCGTATCTACCCTGCTGAAGAACGTCTTGCGGAGCATTGGCAACGGCGACGGAACCCGTAATAATCGGTTGATTCGGCTTGCGAACATCGACGATATAGAGTCGATTGCCCGTGCCTTCCGTGATATAGGCAAAACCGTCACGAACTTTCACATCCGTAGGCGAACCAAGTACGTTAATCATCGATGAAACGAGTGTCGGCGATCCAGGCGTGGAAATATCGACGATATAGAGCGCGGAACTCGCGGATGCCACCGCAAATACATAATTACCCGACATGTCGATTCCTGAAATAGAATCATTGGTAAGAACGAGATCGCCAACACTTGTTACGTTCGCAAAATTAGATACATCAAGGATACGAATGCCTCTTTGTGACGCGTTAAACTGTCCTCCTAAAGCGATAACCGAGCCATTGGTGACAAACTTGGAAGTACCAAATCCATCCAAAGTTGACGAAGCGGTTATAAATGGAAAGTTCGGATCGGTAATATCGATGATTTCAAGACCGTTGTTACCGCCGATGTAATAGAGATAGCGGTCGCTGGCAAAAATACCGATTGGGTTTCCACCGACCAAGGTTGAGGTAGAAACAATATCCGCATCCGGAAGCGATCCGGACGGAGGCTCGGCTGTTACACCGCGACCTGAAGTAATCAGGCTCGTCGCCGTGACGCTGCGGAAGTAACCATCCCATGGCAAGAAGGAGGAACCGAGCGTCCGTCCCACGGAATCCGGCACGATATCGCTCGCGATACTTCCGCCAATACTGATGAGATCACCCGAGTCATCGCCAAGCGTCATCGGACCAAGAGCCTCAAAGACATCCGTCGCCTGAACTCTCGCCGCCTTTACATATCCTGAATAGGTCGAGGTCGTATTGGTTGCGGAAACGAATATCGATCCGCCGGAAGAAATACCTTCTAAACCAACCTGTAAACCGCCGTTCAAAATTGACTGGCCCTCGACCGTAAACAAGTCACCGACTCTCACCGAGCCCGCTTGAAGCGAATGCGCCGTAAGGCTCTGTAGTTCCGTACCCTTCATGTCGTAAATCTGTAAATAACCATCCGGCGTACCTCCGCCAGACAAAATCCCGTAACGGCCAAAGATGGAAAACTGTCTGACCGAACCCGGCGAAGTCTCAAAATCTAAAACTTGTACAGGAGCCGTGCTTGAAGAGACGTCCAGAACAACGACATCTGTTGTACTACTGGAAACATAGGCATACCTTCCGGAGACGGAAACCATACTAACGCTGGGAATCGTTGTTGAAGCGGCGACAGAAACACTAGCACCATTAGACACATCCAAAATCCAAAACGCGTTCGCTGATTCTTCCGTTACATATGCGTAGCGATCTTTAACGGCAATATTCGTCGGTGTCGTTGTAAATGGAGTCGCCGTAGACAAGAGAACCGGATTACTCGGATTCACGACATCGTAAACAGCAAGTCTGTCCGGAGTAGTGGCCAAAATATACGCGCGTCCGTTTTGGACGGTAAATTTAGCGGAATCGATGGCAAACGTGCTAAGCAAGTTACCCTTTAAATCATAAATATTAAAACTTGCAATCGTGACTGTATAGAGAACATTACCATCAATCTGGATAAAGCTGCCTACTCCGACGAGTGTATCGACTAGCGCGGGAGCAGATTTATCAGCGACGTCATACACGTAGACATCATTTGTGCCCGTTCCAACGTAGATTTTCCCACCGACATAAGCGATGGAAACCGGTGTTGCCGGTACATCGATAAAACCGGTGCTTGTCGGATGGGTCGGATCGCTAATATCGACGATATAGAGTGGTCCGCTATTACTTAACACATATGCATAGCTCCCAACGACAACGAACCTGGAAGCCTTGGGAATCACTCCGGTAGATCCGAGCAGTGTTGGCGAAATATCGGAAGAAATGAATTGCTCTAAAGCATTCGTGACACGCGTACCGCTCGTCGATTTCACATTCAAATATCCATTTGTCTTACTGATCATTCCATCGCTAAAGAACGTCGTACCCGTACCGGCAACAAAAGCCCCGTTCGTGTAGATCGATGAAGCCGATCCGATATTCCCGGCGACAAAGAGATCATCGCCCGTGAGCTGGAATGCCGGACTCATGCCGCTCGATGTTGCCGCACCGATCACAAGATCCGCACCGGCTCCTGTCGATGAGTTGCGTCCGATGAGAAAGCGGCTCGTCGTCGTATTATTCAGGAATACAAACGGGGAATTTGCTAACGTCGATGAACCGATCGCAATATCCGTAGTTCCCGTCGCATTGCGGACAAAATCTCCGGCAAGATTGTAGGTCCAGTTGAGATCTGTTGAAGTAGCCGTACAATTAGTTCCATTTGCAAGACAAACGCTCTGCCCATTCACCGTAAGGTTGGTCGTTGTAACGGAGGAAAAGAATCCACGCCAAGCTTGTCCGATCTGACCGAGCGAATATGTATCATTCGTCGTAGGCATCAAGTTGGAATCGATCGTTGACGTGAAGATCACGCGATCTTGGTTTGTGCTGTTTCCTAAGAAAATATTTCCATTAACCGTGGAAGTACCTGTAATCGTCTCATCATTAAAGACGGTAAGGTTCGTAATATTTGCCTGGTTGCTGTTCAACGTTGTTACCGTACCGCTCGTTGCGATAAACGTTGTTGCCGAAGCATTTGTTGCAAACAAACTTGAATAGACGCCTGAAACCGAGCGGATAGTACCTGATGCATAAATATTGCGTACAGAGGTTACAGATGAACCTAAATCATAAACGTTATTTGCATTGACATGAAGATCAGACGCAATCTCGTCTTGAAATACAATAATACCCGGATTAGAGCCTGCTGCGCCTAACATAACACTGCTTCCCGGAGCGCTGACAAACACTTTGCCTCCTCCTGTAGAAGTCAGAACAAGGTGACTGGAAGCTTCAACCGTTAAGATACCGTTATCTTTGTTGATATATCCGTCTCCATAATGCGTCGAAGCATTTCCTGCTATGAATTCTCCATTCGTAAACACCGACGATGCAGAACCTATATTGCCGGCTACAAACAAATCATCTCCGGAGAGTTGAAAAAGTGCATGCATGTTCGACGACGTCGTCGCACCAATCACAAGATCCGCACCAGCACCCGTAGAGGAATTCTGGCCGACAAGGAATCGACTCGTCGTCGTGTTGTTCAAGAAAACAAATGGCGCATTCGCAAGCGTTGATGAACCGATAGCGATATCGGTCGTCGCCGTTGCATTGCGGACAAAATCTCCGGCTTGGTTGAGGGTCCAATTCAAATCCGTAGAAGATCCTCCTGTCGATGAACAAAAGCTCCCATTCGACAGACAAACCCCCTGTCCGGCAATGGTAGCCGTAGCAAAACTCGCAATATTCACCTGAAGGTTGGTCGATGTGACCATGGAGGCGAAGATGTTTGAAGCATTGAGGAACGATGTTGTGGCATTTCCCTGTCGATTAACGGAGAAAACAGTGCTTCCAAGGTCGTTGATACCTCGAATGAGGAAGTCATTGGCACTAGAAGTACCGTTCGATCGGACATCGAGCGCAGTTCTCGTTCCTGTCGCAGAGTTAGCCTCGGTTTGGTTAACGGTGAAGAGTGTCTGACCGCCTGAAGCAGTGCTAGAGGCATACATTCCCTGCAATTGTCGTGCATTGAAGGCTTGAGGGGCGGAAGCAAAGCGCTTTCTTGGGGTCATTTCACTGTCGGCATTGATCGTGACGCCAAGATAGAGCTGGTCGGAGTTCCAATTCACCGTGTCGAGCGTGTTTTGGGAACCGCCTCCGACGGAAGTATCTCCAAGAAGGACCGTAAACAAGCCATTTTGGACATTAACCGTAAGCGCAGTCGGTGAACCAACGGTTCCGGATGCAGTCCAAAGACGAGTTCCTGCTGTTGAAGCGTCGTATAACGAAAAGATGATCGAATAGTTTCCATCGGCGACAGGGAAGCCGGAGGCATCCATGAGGCGGGCTTGATAGTTGATTTGGTTGTTGATCTGGGGGGCGGCAAGCGAAGTCTGGATTTGAAAGACAAAAACGCAAACGAACCCGCCGAGTATAGCGAGTGCTGATCGAAAAAAAGTACGTAAGGAAACGTTCATGACTGGCCTTTGAAATCCCAGTTCGAAGAGAATTCAAAAGTCTCTACTATTGTATAAATTTAGAAATTATCCTAGCTCCTATTGAAATATATGCTCTATATACAGCAAAAAATTGTAATTAAAATACAAAGTGTTTTGCATAATATATATGTGGATAACTTGTTCAAAAGCTACGAGCAGGCCTCTCGACAACATTTTCCAATTTCAGTGAGCAAGCTGTCCGTCTCAGACAGTACAAGACAATGCGTCTCCTTGAGACAGACGGCGCGATCACCAAATTGGCAACGAAAAAAGACTTATCCCCTAAATCAAGATCGGAGATGCACAAAAAGAACGTAGAAATGCATGACGAACAGAGCAAACAGAAGAGCAGACCATGTTCCTTATGAGCTAACGATTCCCCAACCGGTAGCAAAGGAAACCCTCCTGCAAAAGAGCGACGATAAGCGAATGAGTAAGCCGTATCTGGAAAATAAGGACTTCTTCAATGCTTATATTCAGTATAGGGGAAAAACAAAAGCGCTAGGATCTAGCGCTAATGTTGGGCACATTTACTTCTTCTTAAGCTCTGTCGCACCTGTGGATAACGTGTTCGATGCCTTCTTAAGCGGAATATGTTTATCGATCACGGCTTCTTTGGCCTTCGTAAGATCAAGATCCTCGGACTTATACTTTTCAAAGCCGGGTTTCTCGGCAGTGATAAAGTAAAGGCTCTTTGAGGCAAAGAAGCCATATTGACCCTTCGAGTCGGTAACCTGCGTCTCCAAGAGCTTATTAAATTTTTTATCAAAGATTCTCACGATAGACGTACCGACGGGCTTGCGGGTACCGGCATCATAAATAATTCCCCAGCCTTTAGGCTTCTTAGGCAAAGCCAAACGTCGGAAAAGAAGATACGTAAGCACCTGCAGTACCAATAACCCGACCATGAGCCAGCTCGGGGCGATCATGAGTGCAAACAGTGTAATGAAGACGCTGATCAAGCTAAACGCGTGCTGGGCACGTCTCATGAATCGCTTCAACAAGATGATGAACGGAGTCTCCTCTTTCGTAATCGGATCAACCGGAATATTTACCGCAATATTCGACTCCTCTTTCACTTCGATATTTTCTCCATGATACAAATCAAGTAAATCGACGTCCTCGCGCTCGCCCTTCAGAAGCGCTGTCGGATAAACAAATCCCGGCTTCACTACTTCGATACGATACAGGCCCGGTTTAACACGAAAAGCAAAGCGCCCCTTGGCATCCGTCACGTGCGTTTGAACGACAATTCGCGTCTGCGCCTGAACGAGACGAACAACCGCAAGATCGATTGGGTGTTTTGAAAGCGAGTTGTAAACCAATCCCCATTTCTCACGTTTCTTGCGATTCAAGAGTAGGACGGGCTGCGTAAGAAGGAACCAGAGATAGTTAAGAAGACTAAACAACGACGAGGCGACAGCGACGTTGGCAAGCGCCAAGGCAACAACAACGGGCGCGCTGATCGTCGCCGCTTCACGAGCTTGCTCAGATTGGAGCACCTCGAGTATTGGACCTATGATCGGAATCTCGATAGCCGTCGGTAGAATCACGTCCACGGAAATATAGTTCCCCGTAACATCGAGCTCTTTCTCCTGCGCGACATATCCCTCTTTCTCTACGACAACACGATAACGGCCGTTCCTGACCGCAAACCCATAAAATCCTTGCGCACCGGTATTAATCGGATTCGATTGCCCGTATTGAGCGCCCTTCCATTCCTGCCATTGTCCATTTACGAATTCGAATAGACGGACAGATGCGTCTTGAACCGGTGAAAGTTCGGGTGAAATACCACGTCGTTCAAGAATCCGTCCCTGTCCCTTCGTCTCGATAATCGTTGATGCAGAAACGGTTTTCCCATCTTCCAACTGGAATTGAACCGTAGCCGGTACGCGCTCAACTCCGCGTGAAGGCACAAATGTTGCACCCCAATCCGTACCGCCCGGAAGCGGCGTAAGAGCATACGTTGCGGTACCGACGCGGATAACGGCGCTTGTCGGTTGAGATGGCAAATCCGTTACCGGAACACGTACCAAAACGGATGCACCCTGGGGTGAGCCCACCGCACCGCTTGAATCAGGTACGAGAAGAATCGATCCGCCTCCGGAAAAATAGCTGGGGCTAATCGTGATCACCGGTCCTTCTGATTCGACGGGTGGCGTCGAGGTAGGAGGAAGGACGATCGGGGGCGTCGGAGTCGCTGAGACAGGAGGGGGAATCGGAGGGGTCGTCGTGCTTCCGCCGCCCGAAGACGGAGGGGTCGTAGGAGGGGTCGATGGTCCAGATCCCGGCGGAGCTACCGGTGGCGGCGGAACCGGTGGCGGTGGTATTACGGGCGGGCCTGAGGGCGTCGCTTGGGCAAAAGCACCACTCGAATGATTGCCGGAATTATCAAAAGCGTAATTGACGTAGAAATACGTCACGCCATTTACTAGACCCGAATCCACAAACGAACTGCCACTACCCTGATAGACAAGGCGTCCATCGGTAGGGCTGGAAGGGTAACCGTCCGTTCTTGCCCGAATACGAACAAATGAGAAATCCGGGTCCGATGGGTTGCTCCAATTGAGCGTATTCCGCGCATTGCCTGCCGTAGCCGTAAATCCAAAAACGTTTGCCGGAGCGGTCACATCCCCGGTCGTCGTGAATGTAAAATCTCCGGAAATGGTCGTCAGTCCGGCAACAGGTTCAACGGAGGTTACACGATAGTGATACAGGGTACTGGGCTGTAGACCAAAAAGAGAGACATTGTGACTCGAGACATTGCCGCCGGTAGAAGCGTTGTCCGTATAGGAAGTCGTAAGGCCATACTCGACTAAGCTCGATGCCGGTACATTCGTATCCCAAGCGATAATCGACGAGGTGTCCGTGATCGAGATCGCACGAACATTCGTGATGAGCGGGGCAGCGGGAGGAGGCAATGTATGAAAGATGGCATCACCCGTCTGTGCAACGTTGCCGATCGCATCCGCTGAAGTGATACGAAAATGAATGTTGGTATCGCTCGGCAAGCCCGTAAGCGGCATGCTATGCGATGAAACGAGCGTGCCCGACTGGACATTCGTTCCATAAACAAAAGTTGTTCCAAAATCGACGCGCGATGTAGCCGGCTCGTCCGTCTGCCACGTCACGACGGAACTTGATGCCGTAATATTGATGACCTGAACATTGAAAATGGTTGGCGGAGTTCCATCCGTTCCCCCACCGCCGCCTCCGCCTCCGGGTCCGGGTACTGGCGGGGCTGCAGCAATCGTAGCCGAAATAGCGATCGTATCATTCGATCCGACAAAAACCTCGATCCCTCCAACGTCCCCAAACGTACCGCCAATAGAAATGTTGACGGCGCTACCACCGCCGCTTGGATTAATAATTCGGTTTGTACCGCCCACGGCATTCGTACCAATACGGACGTTCACAACATCTCCGACAGCGATCTCGCCAAGTACCGCATCTGTCGGAGCGGTTAGTGTCAGCGTTTGACCCGTTTTTGCAAAGCCCCAAACTCCTGCGGCGGCACTTGCGGCAATGGTTTCATTGGTTTCAAATCCGGTAACGGCACCGTGATAAAGATCGACATCGCCAAACAGAACCGTCGACAGATTAAATCCGCTCGGAAAGTCGATGGTGATCGTGTCGGAAGAAGCGTCGACACCCGTAGAAGTAATAAAACGAATCTCATGATTAGAGGCAACCGACGGATTCTGACGCGACATGATATCGCGACGACCCGTCAGTACCGCCGCATGTGTAGAAACAAGCGGAGCAACGACAAAGAACACGGACAAAGCCGCGGCTAATACGCGAAAGAGACGTCTTGTCATAAAGGTTCAACGATCCTCAGCAGCCGGCCTCGTAATTCCGTTTCCGAAATAATGACGAGGTCGATGGCCAAAGCTATCTCGAATAAAGCCGCGGTTTGGATCGACGCATACCAATGTAGGCAAACGTCAGTAGCAAAATCAGCCCAAAGCCGATCGACAAGCTTCTCCAAGGCCAAACCTGGAATCGAACGAGCGTTTCCCCGGAATCTCCCACACGGCTTGAGACACGGATCCTGGCCTCATACCAACCGATAGCTCCGTTGCTCCACTCCTGCTTAAGCTCATTCCAAAAACCTCCATCGCTCACTCCGCTTCCCTTGATCCAATCACTTGTAAAAACACGCGCAGATCCCGGCAAAACTCGGCTATCCACGGTATTGCCATCGAGAGAGGCGACCGTCTGACGAAAAACATTTGTAATATCGATACGAACGCTGGGAAGAACATGGACATTGCCATTATTCTCCACGGTAACGATAAAACGAGCTGGCAAATGGCTACCGGAAATCTGCTCGACGCGTGCTTCGCGCAAAGCAACCTTTTCCACCACGTTGCCGTTCACCGTAGCAAAGACCAACACTCCGATACGCGGAATCGCGGAGACATTCTGCCCAGCGGATGTATCTAGGCTTGTTTGCGTTAGAAAAACTGCCGCATAATGTCCTCCCGGCGTCGCATCATTCGGCACGCGTAAAGAAACGGAGACATTCCGACTCTCTCCGGAACGGAGAGTTAATGTCGGCGCCTCTAAAAACAACCAATCCGGTAAACCGCTCGTGTCATTCGGCGAAAGAAATTCAACTTGCCCGCTATCCCCTTGCGGAATAAATTTTTGAATGGTTAACGCAAATGAAAGCGTTTGTGCTTCTTCGTTCGTAACAAGAATTGAAAAGTCCGTTTGTTTACCCGCATCGACGGTGACATCGACTAAACCCGGCCCTACACTAATCGCTTTCGTCGTATTCGCAACAGAAAAACCGAGACAAAGAACGAGTAGGAGCAGTAGGAAACGCGAACGCATATCAATAATTTGCCGTGAGCGTGTAATACACGTTCTGCGAGTATGCACCCGGATTCGTAGACGATAGCACCGACAATTTATAAATCATTCCAATCTTATCTGAAATGGATCCGGTAGAAGCACCGCTTGTCTGCACAACGCGCTGAGTAGTCGTCACCGCTAAATCTGTACCGGCAGAAAATGCGGTAGAACCTGTGGTTTCAGCGCCGTACTCCTCTGCTCCGAGCGAAACTGTACCATCGGAAACCGCCGTAATGATTTGAGCGGATGCGTTTTGCAGTTCTTGATCGGCCAAAATATATAAACTGTAACCCGATGCCACATTCGTGAGAACAGATGTACCGACCACGGAAGTATATGGAGTCCCCGCATCAATCGTTCCAAAGTTTATTGAGTTTGAATTCAATAAATAGACGGTGTCGTCCCCTCCTGCAGGCACAGCGCTCATACTTCCGCCATCACCATCAAAATCATCAACCGTTATGACAAGACCGGCAATATCCGTAATCCTTCCGATAGCGGCAAATTGCGAAAAATCATTGTTCTCGATCACCGATATAAGATCGCCCACGTAAAAGCCTACGGCCGAGCTTACCGTCACCGTATTGGCACCATTGCTAAAAGCCGTATAAGCGGAGCTAACCGATGCTGAACGGGATCGGACTTGATACGTAAGTGTGTTTGCACCTTCTGGCGCTCGATATCCGGCTGAAAGTTGAAAGTTTGCACTCGTACTTGTACCGGAAGCATTATCCCCTAACGTATCTCTTGATGAAAAGTTTGTGCTGCTCGCATTATCTAAACCTCCCGAGTTGATGTTGTCCCATTGAATCAAAAAATTTGTGCTCGTCATAGCCAAAGCTTTGCCCCCACCCAAGAAGAGAGAGCAACACAATATAAGGAGCAACCCTTTGTTCATTCGCACATCCCTATTTTAGCAAAAAATCGACAAAAGCTCAAATATGCTCATTTAGCGTCGTAAAATATTTAATATATTATTCATACGTGCTATTCAGACAGCAAATTCCAAAATATTGATCACGATATGTTTCACGTGAAACATTTAACTTTGTTTTATCAAAGCATCATGATTGAGGCGGTCACAGTCATATACATAAGATTTCTAAGCTAGTAAATTTAGCAATTGTCGGATCCAGTAATGCTTTGAACCGGATAAAGCATATATGCTTCACGTGAAACATATGTTAATGAGAATTTATACAGCAATCTTGTTATATTCAATTGTTTCACGTGAAACAATTTGAAAGTATATATAGAAATTACTTAAAGAGCTTGATAACAAATAGTGTTTCACGTGAAACATTCGACATATATACCGCCATATATTTGTAAAGATACGGAGATAGTTAACAAACGGAAATATCGGTATAAGAAAATAGTTTGAAAAAACTAAATATTGTTTCACGTGAAACATTATTGAAACAAAAGATCCCGCAATGCGGGACCTTTTACATGGTGGACAGTAGCGGAATCGAACCGCTGACCTCTGCAATGCGAATGCAGCGCTCTACCAGCTGAGCTAACTGCCCATGTTCGAATGTTTCACGTGAAACATTAAGGCGTGGGACAACTTATAAATGTTTCACGTGAAACATTTAGTCATTAAACTTCGGTTAGGAGTCTAAAAATCGTATACGAATGTTTCACGTGAAACATTTCCTAAAAAACCGTTACTTGCTGCGATGTAAACCTTGGAATGTTTCACGTGAAACATTTCCTACCAAGATTCACGTGAACCACTTTCGAGAAGCCTCCAAAATGTTTCACGTGAAACAAATGCTGATCACTTGCTTCACCTGGTGCCTCCACGAGGAATTGAACCTCGATCTAGGGCTTAGGAGTCCCTCGTTCTATCCGTTGAACTATGGAAGCCTATGTGTCGTAAAACGTTATTAATGTTTAATTACGTCTTTAGCTCCGCTCAGCAGAGCGAGGATTCTCCCAGCCCCGGCAGGGAAGTGGGCCTAGTATATTTTTTTCAGGCGTTAACGTCAACGATTTTAGGCGAACGCTTGACGAAAAATGCGAGTACGGCTAATCTTAGGCAGATTCTATGCCAAACAAGCATGCCGCAATCAAAGACCTCCGCAAGAATGAGCGACGCGCTCTTCGTAATGCTCGGCTTAAAATGCACGTAAAGTCGCTTTCTAAGCAATTAAAGGAGCTTGTGAAGGAAGGAAAGAAGACGGAAGTTGTCGCGCTTTCTTCCAAGCTTCAGCAAGCCGCAGACAAGGCCGCAAAAAATCATGTCTTACCGGTCAACAAAGTTCGTCGCATGAAGTCGGCAACACACAAACTGATTGCCACAACAAAATAATTAAAAAGTCCTCCGATCAATCGGAGGACTTTTTAATTATTACAGCTAGGGGATCAAGGCAACGGATTCCGACTCGTTACAAAAACCCGCTCTTTGTAAAAACAACATTTCAAGCGCAGCGGCAAAAGCGACATTTGGTTCAACCATTTTCATTCCTTGTAACTTTCTCACTACAAAGGGAGGAAGACCTACGGTGTCATTATCGTTCACACGAAGCGCCGCGATCGACTGCTGTACCAAGATCGACGTTTCCGCATAACCAAACTCCATTTCATCGACAGACTTCCTTCTGCGTAAGTCATTCCGAATGACCTGATCCGCCATGTCATAGGCGTTTGCTTCAGAACCCGTCGAACTTGGTTCCAGCGGTGCGCCGGCCGATAATTTTATCGCCTCATTAATAAACATCCAACTATCTCCTTCACACGCTGAAGCCAATCTTGATACATTATTTTCATCAATATTACCAAGGCTTTTTGCAACGTCCTTTGCCCATGTCAAAAAAGCATGACCCGTCAGCAGGGGATACTCATTCACGACAATTTTCGGTAACGATTCGTATGCCTTCATGACGCTCGATGGAGGTTTTTCTTCTTCAACACACACGACAATCATGGCATCGACATCTCTAGAAAGAGCCTCGACCAACGCTTTCTGTTTTGCCTTCGGGCAACTGGAAATAATTCCATCAACACGCAGAAAACGCATCGGAGAAAAGAGACTTGCTCCTGCCGCCTTCCCAACCAACTCATCGACGCCGTCCTTCCCCGACGTCAACCGCTCCACCGATCTTCCTTCCGGATCATGTTTCAATCGGAACGCAGTTTCAAGTTCGCGAGCTCTCGCAAGAGCTCGGTAGCTATTCGGTCCGCAACATAAAATCAACATATCGATATCATTTCACCTCTTTCATCTCTTCCCAATTCTTTCCAGCTTTTGACTCGACCACAATCGGAACATCAACCTCTTTCACATCCTCCATAATTCCTTTTGCAAAAGTCGCAACCTTCTCAACGTCTTTTATCGGCACCTCAAACAACAATTCGTCATGAACCTGCAAAAGCATGTGGCTAGCAGGGGACACGTCCGACAACTTCTTGGCGATCTCAATCATCGCGAGTTTAATCAAATCCGCCTCCGAACCCTGCACCGGCATGTTGATAGCCATGCGTTCAGCCTGCGCCCTGACCATTGGTAGCGCGGAATGGATCTCCGGCAAGTAGCGTTTTCTACCAAAAATCGTCTCAACATAGCCAAGTCTTCGTGCTGACTCCTTGGTCTCAACCATATACTGCTTAATCCCTGTATACGCTTGGAAGTACTTATCGATGAATTCTCTCGCCTCCTTAAAAGAAATTCCCGCCGATTGCGCCAAACCTTGCGGACCTTGGCCAAAAATCAGCCCAAAGTTAATCGCTTTGGCAATTCTGCGTTGATCTTTCGTCACATCCTTCAAAGAAATACCCCAAATCGATGAAGCGGTCGCCGTGTGCACGTCCTCACCATTCTTAAATGCCGCGAGCATCGACTTGTCCTTGGCAAGTTCGGCGACCAGTCGTAATTCGATCTGCGAATAGTCGCACGACAATAAGACCATGCCATCGCCTGCGATAAAAGCACGGCGAATTTTCCGACCAAGTTCCGTTCTAATTGGAATATTTTGTAAGTTTGGTTCCGACGATGAGAGTCGTCCCGTCGCCGCAACAGCTTGATCGTATGTCGTATGAATGCGTCCTTCCTTGTCGGTAAGATCCGGCAAAACGTCGACGTACGTCGAAAGTAATTTCGACACTTCTCGATATTCCTCGATCATCTCGATAATCGGATGTGTGCCACGCAGCTTTTCAAGTTCTTGCGCCGCCGTCGAGAAACCTGTCTTGCCTCGCTTCACGCCTTTTGTGGCCAAACCAAGTTTCACAAACAATACTTCCGCAAGTTGAGTAGGGGATCCCGGATTAAAATCCATTCCTCCCGCCTTAATCATCTTCACTTCAATCTCTTGCTTGGCCTTGGACATCTCTTTGGAGAGCCCGCGTAAATATTCGCGATTGATTAAGATGCCTTTTCTCTCCATCGCACGAAGTACGGGAAGCAAGGGAAGTTCAAATTTCTCAAGAATCGGAATAAGCGACTCCTCTTTGAGCGACTTCATGAGCGGAGCAACGCAAGCCCTGATAACACTCGCTTCCGCTAATGGTCCGGCATCTTGTTCAAGCTGAACACTCGCAAATTTTGCCGCGATCGCACTCAAGTCGTGATTGCGTTCACCGGCTCCCAACACGTATCCGGCAAGCATCGTATCAAAACTCCAGCGTGGAATTTCCAAACCATGCGCTTCCAAGATCTTCATGTCCTGCTTTGCATCGTGTCCGACAAGCTTCACATCGTCATCCGACAAGAATTCTTGTATCGATGCCTTCGCTGACTCGATGGTCGAAGCCGGAAAAAGATAAGCCGTCTCATCATCTGCTAGCATCAATCCTCCGGCATCATTCCCAAACAATGACCCTTGCGACGTTCGAACGGCACGCACGACAACATTCTCGGATTTACCCAATATGTCTAACGCACTTTTGACATCATTCTTCTTCTCGACACGAATCTCGTTTAACAAAATATTCTTCAACGATACCGACAATTCCGGTTTCACTTTTTCAACAGACTTTTTTTCTCCCTTCACTTTTTTTTCTTTCACGACAACCTCGCCGGGAATTTTTCCAAGCAAAGATTTAAAACCGTTCGCATGCAAAAACGCGAGCAGACCATCTCGATCTCCGGGGAATGTCCCTGCCTCCGGCTTCCAATCGATCGGAACATTCTTGTCGATCGTCACGAGGTTGATGATCGCAGGAATTTCTTTCTCTGCACGAAGAAGCTTCTCCCTCGTCGAAACCGACAAATCCGACTTCTTGTCATGCGCCGCCTTCAAAATTTCTTTAAGATTACCGTAATTCTTCAATAATTCCGTCGCTCCCTTCTCGCCAATGCCTTTAATACCCGGGATGTTATCCGACGGATCACCTCGCATGGCCTTATATTCGATAAACTGCTCTGGCGTTAGCCCATATTCCTCCATAATTGCGTCCAAGTCGTACATCTTTGTCTCCGTTACGCCTTTCTTGAAAGCCATGACCGAAACACCGGGTCGAACGAGCTGCAAAGCATCACGATCGCCCGTGACAATGACGACTTCCCAGCCGGCTTTTCGAGCACGCTCAGCAAACGTACCGATCAAATCATCGGCCTCAAACCCATCTTTTTCTAGCGATGGAACGCCAAGTAAAGCCAATCCCTCCTTAACCCAGGGAATCTGCGCATATAATTCGTCCTCTTTCTGAACGCGATTAGCCTTATAAGCCTCATATGCCTCATGTCGAAACGTCGGCGCTTCCGTATCCCAACAAGCGATAAACGCATCCGGCTTATCGTCGTTCAAAAGCTTCATGACCGACATCATCATGCCGTACACGCAATTTACGACCTCGCCCTTGGGATTCGTAAGAGGCCGGATCGCATGCCAAGCCCGATGAAGCAGGGCGTTCGCATCCAATATGTAGAGACGTTCCATGGCCACAGCATGACAGGAAGAGACGCCAAACAGAAGAGGACCCCTTCCGCTGATTGCGGAGGGGGTCCTCGAGTAGGCTCGATTCAGCCCAGGGCCTTGATGTAGGCCCAAAGTACCAAACCGGTGAAGTTCTGAAGCGGGTGGCGCGTGACGAGGAACCCGTCGACGACCCATCGCTGGGTCAGGATCGAGGTTGCAGTCGGAATACGCGGATCCGTGGTGTCGCGCTCGATGGCATCACCCGGCAGCGAGATCGACTCGCTCCAATGAGCTTTTCCGCGCGGCGTGATCGTGACCAGACGGAAATCGCTGCCTTCCAGCGAAACCAGACTGACCGCGTTACCTTCGACATCACGCTCGAATCGACTTGCGTCGAGAATGTGCTTGCCGACGGGCGCCGTTCCGACAGACCGCCAGTCCATGACGGGATCTTCCGTGTTCGCGGCCATGACGATCTCGAGCGATCGGCCTTCCGTTCGCAATCGAATCGCATAGGCGATGCCGTCCGTGGCATTCAGGCCGACCAGTGCCGGGCCCACGTGGCGCGGCGTAAGATCGGTCCATCGTCCCTGCTGACGGAGCAGACAGCACTCGAGCTCGCCGACGAAGCGCATCTGCAACGGAGCGACTCCGGTCTCGGAGTTCTTCCGACGACGCAGAGCATCGACGATCGTGTTGAGCGTTCCCGGCTCCTGAAGCAGGCCCCGAAGCCCTGCGCTACCGGTGAGAAACACACGGCGGCCGAGCGTATAGTATCCGCGGATGCGGATCTCATCTTTCTCGCATGCGACGAACTGGGTACCGGGCCGATTCGGCATACGAGCCAATCGGACCATACGTGCCCCGCTCGTCCCATGCAGACCAACGAGGACGATACGATCTCCATAACTATTCATCTGCCCATCGATGGCGCCGATCGGAACGAACTCGTCCGGCGTCGTCGGAAAGGGCACCGGCGTCTCGCGAGAAGCATTGAGGTTCATCGCACTTCCTCTCAAAAAAAGAACGGAATCCGTCGGCAGGTACGCAAACGGGTTGGCAGGATACGATAAATCAAAGGTATTGTAAAGGGGTCGCGCTGTCCTTGCGAAAAAGGTCTTTGATCGCTAATATCCTCGCACACGGCGTGGTAGCCAAGTGGTAAGGCACGGGTCTGCAAAACCTGTATTCGAGAGTTCGATTCTCTCCCACGCCTCCAAACAAAAATCCCCCAAACGGGGGATTTTTGTTTAGCTCTGATCGTCAATCTTGGCGATAAGATACGGCTGTTCAATCGGAGGAGCGGCGGGACCATACTTACCAACCTTGTTCAGGTCGGCCGTACGACCCTTCCACTGTTCCCAATTCTTCACGCCCGTACCCATCTCGATAACCTCGACCTGAATATTGCGCTTGAGACCATAGGCCTTAGCAGCCTTAAGATCCGGCATCCAGATGTCGACACGATATCCGTAACGCGGATTCATGCGGTCATGCACCTCAAAGATCTTGTCACCGAACACGGTCGGGATGCGGATCTTGGTACCAATCGGCAACACGTTCGTCGCGACATAACCATCGCGGACAACCGAACCGTCAGCCGTAATAAACGGAGAACCATCGGTTTCACCCGGACGAGACGTATAAGCCGTCGAGGCCATACGGATGGTTTTAATGGCAACCGGACGCGGCTTTTCCGGAATGACAAAGGTATTGTCATTAACATCCGCAACCTTCGTTTCATTCCAGAAGAGGGCTGGGACCAGGTTCGCAGCCATAGCAACCGGCGTGCTGGCCTGTACGCCAACAAGAACGACCGCCATAATGGCAAGACACGTCTTTTTGAGCACGTTATACTTGATCCAAGTAAGGTTGGTCATAAGTTGGGAGTTAATAATTAACAGGAAATCATAACATAATAAAGCCCTTTTGTCAAGGGTTTTGCCCCATAAAATGGCTAATATTAGCAAAGTTTTAAGAGAGTGGCGCTCAAAGTTACGTCCATTGAGCCGAAAACTCGGCCCAAAGGCTTGGATTGCGCTAAAAGTAGCTGTTTTGGGCGGTTTGGCCGTTGCGATTATCGGTCTTTTTGCCTTTACCATATTTGCCGCCTGGGTCAGCCGTGATCTTCCGGATCCAAACTCGCTCATCACGCGCAGTGTCCAGCAGTCGACCAAAATCTTTGATCGGACCGGCGAACATCTCCTCTATGAAATCCATGGCGATGAACGGCGCACGCTCGTAAAAATCGAGAACATCCCAAACTCGATGCAGAAAGCGGCGATCGCGATCGAGGATCGTTTGTTCTATGAACATAACGGCGTCTACTGGCGCGGCTTTATCCGCGCCGGAGTCATGAGTGTTTTGCGCGGTCAAAAACTGCAAGGCACTTCTACGCTCACGCAACAACTCGTGCGCAACGCGATTCTAACAACGGAACGCTCATACGTTCGTAAGTTGCGCGAGATCATCTTGTCGTTGCAGATCGAACAAAAATATTCCAAAGAGGAAATCTTGCAGTTGTATCTAAATGAGATTCCATTCGGCTCCAACTTGTATGGCGTCGAGTCGGCATCGTTGACGTACTTTGGCCATCCCGCCAAGGAACTCACGCTCGACGAAAGCGCGCTCCTCGCCGCCATCATCCAGCGTCCGGATTATTTCTCTCCGTATGGCACGGGACTCAGCGGCGACAACCGCGTACAGCTCGTCCAGCGCCAACACACCGTACTCGATAAGATGGCTGCGGAAGGTTTTTACCCGCAGGCGGAAGTCGATGCGGCTAAAGAAATCAAAACGCTCGACAAAATCAAGCCGCGCCGCATCGGGAATATCGATGCGCCGCACTTTGTGATGTATGTTCGCGATTTGCTCGAGACAACATACGGCGACCGCACCGTCGCACAAGGCGGACTCAAGGTCATCACAACATTAGACTGGAATATGCAGCAAGCCGCGGAGGAAGAAGTCAAAAAGGGCGTTGAAGCACTCGGTAAGCAATACAAATTTACGAACGCGGCACTTGTCGCTCTCGAACCAAAGACGGGACAAGTCCTGACCATGGTCGGTTCCAAAGATTTTTTTGACGAGCAGATCGACGGCCAATTCAATGTCACGCTTTCCGAGCGCCAGCCGGGATCCAGCTTCAAGCCAATCGTATACGCATCGGCGTTCATGCGCGGCTATCTGCCGGAAACCCAAGTCTGGGACGTGAACACGACATTCAAGACGGAGATCGGAAAATACGAACCAAAAAACTACAGCCTGAAAGAAAACGGTCCCGTTTCTCTTCGCCAGGCCTTGGCCGGTTCGTTGAACATCCCGGCGGTGAAGGTCTTGTACCTCGTCGGCGTCGGACGTGTGCTCGATTTTGCGGAGTCGCTCGGCTACTCGACGCTCAAAGACCGCAGCCGATTTGGATTATCCCTCGTGCTCGGCGGTGCGGAAGTAAAACCGATCGAGCATGCGGCCGCCTTTGCCGCATTCGCGACGGATGGTGAATGGCGTCCGACTTCCGCCGTCCTGCGCGTGGAAGATGCCGACGGAAAAATTCTCGAGGAGTGGAAAGACCCGGAACCTCGCCGCGTCATGGACCAGCAGATCGCTCGCCTCATCAACGATGTTTTGTCCGATAACAATGCTCGCGCCTACATCTTTGGCGGACGCAACTCGCTCACGCTTCCGGATCGCCCTGTTGCCGCCAAAACAGGAACGACAAACAATAACCACGATGCTTGGACCGCCGGCTATACTCCGGACCTCGTTTCCGTCGTCTGGGTCGGCAACAACGACAATACGGAAATGAAAAGCGGTGCCGACGGCTCGATTGTCGCGGCCCCCATCTGGCAGGCCTTCATGAAGCGCGCCCTCAAAGACAAACCCGTAACTCGCTTTACCAAGCCGACCCCTCCGCAAACAACCCGTCCGATTCTGCTTGGCAAAGTCTTTGAACAAAAAATCAAAGTCAACAAAGTTTCAGGTAAGCTTGCCACCGATCAAACCCCTCCCGAACTTGTCGAGGAGCGTATTGGCCGTGAAGCGCACACGATTCTCTACTACGTCGATAAAGACGATCCAACCGGCCCGCCTCCATCCAATCCCGCGGAGGATCCGCAATTCGGCAACTGGGAATCAGCCGTCCAAGCCTGGGTTTCCAGAACCGGCTGGAATGCGACAAGCTCCATTCCTCTACAAACGGACGATGCCTTCACGGAAGAAACGCGTCCGCAGATCGGCATCATCTCACCCCAGACCAACGGCTCCGTTTTCTCACGTCAAACACAGGTGAGCCTCTCCATTAACTCAACAAGACCGATCATGCGCGTTGAAGCCTTCGTGGAAGGCATCCCCGTCGGCTCCGGCTTAACAGCTCCCTGGAATTTTCCCATCCGCATTCCCAACCGCATCGGAAAGGGTTTCCGTACCCTCGTCGTCCGCGCCTATGACAACATGGGTCAACCGGGCGAAGCCAGCCTCACCTTCAACCTCGAGGCCGATGCCGATCCAAACGAGCCGACCATCTCAATCATCGTCCCCTCAAACGGCGAAACATGGGCGAGGTCGACATTCCCAAAAATAATTCGCGTCCGTCTGGAAGAACCTTCCAAGTATGACCGCGTCGACGTGAGCTTCATCGGTGCCGACGGGGTCGATCGCTTGGTCGGTACGCAAGCCCTTCCAAGCAGCAACGACTTCACCGTCTCCGTCCCGGCAGGCCCACCCTCCGGCGCCTACAACCTCGTTGCTAAAGCCAAAAAAGCAAATACCGATCAATACGATCGCGTACAAGTAACGATCAACATTACGGAGTAAAAAGAAAGAAGCCCCCGACTCAAGTCGAGGGCTTTTTTCTTTTACTGCCTGATCGGCATCACGATATATCTGAACCCTTCCTGATCCTTCGGAGTGACAACAACCGGATTCATCGCATCAATCATTCGAAGGATAATCTTGTCCGTTCCCATTGCCGAGAGTCCGTCGGAAATATATCGGAAGTTCAAAATCACTTTGTTCGCCTCGCCTTCGATCTCTGCTTTCAACGTCGTCTTATGAGCACCGGTTCCCGTGTCCGCTGACGAGACCTTAAGTCCTTCCCCCGGAACAACCTCGAAATGAATATCGAACAAACCCTGTCGTGAGAACAACGATGCCGCACGAATCGCTTTCTGCAATTCCGATCGCGACAAAATCATCGTTGTTTTGAAAGAAGCGGGGATCAACTGTCGATAGTCCGGGAACGAAGCTTCGATGAGACGCGAGATCAGCTCAACATTTCCATAGGTCATCACCATTTGGCTATCCGTCACCGACCATTCGACTTGTTCCGGCATCCCCACATCGTCCTTATAGGCGGTGAGGATTCTGGCAGCCTCCTGCATCGCCCGACCTGGAACGATACATTTTCCCTCTTGCTGCGCTCCACTTCCCTCCAGAGGCAAAACGCGCTCCGAGAGGCGGTATGAGTCAGTAGCAGCCATGACTAAGCTGCCTTTCACCTGACTATGAAAGAAACAAGCCACGCCGGAAAGCTCCGGACGGGATTCGGAACCTGAAACGGCAAAGGCGACCTGTCCGATCGCATTTCGTAGCGCCTCGGCTTTCAAATGATATCCACCATCCTTAGCTAACTTGGGGATAAGAGGAAATTCCGACGATGGCATACCCTTTATCGAAGTTGATGACCCATCAGCCCGTACCTCAAGCACATCATCGACAAGCACGAGTTCAACTTTTCCAGCCGGAAGCAGGGAAATATAGTCCTGAAGGAGTTTTGCCGGCACCGTAAACTCACCAGGGGCCTCAACTCGGCCACGAACCTGTGCAGAAACCGCCATTTCAAGATTGGTTGTCGAGAGTTTAAGTCCTCCGGAATCTGTTTTGAGAAGCACATTCCCCAAAATAGGAAGGTTGGCATTCTTTCCGGAGATGTGACTCACCAGAGATAAGCCTTGAAGAAGATTTTCTTGGGTACAAGCGAAGTGCATATATGTTTTCTGTCTGATGTTTACACTCCGTGTTGGCTTAATCAAGTATATAGATAAATAGTAGTAACAATAGGGTATGTGGACAGAAGGGATAAACTAAAACGTGGCTAGTTACAGCCACGTTTTAGTATAATTTCTTCCACTGTTGACGGGGACACTATCTGTTCAATACGGGGACAAAAGCTCTGTTCTGTCCTTGTTCATACTCTTGTCCCGCTTTTATCCATGGGTTTATCCCCATTTACCCACAGAATTATCCACAAGAGATTTTGCTAACCTACGAGGCTTGGCTATAGAGACGCTCTCGCAGTGTTGTTAGATCATGCTTCAGCTGGTCGTCGTCTTTCAGCATTTTGTTAATTTTGTCGCATGCATGCATCGCGGTCGTATGGTCGCGTCCTCCAACCTGGTTCCCGATCGACGGATACGAGCATTTTGCCTCTTCACGAAGCAAGTACATGGCTACCTGTCGCGGAAAAGCGAGTCTGCGCTCACGACTCTTACCCAAAATATCTTCCATCGAAATGTCGTAATAGGTAATAACCGTCTCAATGAGCAGTCTCGGCGTGACATTCCGCTTGGTAATCGTCGGAGCAAAGCTCTGTAGGAGTGGTTGGACGGTCTGCAGTGTTGGTTGGATGTTCTTGAACTGGTGGTAAGCGATGATTTTATTCATTGCACCCTCCAATTCACGTACATTCGACTGAATCGCACCGGCAATCGCATGAAAAATTTCTGTAGATAGAGCGTAATTCTTGTCGCGAGCCTTTGCCTGAAGGATAGCGACGCGCGTTTCAAAATCCGGCTTGGAAATATCCACCATCATGCCCCACTCAAAGCGCGATTGCAGTCGTGCTTCCAGTGTTTGGATATCTTTTGGCGGTCGATCGGAAGTTATTACGATTTGTTTCTTGTTTTGATGCAAATCGTTGAATGTATGGAAAAATTCTTCCTGCGTTCCTTCTTTTCCAACTAAAAACTGAATGTCGTCGATGAGAAGTACGTCAACCAAGCGATATTTATCCTTGAAAGCATTAATCTGGCCTCCGCGAACCGATCGAATAAACTCATTCGTGAATCCTTCGCAGGTCACATAGCAGATTTTCGCCTCCGGCATCCTCGACTGCACGTGATGACCGATCGCATGGAGCAAATGCGTCTTCCCCATGCCGGCACTTCCGTGGATAAACAGGGGATTATAAACATCTCCCTTGGCCGCAACCGCTTGAGACGCCGCATGAGCCAATTCATTGCTCTTGCCAACGATAAATGAGCCAAACGTGTATCGAGGATTGAGTCCGACATCATGATTACCCCCTTCTGACTTTGCAGTCGCTTCAAACCGGGAAGATTCCTGCGCAGGAACATCGTTTGAAGACTGCTGGGTGATTTCTATGGGTAGAACCGTTGTATTTTTTACCTCAATTCGGTACGTAACCTCGCGAATCGGCAGATTTGATGCAACGCGCAAGGCCTTAATGATCTGGTCGTTGTACTTCTTCTCCATCCAGGTCTTCGTAAACGTGTTTGGAACGGCGACAACAGCCTTTGTTCCCTCGGCACTGATGAGATACGTGTTCTTAAACCAGGTCGTAAAGTTCGCTTTTGAGAGACTTAACTCAAGTTCTCCGAGTACCGCCTGCCAAAGAGCTTGCTGATCCATAGAAATTAAGACGATCATTCCAACTGTGCATAACTATGTCAAACCACCGTCGAATAGTTCAGCAAAAGGGTGAATACTTGCCAATTTCTGCGGAATCCTGTACCTTTGTCGGGTCACAACTATATGGCTACAAAGCGAACCTACCAGCCCAAAAAGCGCCGCAGAGCTCGCGTCCATGGTTTTCGTTCCCGAATGAGCACCAAGAATGGCCGTGAAGTCCTCTCCCGCCGCCGAAAGAAGGGCCGCCGCGTCTCGGCAATCAAAACAGTCGTAAAACGCTCCCGCCGATAAAGCGGTAGAATAGGCGAGGGGAAACCCTCGTCTTTTCATATGCTGCCCAAACAAGAACGCCTCCGGCGTGCCAAAGATTTTGCCCTCCTCTCCCAGAAGGGCCGCGTTGTGTATAGCCCGTTCTACGCTTTACGCATTCGTTCAAGCCAAGAACCGACCAAAGTCGGCTTTGTTACCTCTGCAAAAGTCTTCAAAACCGCCGTCGCCCGCAATCGAGGCAAGCGACGCATGCGCGAAGTCCTTCGACTCCTCAAATCCGAGTGGCCCAAGAACATGGACCTCCTTTTTATCTTGAAACTCGAACTTCTCAAAGTCGATTTCGACGAACTCCAAGCCATGGTCCGCCGCTCATTCGAAAAAATCCCGGAAGCAATGAGCAAGCCGCCGACGCCTCGCAAAATGAAAGCGCGCAAAAAGTCGTCCGTCGTCTTCAAGAGCGAACCATAAATGAATATTTTTCATTTACCACGACGACTCGGCCAAATGTCGATTCGCATTTACCAAAAAACCCTCTCTCCTGACCACGGCCCGTTTCAGGATTTATTTCCGTACCGCGTCTGCAAGTTCCATCCGACCTGTTCACAGTACACATACGAAGCGATCGGGAAGTACGGTCTCATCAAAGGCTCCTGGATCGGTTGGAAAAGAATATTACGATGCAATCCGTGGAGCCATGGCGGAATCGACAACGTCGCTTAAAGTCCGAGCATCGTTTTCACGTCTTCATCCGGCAGGGGAATATCGATGCGCTTTCTTTTTCCAGTCGCCCCTTTGTCGATAGAAATATCTGACGGAGCCAGATCGAGTTTCTTCGCAAGAAAGCGAATGAGTTCTTCGTTCGCCTTCCCGTCGACGGGGGGCGCCGCGAGTCGTATTTTTAGTGCACCATCATGCATGCCAACGATCTCCGTGATCGAAGCATTTGGCACCACGAGGATATTCAAAGTAGACATAATTGAATCATAGCAAAAACCGCGGTTTCCCGCGGCTTTTGTTTACTTAATACACTGCTCCTTCACCCACTCCAGCGTCCGGCGATTCCGCATCGTCACCTTCACATAGTCGCGATAGTCGGGGCTCGAAACATGTGCGCGCGTCTCCTCCTGCTCTGCCGGCAAATTCTCGAGAATGCGATCGAGCTCCGCGTCCACTTCCTCGTCGGCAACGTCGATATCTTGCTGCTTGGCAAACGCCTTGATGAGCACCGCCGTCTGAATACGTCGGATCGCTTGTTTCACAAAGTCGAGTTTCAAATCGGCTTCCGTTTTCTTGATCGATCCAAGATAGTCTTCCCATTTCATTCCTTGCTCCTCGATGCTGTGCTGTAGCTCGTGCTGCATGCGGCGCACTTCTTCGTTGATCAAAATCTCCGGTACTTCCGAGAAGCTGGAATTCTCCACGAGCTTCTCAAGCATTTCGATCTCCGCGGCATCGGTCGCGCGCTGATCCATTTCCTTCTGCATATTTTCTTGCAGCTTTTTGCGCAGCTCCTCGACCGTATCGATGCCTACGCCCTTCGCAAACTCATCATTCATCTCCGGCATCTTCAGTTCATGTACGGATGACGCCTTCACTTTGAAGTCGATATCCTTGCCGGCCAAATGCTTCTGTAAATATTCCTCCGGAAAGGGGAGTACAAAGGTACGTTCCTCACCCTCTTTGATTCCTTCGAGTTTCTTCGTCAGTCCAGGAATATATTGAGGTTCCGAGAGGTAGACACGATAGTCGCGGCCCGTTCCGCCCTCAAGAGCCACATGATCGCGCGACATTTCCATGTCGACGATAACGAGGTCATCCATGGTCGCGGCACGATCAACCTTCACTTCCGTACGTCGCATCTTGCGCATCTCATCGATCGCTTCCTCGACTTCCTTATCGGTCGCTTTCTTGATCTTTTTCTCAACGGCGCAATCTTTCACAACCGGCATCTTCGTCACTTCCGGCGCGATCGGCGTATGCGTTGTGAACTTCACGGGCTGGCCAGGAGTAATTTGATCGATGTTGACCGCCGGCGAACCAACCGTTTCAAGCTTCTCGCCAATAACAGCCTTCACATAATAGGAGCGGACGATGCGCTCGAGCGCCGTCTCCAAAATTTTCATCTCGCCAACCAAGCGGACGACATCGGTATACGTTGCCTTGCCCGGACGGAATCCTGCCATAGGTTTGGCCGTTGAAATCTCAACGACAGCCTCTTCACGAAACGGAGCCGTATCTTCCCACGGAATCTCGAACTCAATTTTGACCTCCGACTTGGGGAGTGTGGTGACTTTAAACATATATATAGGACTCGAACCTACGCGGTTTCTCGTGAAACGTCAACCGTCCGCTATGGCAGCAGAAAGCGCCGTCACCCAGATGAGGGTAACGGCGCTACGTCAGGACTTTGTGTCTCCGTGGCTTTCTTGGCGGTAGATGTTCCGAGCCTCGAGTTCGTCGAGTAGTCGGAAGACGGCGGAGTCGTACTTTCTCCAAAACGCTTCACGCATGTCGCTTGCGGTCTTGGGCCAGTTCTTGGCGCGAGCCTCCGCCTCGTTGGCGGCGAGCGCAATCATCACGGCGACAAAGAGCAGGTTCTTCTTCATGCTCGCTACTCCTTATGCGGCGGAATGCTCTTGCGGTCGACCTCGCCCTCGACGGCTTGGTCTCCGTCGTACTCGATCGTGAAATCGCGCGAGCCTCCGCGCAGGGAGAGAATCTCGAACGTACGATCGAGTAGCGGCTTGATGGCGATGAGCCAGTCGCGATCCACCGGCACCCGCTGCTCCACGAGGTCCGGAAGCGCGAGCGGAATGGTGATGCGTGCGGCCGACGTGACCTGGACTTGGAAGGGTCCAAATTCGTGGCCGTCGTTCTTTGGCTTGGTGACCCTAAGAACCGAGTGAAGGTTCTTGACGACGGCTTGGGCGTCGGACGTGCGCATGCAGAAGCAGACGTCGTCCACCATCGAGCGGAACCACAGGAGACCCCGATAGTGGGTCACCTGCTTGAGGAGCGGCGCAGTGTCCACAATGAGTACCTCCGTCGAGCTGAGCTCGATCCGTGGAAAGTGCGCCTTCACCGTACCTGCTTCCGCCCGATTGTCAATCTCTATTGAGGGGAGCCTGACTCTTGATTCTTTCTCCGTTCTCCTCTATTCTCCGCACCAATATGGCTCTCCAAATCGGCATCGTCGGTCTTCCAAACGTGGGCAAGTCCACGCTCTTTTCTGCGATCACCAAAAAGCAGGTCGACTGCGCGAACTACCCATTCTGTACCATCGACCCTAATGTCGGCGTCGTTGAAGTTCCAGATGAGCGTTTGGCCGTTCTGTCGAAGATGAGCGGAAGCCAAAAGCTCATTCCGACCGTGATCGAATTCGTCGACATCGCCGGCCTCGTGAAGGGCGCATCAGAAGGCCAAGGCCTCGGCAACAAATTTCTCGCCAACATCCGCGAGACAGATGCGATCGCCCAAGTCGTCCGCGCTTTTGAGGACTCGAACATTTTGCACGTCGATGGTTCGATTAATCCTCTGCGCGATGCAGAAACGATCAACACCGAACTCGCCCTCGCCGATTTGGACGTGTTGACCAAGCGCGCCGGTACCATCGACAAGCAAATGAAGAGCGGAAAGACAAAGGAGCTTGAAGCAGAAGCCGCCGCCGTCGCCAAAGCCATCCAGAACTTGAACAACGGCACCATGCTTCGCGACGTCGAGTGGACCGCCGACGAACGTTTTGCTCTCCGCGTCCTCCAATCGCTCACCATGAAGCCGATGCTCTACGTCGTGAACGTGAGCGAGGCCCAGCTTGGCGATGAATCGTGGAAAGCGCGCGTCGCCGGCTTAAAAGGTCTCATCGTTCCCGTCTGTATTAAAATGGAAGCTGATCTTTCCACGATGTCCGACGAGGAAAAACGCGAGTACCTCGAGATGGCCGGCCAAACGCAAAGCGGTTTGAATAAATTGATCCAAGAAGCCTACGTAGCTCTCGGTCTGATCACGTTTTTGACGACAGGTGAAGTAGAAACCCGCGCCTGGACCACCCCAAAAGGATCAACCGCCCCCGTCGCCGCCGGCGTCATCCACACCGATTTTGAAAAGAACTTTATCCGCGCAGAAATTACTCCCTATAAGGACTACGTCGAGTTTGGCGGAGAAGCGGGCTGCCGTGAAAAGGGGAAGACGCGCATTGAAGGCAAAGATTACATCATGCAAGATGGCGATGTTTGCTATTTCAGAATCGGAGCATAAAATTCAGGCCATCTGAACCACGTCCCATTCTGGAAACTCTCCGGCTGGCTCCTCGCGGCTTTTTTATTTGGCATTGCTATCCATAGTCCGTGGCCATACGCGACGATCGGTATGGAATGGCTCGCAATCGGGACAGGAATGGCCATCGTCCTTCTCTTTTTATCTTCAAAGCCCGCCGTTCGCTATTCGCTGTTCGTCCTTCTCGCCTTGATGCTCGGTCTCTGGCGCTTCGAGGCATCCACTATTCCCCGCAACCTCCGCTTCCTCAATCCAAGCGGCTTTGCTTACGAACGTGCGGCACCAAATCCTTATCGCGACTACCTCTCCGACCGCATCCATCAAGGTTTGCCCGGCGATGAAGGAGCTCTACTCTCCGGAATTCTGTATGGCGAACGAAGCCTCACAAAAGAGTCCCGCGACGCCTTCCGCACGGCCGGCATGTCGCATCTCGTCGCGGTTTCGGGCTCTAACGTCATGCTGGTCGTGTTGGCGGCCATGCATCTCTTTGGCTTGTTTCATCTTTCTCGCAGGAAAACATTTCTATTACTAACGGGCGTCCTCGTCGCCTTCGTCTGGCTGGTCTCTCCGC
This sequence comes from Candidatus Uhrbacteria bacterium, assembly GCA_021413945.1. Lineage (GTDB taxonomy): Bacteria > Patescibacteriota > Patescibacteriia > 2-12-FULL-60-25 > 2-12-FULL-60-25 > CAIXDN01. The sequence goes on from JAIOPK010000017.1 coordinate 79,586, forward strand.
AGGCGCCCGTCGTCCGCGCCGCGATCATGGGCTGGCTCATCGCGCTCGCGCCCGTCGTCGGACGCCTGCCGTCGACCAAGCGTCTCCTCCTTGTCGCGGCCGCACTCTTTGCCGCATGGAAACCTTGGTCGCTCGTTTATGATCCTTCATTCGCCCTCTCATTCTTGGCGACGGCCGGACTCATGACTTGGGGCAAGTATTTCGATGACTACTTTGAAAAGCGCATCCCATGGACAAGTTTGCGCGAAGGTTTATCGATGACGCTCGCGGCGACGCTGATGACAACTCCGTACGCCGCTTGGGCTTTTGGCCAAACGACCATCGTCGGCGTTGTTACCAACTTGTTGGCACTTCCGTTGATCCCTTGGGCGATGGGGAGCGGTCTCGTCGCTCTCGCGCTTCCTTTTGAACCGTTCACGCTCCCGGCCAAGGGATTCTTGTCGGTACTTCTCTGGATCGCCAACACCGCGCAAGGTTTAGGCTGGGGTTCATGGTCGGGACTTGGGGTGACGCCTTGGTTCATGATCGCGTGCTACATCGTGATTTGGTGGGCGTGGAGAAAGTTATCCACTTATAAGTGAAATAAAAGAATCCACAGGTACTATTCATATTTTGTCGGGGGTCTTCGCATGTTTCTGTTGCCCGACATTCGCGACATCGTTCACGACTCTCAGCCACGAAAGAATATTAATATTCAAAAGTGTTTTGTTCGATAAGACAAACAGAATTTTTGACGATGCGGACAGTAATTCCTATCTTGGAATCAGGCACGAGGGAATCGCAAACGCCCGTATGTGTCGCATTCATTCACAAGTTCCGAACGTCGGAACAAGAACAGTGCATTGTAGGTTGTAGGACGGCCCCGGGAGGGAAACGGCCCGGACGCTGTCCATGATTCGGACCGTTCTATGCTTGCGGTTCTGGGTCATGCTGAAAAGCCGGTTGGACAATGTGCGTTACCGGACGAGGAGTGTGGGGTGGGGCGGGCAAAATGACTCTGACTCATCAGTGGTCGTGCCGCGCCTTGCTCAACACTGGTGCGACGACCACGCGCCTCCCGTTCCGGTCGAGTAACTGCGCCGGGGAGATCCCCGGCCGTGCCCACAATGAGTGTTTGGCACGGTCGGGAGGTTCCTATGCGCCGCTGGTTCATCTGGTTTCTGGTCGGTATCAGTTCCATCATTCTCTTTCCGTCGATCGCCGGCTGTGCAAAAGGCGATCACACGACGCCGCGTCGTCGTGACGGAGGCCTCGATCATCCGATCGATGCCCGCCCGCCCCCAACGTTCGCCGCTGACGCCGCATCTCCGCCGACCACGGTCGGAACGGATGCGGGAACACGTTCAGTCGATGCGTTCGTACCGCGAACGCCAACGCGCGAAACATGCAACGGCGTCGACGACGACCTCGACTCGCATGTCGACGAAGACTTTCTCTGTCCGCTCGGTCGAATGGGGGAGATCTGTGTCACGAGCTGCGGCGTGAACGGCTATCGCGAGTGCGAGGCACCGCTCTGCTCGTGGAGTACGAGCTGCCACACCTTCGACGAAGTCTGCGGCGATACGCTCGACAACGACTGCAACGGTCTCGTCGACGACGGATGCGCAAGCAACCCCGGCACCGGCTGGGTCTGCGACGATGCGATGACCCACATTCATCTCGAACCGAATCCGTCGCGCATCGGCCCCTGTGCCGAAGGCTGGACCCTCGTTCTCTGGGGAGCAGGCGGTGTATCCGAGTCGTATCTCTCGACTCCGGGCGATGCGCTCGACGTCACCATCCGCGACGACTGGCTCGGCTGGGCCGCATTCACCGCCTACTGCGGCGACTGGAGCGGCGTCCGCGACTGGAGCACATTCGAAGGCCGACTCGCATCGGAAGCCGGTGTCACCATCACCATCGACGGCGTCACCGTCCCCGTCCAAGTCTGCTACGACCCCGGCGGCTCCCTCATCCGCCCCCTCGTCCCCGTGCAATGCGGCCTTCCCGCCTGTCCTGGACGCACGTACTGAAGCAGCGCCCCGATCCGACTTCTCGGGCCGGGGCGCTTTACTTAACCACGCACGAACCCTCCCTTGACACGAACTATTTACCTCTAAATAACCGTCCCGTATCGTATAGAACATAAATCGAACACTCACATATGGCAAAAAAAATAACCGATGAACAAGCCGGCCGCCGTGAAGCAGCGCAAACCGCTATCGATCAGATCAAAGAAAAGTTTGGCGACGGCTCCATCATGCGTCTTGGGGAAGCTCGCAAGATGGACGTCGAGACGATTCCAACCGGCTGTCTCTCCCTCGACCTCGCGCTCGGCGTCTTTGGAGTCCCGCGCGGCCGCATCGTAGAAATCTACGGACCGGAAGCTTCCGGAAAGACGACGCTCGCCCAGCACATCATCGCGGAAGCGCAGAAGATGGGTGGTATTGCCGCTTTCGTCGACGCAGAACATGCGCTCGATCCTGATTACGCTCGAAAGATCGGCGTGAACGTCGATGAAATGCTCATTTCCCAGCCGGACAACGGAGAACAAGCGCTCGATATCGTAGAAACGCTCGTTCGTTCCAACGCCGTTGACGTCATCGTTGTCGACTCGGTAGCCGCCCTCACGCCAAAAGCGGAAATTGAAGGAGAAATGGGCGACCACCACATGGGTTTGCAGGCGCGCCTCATGTCGCAAGCGCTGCGTAAGCTCACGAGTATCGTTTCACGCTCAAAAACGACCGTTATTTTCATCAACCAGATCCGCATGAAGATCGGCGTCGTATTCGGCAACCCGGAAACAACGACTGGTGGTACCGCATTGAAGTTCTACTCGTCGATGCGTATTGAAGTGCGACGAAGTGCACAGATCAAGATGGGGGAGAAGATCATCGGTAACCGCGTGAAGGTAAAAATTGTGAAGAACAAGGTCGCGGCTCCGTTCCGCACCACGGAATTCGACATCATGTACAACGAGGGCATTTCCGTTCCGGGCGACTTGCTCGATTCCGGCGTTGAACTTGGCGTTGTGAATAAAAACGGTAACTCCTACTCGTTTGGTGGGGAGAAGCTGGGGGTTGGCCGTGAAAATGCCAAACTAGCGTTAAAAGAACGACCGGCATTGATGAAAGAGATGCGTGAAAAGTCGATTGCCGCATGGCGTGAACGCGAGCAAAGCGGTGTATCGACCAACAAGGCCGATGAAGCGGACGACGATTCCAGCGACACTCCAGCCGCGGAATAAACGAATGTCTGTAAACCTGCTAGAATAGGGCGGTTATGGCTCGACGGAGGAAGCGATCATTAGATCTTGCTTTGGACTCGGAAACCGGCAAGGGAGTAGCAGTCGTCCTGCTATTCTTCTTGTCGTTTTTCCTGTTGCTTTCCATGTTCGACTTGGCCGGCGCCTTTGGTCATGCGTTAAATGATGGTGTCTCCTATATTTTTGGCTGGGACAAGCTCATCGTGCCCTTTTTGCTCATGGCTTGGGCGTATCACATCCTCGCTCCCGACCGTTTGCCGATTCGCTTCAGCAACGCCGTTGGTTTCTTGCTGTTCTTCATTACATTGAATCCTCTCGTTCATGCCGTAAGTTTTCCGGAAGCAAAATCCGTCGCCGATGCCGCACTCATGGCTGCCGGAGGCAAACTTGGCGAGATCGTCGCCGTGCCGCTTATAACCATGATGGGTCTCGCCGGAGCGGTCGCCGTGCTCATCGCGCTCTTTGTCGTCTCACTGCTCCTATCATTCAACGCCTCGCTCAAACAAATTTTGTTTTTTGTCGACCTTGTCTTGAAGAGCATCATGACAGGCCTGCGCGCCATCTCGTCGCCCTTCCGATCCTGGAGCGACTCGCGTGCTCGTGCCTCGGAAGCGGCACAGCTTCGTGAGGGTCAATCGCTGATGATCGCCAAAGAAGAGGAGGTAGAAGAAGAGGAGGAAAGTGAGGGAGAGGAAGAGGCTGCAGACGAAGGAGAGGAAGAAGAAGAGGAGGAAGAGGAGGAAGGTTCGGAAAAGCCCGCCACGCCAAAGCGCCGCCGCCAAGCTCGCATCGAAATTCCATTTGAATTGCTCGAGCGACGCGACCAGCGACCAACTTCCGGTGACATCGTCCACAACCGAGAAGTCATTCGACGTACCCTCGAGACGTTTGGCATCCCTGTCGAGATGGCCGAGGTTGCCGTCGGACCAACCGTTACACAATTCGCCTTCAAGCCAAGCGATGGCGTAAAACTCTCGCGCATCACCGGTTTGCATAATGACTTGGCGCTCGCCCTTGCCGCGCATCCGATTCGTATTGAAGCGCCGATCCCCGGCAAATCGCTCGTGGGAGTCGAGGTTCCAAACCAAAGCGTGGCAACCGTCGGCTTGCGCGAGATGCTTGAGACAAAAGAATTCCGCGACCGCAAGACAACCATGTCCTTTGTGCTTGGTCGCGATGTTTCCGGCAAGCCATGGATGGCGGATCTTGCCCGTATGCCGCACTTGCTCGTCGCAGGTGCAACGGGCTCCGGTAAGTCCGTCATGTTGAACATCATCATCATGTCGTATCTGTACGCGCTCGGCCCCGACGACGTGAAATTCATCATGGTCGACCCAAAGCGCGTGGAACTCCAGGTCTACAACGGCATTCCGCACCTGCTTACGCCCGTCATCACCAAAGTTCCTGAAACCGTAAACGCACTCAAGTGGGCATTGCGCGACATGGATCGTCGTTACGATCTCCTCGCTAAACACGGCGTCCGCGATATTTTGAGCTACAACGCAAAAGTTCAAGAGAAGCTCCCGTACATTGTCGTCTTGATCGATGAATTGGCAGATCTCATGGCTACGTCCGCCGCCGATGTGGAAGGTCCGATCGTGCGTCTCGCACAGATGTCGCGCGCCGTCGGCATCCACCTCGTTCTTGCGACCCAGCGCCCTTCCGTCGACGTCATCACCGGCCTCATCAAAGCAAACATCCCAGGACGTATTGCATTTTCCGTCGCATCCGCAACCGACTCGCGCACGATCCTTGACCAGCAGGGCGCGGAAAAACTGCTCGGCCGCGGAGACATGCTGTACTCGACCGCCGAGCTCTCCGTGCCCAAGCGCGTGCAAGGCGCCTTTGTCTCGGAAACGGAAATCGCCCGCGTCGTGGAATTCGTCAAATCCAAATACGAACCAGCCGATTACGATTTGTCGGTCACGAACCGCCCTTCAGCCGGTCCGACCATATTTGGCGACGACGGTTTGCCTTCGGAAGACTCCGATGAACTGATCCCGGCGGCCAAAGAAGAAATCCTCCGCGCCGGAAAAGCTTCCGCATCGCTGCTACAGCGACGTCTCAAAGTCGGATACGCGCGCGCCGCACGCCTCCTCGACCTGCTCGAACAAGAAGGCTTCATCGGCCCCGGCGACGGCGCCAAACCCCGCGAGATTCTCAAGGCTGATTTTCTGAAAGATGAAATGCCGCCGGAGATTCCGGAAGACGCAGACGCGGAAGAGGAAGAAGAACCCGCCGAATAGGATTACGCTTTACGCTTTTCGCTTTCCGACTTAGGATCCAGACATGGCCTTCGTTTTAAAGCGCGTAAACGGCACCGGCAAGCTCGGCCCCGACTTGGTCGAGTTGCGCGAGCGTGCCGGTCTCTCGCTTGAACAGGCGGCAAAAGTTGCCAAGCTCACCCCGTCGTTCTTGCGCGCATTGGAAGAGGAAGACTGGAGTGGTTTACCCGATCCTGTCTATGCCGAGAAATTATTAAAATCATACGTCTCGTTCTTTGGCGTCAACGAATCCTACTATCTCCATAAATTTCGCGAAGGTCTCCGCACACGCGAGATCGAGCGCAACCCCGCGGATTTTTTGCCAAGACCCGTAAAGCTCGGAGCAACCGCTCTCGTTGTCACCCCGCGCATTATCGCCGCCGTCGGTTTTCTCTGTTTCGTTTTTTTACTCGGCGGCTACGTGTATGTCCAAGCCCGCGCCATGTCGCTCGCACCCGATCTGGAAATCGTAAATCCGGTCGACGGCCTGCGCGTCGATGATCCGCATGTCGTCATCCAAGGCCAAACACTCTCCGGATCGATTGTCGATATCAACGGCGTCGAGGCTACCGTCAGGCCTGACGGAAGTTTTTCTCATGAAATGAATGTTCCACGTGGAACAACATTGATTCGTATCGTTTCCCGCCGCCGCCACGGTGCGGAATCCGTGGAAGTCAGACGCGTGATCTACGATCGCGCTCCCGTCACCGCGCTTCCGGAAGAAGAGGTCACGCAATAAAAAAATCATCCGCCAAGACCCGCAAAGCGTCATCAAGCCCAGGTGGCGCCTTTTGCATCGTCAGGAGAGAGATCCGCGAGTCTGCCAGAACGGCAAACGCATGGAGAGACGGGGCAAGAGGAGCCGGGGCATACAACGCTCCGCAGGTTTTGAAGGACGATTCGTTGATTGAACGTAACGCAAACGCCCCGTTCAGGCAAGGGAGCCTGACGGGGCGTTGGAGTAGGAAGGAGCGCTCGGAGGATTAAGGACCTCTTCGCCGATTGATGAAGTGCAGGACGTCATCAATGATGAGCCAGACGAACACGGTCATGGCGATCGCGCTCAGCATCAGGGCCGCTCCTCGCCGTCGGGAGCAGGCTCGTCGATAGCGGCGGAACCGGACTCGAGAAGCAGACGCACGAGCTGGAGATTCATCTTAACGACGACGGTTTTGTCGTCGTTACCCTCTTCGCTCGTGAGTTCGGGCGGGGGCCACGTACTGGTCGTATTGGGACGATCTCGTTCGTTCATCCGTTCACCTCCGGGGGAAAAACAATAACAGAAATCATTGATCGTGTCCAGGCTGGGGTACGAACAAGCCCCCGTCCCACAGAAATGTGGAACGGGGGCTGTTCAGAGTGTGCCTCGAATTGCTTCGGGGCTCGTTCAGTGTCAGGCCTGGGCCTGGTCGGGGTCGGCGCCTTCGCCGGCCTTCTCCCTGCCCTCGGCCTCGGCCTTGGCCTTCTTGTCGGCCGTCCGCTTCTTGTTGCGGTCGCGCTTCGGCTTGCCCTCGGCCTTCGCCTCGGGCGCGCCGGCCTCGCCCTCGGCCTTGGCGGCCTGGGGGCGCATCTCGCGCGGGGCGGGCAGGAGCCCGCGCACCTGGTTCTCCTCGCGGAGACGGATGCCCGAGAACTTGCTCACGACCCGCTGGAAGAACGGCTCGAGCTGCGGGTAGAGACCGAGCAGCATGACGATGCTCTCGGTCGGCAGGAAGGCGGCGTATCCGAGGGCGTAGAAACCGCCCTTGATGACCGCCACGCGCTTGCCGTCGATCTCGGTGACGCTCGGCGTCGCCGGGTAGCGGCCAAAGACCACGCCGCTGAACTGGCGGGTCACGCCGCGCGCGTCTTCGCCGACATGCTCCTCGAGCTTCATGCCGACGGCCTGACGGAAGATCGTCCATCCGTTGCCGGCCTTCTTGGGCTCGCGGTACTCCGCGTTCTCCAGGAAGTAGGACAGCTGACGGATGCTGAAGCTCTCCGTGCGATCGAGGTTGCGATCGTCGGTCGTCTCCGGCCGCATGCGGTAGCAGGGGACGCGCGTGGGCGCGCCGTCGCCGTTCACCATGGGGAGCTCTTCACCCGACGGGGTGACGTAGATCCCCTCGATGAGCTTGAGCATGTGCCGGTTGAGACCGCTCATGAGCGCGATGACCTCCTTGAGGTCCTTGTCGTTCGTGCAGCGGTCACGTCCGAAGACGTGCATCGCGACCTGGGCCGAGAGGGCCATCTTGCTGCTGTCGGCTCCGGCGGTCTCGATGACCGCGGCCTCGAGCTGATTGCTCACGCGCCACTGGAAGCGGTGCGTGAACAGCGCCTGCTCGGCATCTGCCGACGGCATCGGGAACACGAACTGGACGGAGGGCTTCTTCTGGGTCACGGGGCCTCTTTCTTCCGCTTCTGGCGGAGTGAAAACTGAACGTTGGGTTAACTTGTGAACGTGCATCCTCTTTTCCATTTCACCGGATTGGAGGTTTCGAGTCGGGGTTGAGACGCGTCATTGTCCGAGGGTTATGTAACCTCGCAGGGCGTATCAGAGTTCCGCCTAAGCGGACTTCCCCCCGTTCACTTCATCGTGTCATTCCAGCGAACGCTGGAATCCAGTGTGATAAAGAGAATGGGTGGAAGGCCTCGTTCTGAAGAACGAGGCCCTCTCGGTGAGAGGTTGAAGGTTCAGTGCCGGCGACGCGAGACGGTGGGGGTCTGGCGATCTTGCCGGCGGTGTGGATCTTGGAGCAGTCCCTCGAGCACCTGAATGCGTGCTTCGAGTCGCTTGCGTCCGTTGTCGCGCAGGTCGTAGAACGACTGTTCCATCCGCCGGAAGTGCTTGAGGGCACCGTCCAACTTCTGGATCAAGACGTCTTCCGGATGCACGACGCGGCGGACCTTGAGGTTCGGAACCAAGTCGAGATCCCAGGGATCCTTCTTGGGCGTGACCTCGTGCTTGACCGCTGTTTCGACAGCCATGCGTCCCGCCGTCTCCGCTTCCGATCCGCTCGAGCCCGCGGCAAGGGTCTGGAGGGCGGCCGCTTTCACGGAAGCCCTGTCCTTGATCTTGCTCGGGGGCGAATACTGGAGCGGTGCGGTGCGGAATGCTTCGAGGGCAGCTTGGACGAGGTCGTCGTCGCCGCGGTCGCGAAGCGAGTTCACCATCGGCTCGAGGACCTTGTAGTCCATGCCGCGGATGTTGGGAGCGAGCTCGCGCAGCCTCTTCAGGCCGTGGATCCCGTTCTCGTGCGCGTATGCGTCGAGCTGGTGGCCGACGAGCCGGAGCTCGTTCTCGAAGTTCTCGTACTCGACGAGTGCGTCCTTGTACGACTGGATCAGGCAGTGATAGCCGAGCCAGTTGTCGTCGTACAGGAGATCGTCGACGCTCGAGTCTTCGTCGTCACGCATGACGAATGCGGGCATCATGATCGCCCCCTTGCGTTGGGCTCGCCGATCATCTCGGTGAGGTTGCGGGGAGCGAGGTCAAACGCTTCGCGCCGCAGGAGCGCCCGCTTCTTGGACAGATCTTCCGGCAAGCCGTTGATCTGATCCTCGAGGTCGGCGATGCGGCGGTCGCGCGAGCGGGGAGAAGCCCCCACAAGCGCGAGGACGAGATCACCCGCCTCGCGTTCCGCGAGACGGCGCTGGAGACGGGCGGCGACTTCCTGTCGCAGACCGTTCCGGAGCAGATCCTCGGTGGGCGGATGAGCCACCTCCGAGAAACCGCTCGCGTCACTCGGCTCGCTCTCGGCTCCGTCGTAGGAGGCCAGGGAGAGCTCCGCGTCCATGCCGTCGAGATCGATGTCCTCGGCGGCAAGTCGCGGGGGAATCCCGTCGTCGGGATCGAAGGGTCCGTTGGTATACGGATCCTCCGCGCGGTTCTTGGCAGACCATCGGTCGGCCGTCGTTACGAAATAACCTTTGGTCACTGTGCCTCCGTGTCTTGGGTTTGAATTCGTTTCCGGAGCAAAAGCCCCAGCAGTCGATCCGGAAATTCCTGGAGGTATGCGCCCGTTCCAAAAGAGGAAGGGCGCAGGAGAGAGTGGCTTGAGAACCTTCGGCGTCCAACCGCAGTCGGAGACCATCGGCTCACAAGCAAATCACCTCCAAGAATTTCCGGGTCGATAGGGAAACGAACATCAAAAGATACGGCTTTTTCAGGATTTTGTCAATGATGACTGACATCAGCCTGTGAGGGTTGGAATGAGGACTCCAGCCTTCAGTTGGCTGCCCGACTCATCCAGGATTGGAGAATCGGGAGCAGTGTCCATCATCGGAAACGTTCCCGCAGATGGATTTGGAGATAATTGGTATCTCCGGTGATCGGAACCGTTGCACGGAAGCGGCACAGGTCGTGCCGAGTGTCCGTGGAACAGGATCCGCCGAGCGTTGGCGCGTAGCGAGTGTCTCCGCCGTAGGGCGGCGGTATCGCTTCGAGGAGAACGGGGTCGCCATGTGCTTCCACGTGGCGATGCGATCCCTCGCCGACGCTCCGTGCGCCGGTGACGGCACCGTATAGGATCGGGCGATCGAATCTCGACCAGCCCCATCCATCGTAGTGTCCGTCGATGTCGAAGGACACCTGGACGATTGCGTCTGCGCGATGCACCCCGTTCTCGATGCCGAGATCGCTGATGCCCGTCACGCGAACGCGGAGCGTTCCTCCTCGAACCGCAAAGCCGGTGCGTGCCCGCTCGCAGACGATGCGCGTCGTTCCCTCGAAGCAGTGCTCCTCGGTTGCGTGCGCGTCGAGCGGCAAGTACACGTTGGCCGCCGGCTCAAAGTAGCCTTCGCCGTGGGAGGTGACGTGAAACCCGATCAAGGTGATCGCGATCACGGCACCGACCACCCAGAACCAGGGGCCCTTCATCAGGCCGACCCCGGCTCGAGGACCTCGAACAGAGGGGTCTCGTCCTCGATCTTGGGGAAGGTGAAGAGGGACGACTCCAAGTCGATGAGGGGCTCGGTGCCCTCCGGAACGACGTTGCCGATCTCTTCCTCGATCATGAGCATGAGCGCGATGGTATCCATCTTGTCTCCTGTATTTAGGGTCGCGGTCCCGCACATTGCGGAGCGTACGCCCACCTCGTGAATCGAGTGAATCGATTTCCGGGGTAGGCGCCGTTGGGAGAGAGAATTCTCTCCCAACGGGCCAGTCGGTCAGGTCGTGGCCATGCGCTGCGCGAGATGCGCGGCGAACGGCTTCTGCGTCACGGGGCGGACGCGGCGGAGCATAGTGAGACGCTCGTCGAGCCGGGCCGCGAGCGCGGTCAGGTTCGCGTCGTTGATGCGCGAGATGTTCGGGTGGCGGAGCCCCTGCTCGTTCACCTCGTCCATCTTGTCGCGCGTCGTCTCCTCGAGCTCGCTGCGCAGCTCGCTGACGATGACCTCGAGGGTCGCGGTCAGCGTGCCGTCGGGGAGCGCCTTGCCGCCGGAGAGCGCGTGGAAGCGCTTCTCGAGCGCCTCGCGCATCTCCCGGCGCCGGCTCTCGAGCATGACGCGCTCGAGCTCCGCGACGTGGATCGGGTGGAGGCGCTTGATGATCGTCTCCGCCTTCTCCGCGATCGTGCGGTAGCTGTCGCACCCCTTGTGGATGCGCGCGAGCACCGCCATCGCCTTGCGGATCGTGAGCGTGAGCTTGTTGGGGTTCTTGACCCCGAAGCCCTCGAGCAGCTCGCCCTGCGTGATGCGCAGGAAGCCCTCGAGATCGCCGCGGAAGACCGCGACGGGGTGCTTGTTCGCATCCTTGATCTCCGTCTGAACGAAGACGCGGATGGCGACGAGCTTGCCGATGAGCGCGGTGAGAAAGCGGGACTTGGTCACGAGGCCTCCGGTGTTGGTGTCGAGTCACGACGAAATGCCGTGTATCGCACCAAATCGATGGACGAAATTTTCGTCATCCGATTTGGGGCGCTGAGGGTTCATCTCAGCTATGTGGAAGTTCGCTTTTTGTTAGACCATGACCGGTCAGCGGCTCATCCCAAGTGTTTTAGGGAGAGACTTCGACGGTTGTCGTAGACAAGATCTTGGAGCGAATCGCTACTTGAGCCTGTACACGCGCGAGTCCTTTCGTGACAGAGGACAGTGTTGCGGCACCGTCACTCCGATCTCGCTGGTCGAATTTCTTCAACCGTCGGGATCGGCGCCGGAGGAGAGAGTGAAACTCTCCTCCGGAACTGCGGTACTGTCTTACGGGATACACAGGAGGAGGAAGCCCTCTTGAGTGAGATACTCAAGGAATCCGAGACGCGTGATCCTTCGGTCATACGCTGACTGCCAGGCCCTCCGGAGCGACTCACAGCGCAGGGCTCGGCACGCGTCCATGACCGCGATTCCGTGATTCATGTAAAGATCCTCGAATTCGTCATCGCTCATCTGTGCGAGCCGATGCTCGGCGCTATCCGAGAGCTTGAAGTCGACAGGTCGCAGATTCACGAACTTGAAGACCGGATGCTCGTGGAGTTTGGTGATCACGCCGATGTAGCGCGCAGTCAGCCTCCCGAGTGCAGCCTTGCGGTCGGTGAGCTGATCGGAACGTTTGTTGGCGGACATCTTCATGTGATTTCCTCCTTATGAGGATGGTTTATGTATGGAGACAGTCGAGATTTGAATCTCATCGGCTCGTTTAGTGAAGGTCCGATCTCGCTTGTCGAACGTGCGTTCAACAGTCGGGATCGGCGCCGGAGGAAGTAGTTACTTCCTCCGGCATCAGGTCGGGACACTGCTTTCCCAGGCTCCCCATTGGTCAACGGGGACAGATATCTGTTTTTTCGCGTAGCGATTAAACAGAGACAAACGCTATGTTCAGTCGCGGCCGCAAGCCGCTAGATTTCCAAAGGAGCACCTCATCTTCTGTAACCAAGTCCGATTCCGTCGGTACCGCGGTTGTCAGTCTTCCGACCGACTCAGGCTGCGCGCGTCACGGCCCTCGGCTCCTTGGCCTTGGGCTTGGTCGCGGCGACCTGCACCGTCAGGAGGAGATCCTGGAGATCCGCGTAGCGGGCCTCCATCTCCTGCTTCGAGGCGTTCGCCTCGACGCCGACGACGGTGAGCTTGGCCTGCATCGCCTTCTCGTAGACGTTGATCGACCTCACGGTCGACTGCATCTTGGAGAAGAACGCCGCCTGCCTCATCCCGATCTCCTGCTCGCACCGATCGAAGATCTCTTCGGTCGACATGCGCCGGAGCTGCTCGGGCTTGGCGCCGAGCCGCATGGCCTCCTGGTAGGCCTCGGTGCGGCGGTGCTTCCGCGCGTTCAAGCGCTTGGACACCACGACGAGGGCCCAATTGGCCATCCGGTACGGACATCCGCCACCCGAGAGGTGGACGACGATGAACGCGGCGCGGAAGAGGGTCGGGTCGCTCTCGCCCTTGAGCTCGAGCGTCTGGGAGACCTCGCCCCTGTTGAAGGCGGGGCACTCGCCCTGCTGGACCATTCCCTCGCGGACGGTCCGGCCGTCCGGGTTGGAGATGATCGCAGCGAGGGCATCGAGCTTGAGCCTGAAATTCGACATGTTGACTCCGTCTGGGTTGGAAGGTTGAAAGTTGTTGTCGCGTGCCACACGTTCGATCGAGAACAAAATATTCTCTGCCGAACGTGTGGAACGGGACGTTCCACACGGGGGTTTGAAAGGTCAATCCGTTTTTTAGGCGGACAGGTGTAAGGAAGAAGGCGGTAAGAACCGAAGTTCGTTCCGCGGTGTGGAGCGCTTGATTCGAGAGACGCAGATTGCTCCGCCTCTTTCGAGTTAACGTTCCGTCCGTTCGGATGCCCGTGTTCGGGTCCGATCGGGGTTCTTCCATACGCCTGTCAGCCCTGAGCTCGTCGAAGTATTCCGACGAACGCATTGGAGGTGGATGGTCCGCACTGGTCCGAAGACCGGCAGATCCGAGAAGTCGAGCATTGAGTGGTCCCAGACGAATCCGAGTCCACACAACACGCGAGCATCTACTCTGACTTGCGTCAGAGACTCCCTCCTCCAGTGCCTTCGTCCGAAAAAACAAAACAAGACGCTTGGGGCGTCTCGGTCGGTGCGTTAACAAGACCTCCGCTAGCTTCTAAAAAAAGAAGTAGCAGTCTTAGGTCTCGTCTCAGCTCTCCTTCCAAGACGAATATTATTATGTGAAATGCGTTTCCGCAGATCAGACTTCCGACAGAGTCGGAAACCTGAGAGCGGAGCCGAGTGTGTAACCACTGCGGCTCAAGAGAAAAGGAACGGGTTAGCTTGTTATGTCTTGCGACGGGTCATCTTTGTTGAAAGCCTTGCTCTCAAAGGTGTTGGACCTTCCAACCTCTTCGCGACTAGTTCAAGTCGCGGAACGTGCGGCGCTTCGCCGCGTGGGTGCGCTTCATGCGCCGTCCGTTGCCGATTCGGCCTGCCGAGATCGGCTCGATCTGCGCGTAGCAGATCAGTCCGCCGGAGCGCGTGGGGCAACGCTTGATGCGCGAGGCGAGGAAGGCGTCGATCTCCTGCTGGCTGGTCCGGAAGACGCTGATCATGGGCACCTCGTGGTGTTGGTTGGGAAGGCGTTTCCGACGACTTGGTCCCTTTCAGGTTAGTCATCGTAACCAAATACTATAGCACATAGCCAAGATTTTGTCAAGTAAGGTGAACAAATACAAAGTTAGCCAAATTGGCTAAGAATAGTTACAAAACTGTACATCTCTGAATAGATGTTATTAGTTCGTAACAAAAATAGTGCTTAAGTTAGCCCAATCTGTGGATAAGCTAATCTTAGCCAAAAGCTAGACAGACATCTTTTGCCTTACATTAGCCATATTTGACTTATGTTCCGTTTTAGCCAAATAGCTTGACTATCTCCATCTCTCATGATAAATTTCGCGCGAAAACACGCGGCTTGACACGTCATTGTCAGCATGAGCTACCCAAAAAACCGTTAATCGAAGTCCGTCCCGATATCCCCTTCGGGACGCATTTTGATGCTCAATCGCGTGTTTTTGACCCTAATTTAATCGGTCGTTTCAGCCTGCGCGGTCACCATCTCACCCCGACAGTTTTGTCCTATTCGCATGGCGCGTTTCGTGCTCTGCGAAAGATGGTCCCGTCCGGACAGTTACGAAACCGACATTTTTGATCGCCACATGCAAGCGATGCAATTCCGCCGCCAGCCTCCCAAGGAAGCCGAGCGACGCTATTTCACGGCCGCCCGTGATGCCATGGCCCTTCCGGATCTTATCGAGATCCAAAAAGCGTCTTACCGCTGGTTCCTCGAGGAAGGAATCCGGGAACTCTTTAATGAAATTTCTCCGATCAAAGACTTCATCGGTCGCGATCTCGAACTTTCCTTCGTCGATTATTATTTCGACGAACCAAAGTTTGACGAGAAAACCTCCAAAGCCAAGAACGTCAACTACGAAGCTCCGCTTCGCGTGAAGCTCAAGCTCGTGAACCGCCGACAGAACTCGGAAAAAGATTCCGAAGTCTATCTCGGCGACGTTCCGCTCATGACCGATCGAGGCACGTTCATTGTGAACGGCATCGAGCGTGTCGTCGTAACGCAGCTTGTGCGATCGGCCGGTGCATTTTTTGCCGCCGAGGTCATGCACAATCGCCGCTACTACGGTGCAAAAATTATTCCAAACCGCGGTGCGTGGCTGGAATTTGAGACCGACGCCAACAACGTGATCTGGGTCAAGATCGATCGCAAACGCAAAGTCGCCGCCACGGCCCTTCTGCGCGCATTTGGTATTGGCGCCAACGAGGACATCATGAAGTTGTTTGAGGAAGTCGATGTTCACCCGTTGAATCACTACATCGAATCAACACTCGCCAAAGACGTCTCCTCGAATGAAGAGGAAGGTTACATTGAAGTCTACAAGCGCATCCGCCCGGGAGATCTCGCGACATCGGACAACGCCAAATCGTTGATCCACTCGATGTTCTTCAACTTTGACCGTTACGACTTGGGTCCGGTCGGCCGCTACAAATTCAACAAGCGTTTTGGTTTTCCGACCGTTCATACGGAAATGGTGAAGGAAGAGAACCGCATTCTCACCAAGGAAGATCTCGTAAATATTTTAAGTGAAATCATCCGCTTGAACGTCTCGCAAGCGGAACCGGATGACGTCGACCACTTGGGTAACCGCCGCGTCCGCGCCGTTGGTGAACTCGTGCAGAGCCGTTTCCGCATCGGTCTCGCTCGCATGGAGCGCATCGTGAAAGACCGCATGTCGACGATGGACATCACGCTCATCAATCCGGCCAAGCTGATCAACGCTCGCCCGGTCATCGGTGCGATCCGCGAGTTCTTCATGAGCTCCCAGCTTTCGCAGTTCATGGACCAGACCAACCCGCTCTCGGAGCTTGAACACAAGCGCCGTCTTTCCGCGATGGGTCCCGGTGGTTTGACCCGCGAGCGCGCCGGATTCGATGTCCGCGACGTGCACCGCACGCACTACGGCCGCATTTGTCCGATCGCTTCACCGGAAGGTCCGAACATCGGTCTCGTGGGCCACTTGTCCTGCTACGCCCGCATCAACGAGTACGGCTTCATTGAAGCTCCGTATCGTTTGGTAAAGAGCTGGGCCAAGAACGATGGCAAGGATGCGATCGGGGAGACGCTCCGCGTGGATGTCCGCGATGGCGAGGGGAAACTCGTCGCGGAAGCCAATACGGAAGTCGACAAAAAATTGGCCGAGAAAATGACCAAAGTTTCTGTCGATAAATTGCCGATCATCCCGACCGTCACAACCGAGATCGTGTACTTGAACGCCTTCACGGAAGAACAGGGCACAACCGCTCCCGCGACAACGCAGATCGGCAAGGACGGAAAATTCCTCGTCGAGCGCGCCGCCGCCCGTAAGAACGGAGAACCGACCGTCGTTGACGTGCATGAAATCGACTACGTCGACGTTTCTTCCAAACACATTTTGTCCGTCGGTACGTCGCTCATTCCGTTCGTGGAACATGACGACGGTCACCGCGCACTCATGGGAACGAACATGCAGCGCCAGGCCGTGCCGTGTATCAAGCCGGATGCGCCGATCGTCGGAACCGGCGTCGAGCGCCGCGTCGCCATCGACTCGGGTCATGCGATTATCGCGCAAGAAGACGGCGTGATCGTTTCCGTTTCCGGTAAGCACATCGAGTTCCAGTCCGCCGATGGAACGATGCGCCGCTACGAGCTCATCAAGTTCCAACGCTCCAACCACTCGACCTGTATCAACTACCGCCCATCGGTCAACAAGGGTCAGAAGGTTTATGCCGGAGAAGTCCTCGCCGACGGAACATCCGTTCAGCGCGGTGAACTCGCTCTTGGTCAGAACCTCATGTGCGCCTTCTTGTCATGGGACGGCTACAACTACGAGGACGCCATTATTTTGTCCGAACGTCTCGTACACACCGATCGTTTCACCTCGATTCACATCGAGCACCACGTCATCGATGTCCGCGACACAAAACTCGGACCGGAAGCCGTCACTGCCGACATTCCGAACGTCTCGGAAGAAAAACTTCGCAACTTGGATGAGCACGGCGTCGTGCGCACGGGTGCGGAAGTAAAATCCGGCGACATTCTCGTCGGTAAGATCACGCCAAAGGGCGAGACGGATCTTTCGGCCGAAGAAAAATTGCTTCGCGCCATTTTCGGCGAGAAAGCCCGCGATGTCCGCGACTCCTCGCTCTACCTCGAGCACGGTGAAAAAGGAAAGGTTGTCGATATTAAAGTATTCTCGCGCGACAATGGCGACAAACTCCAGCCGGGAGTGTTGAAGCAGATCGTCGTGTCCGTAGCCGACCTCCGCAAAATTCAAGTTGGAGACAAGCTTGCCGGCCGCCACGGTAACAAGGGTGTTATCTCCAAGATCGTCAAAGTCGCTGACATGCCGTTCTTGGAAGACGGAACTCCGGTCGACGTGATTCTCTCACCGCTCGGTGTCGTTTCGCGTATGAACTTGGGTCAGATTCTGGAAACCCACTTGGGCCTCGCCGCCAATGCGCTCGGGTATGTTGTCGCAACACCGGTGTTCGACGGCGTTCCGGAAGACATTATCCGCGAGGAATTGAAGAAAGCCGGCTTCCCGGAAGACGGAAAGATCGCGTTGTACGACGGACGCACCGGCGACCGTTACGATCACAACCCGACCATCGGCTACATCTATATCTTGAAGCTGAACCACATGGTCGAGGACAAGATTCACCAGCGCTCCATCGGTCCGTACTCGCTCATCACCCAGCAGCCGCTTGGTGGTAAGGCGCAATTTGGAGGTCAGCGCTTTGGTGAAATGGAAGTCTGGGCTCTCGAGGCCTACGGCGCCGCTCACACGCTTCAGGAAATTCTCACGATCAAGTCGGACGACGTCCCTGGCCGCTCCAAGGCTTACGAAGCCATCATCAAGGGCGAGCCGATCCGCAAAGTCAACGTTCCGGAATCCTTCAACGTGCTCGTTCGCGAATTGAAGGGCCTTGGTCTCGATGTCGAACTACTCAAAGACAACCGCCGCATCGACTCCGATGCCGGTCCGCGTCCCGAACATTTCCGCACGCGCCCAACCCTCGACACAAAGGCGGAAGATTCCGAGTGGGGCCCGGCTCCGACCGATTTCTAACTCACCGTAACGACACATATACTCTATGGCGTTTTTCCAGACGGAGAATATCAAGTCCACAGACTTCGACTCCATCCGCCTTAAGGTGGCTTCCCCGGAAGTCATCCGTTCCTGGTCGTACGGTGAAGTCACCAAACCGGAAACGATCAACTACCGAACACAGAAACCGGAAAAGTCCGGATTGTTTGCAGAAGAAATCTTTGGTCCGTCAAAAGACTGGGAATGCTACTGCGGCAAGTATAAAAAGATCCGCTACAAGGACATCATTTGCGACAAGTGTGGCGTGCAGGTTACGCACTCGCTTGTTCGTCGTGAGCGCATGGGCCACATCGAGCTCGCCGCTCCGGTGACGCATATCTGGTTCCTGCGTTCCGTTCCGTCCAAGATCGGCACCGTGCTCGACATGAGCATCCAGTCGCTTGAAAAAGTCATTTACTTCACCGCCTTTATCATCACGCATGTCGATGAAGACTTGCGCGTGCAAGCGGTCGAGCAGGTGCGCGCCGAGTACAAGGGCAAGCGCAAGTCCATCGAATCGGAATCCGACCGCGAGATGGAGCGCGTCCAAAAGCAGGGCGAGGAAAAATCCTGGTCCGCCGACCAGCTCGCCAAGGAAATGGACAAGGCGCAGGCCAACAAGACGCATCGCTTGGATGAACTTGAGGCCGACTTTGACATGGCTGACAAGGAATTGAAGGACATGAAGGTGATGAAGATCATCACCGAGACCGACTATCACGAGCTCTCGCTCAAATACGGTCACGTCTTTGAAGCCAAAATCGGTTCCGAAGCCGTCGAGGAATTGCTCAACAAGATCGACGTGGAGGCGACGATGAAAGGTCTTCAGGCAGAATTGGTCGATGCATCGGAAGCTAAACACGACCGTCTCGTCCGCCGCGTGAAGCTGTTGAAGTCGCTCTTCGTTAACAAGATCGATCCGAGCTGGATGATCCTGAAAGCGCTTCCCGTTATCCCTCCGGACTTGCGTCCGATGGTCGCGCTCGACGGCGGCCGCTTTGCGACCTCCGATTTGAACGATCTCTATCGCCGCGTCATTAACCGAAACAACCGCTTGAAGCGCTTGCTCGAGTTGAACGCTCCGGAAGTCATCGTGCGCAATGAAAAGCGCATGTTGCAGGAAGCCGTCGACTCATTGATCGATAACAGCGCCCGCTCGTCGAAGACGGTGATCGCCGCCACCGGCAAGAAGCGCCAGTTGAAATCGCTCGCCGACATTTTGAAGGGGAAGCAAGGTCGCTTCCGTCAGAACTTGCTTGGTAAGCGTATCGACTATTCCGGTCGTTCCGTCATCGTCGTCGGTCCGACGCTTGAGCTTCACCAGTGTGGTCTTCCAAAGACCATGGCTTTGGAACTCTTCAAGCCGTTTATCATTTCCGAACTCATCAAGCGCGAGCTCGTTCACAACATCCGCTCGGCCAACCGCTACATCGAGGCCGATCACGCGGAAGTTTGGGACATTCTCGAGCGCATCGCTGACGACGCCGTCGTTCTCTTGAACCGCGCACCGACGCTTCACCGTCTCGGTATCCTCGGCTTCCAGCCAAAACTCATTGAAGGTAAAGCCATTCAGATTCACCCGATGGTGTGTCCGGGTTTCAACGCCGACTTCGATGGAGACCAAATGGCCGTCCACATTCCGTTGACGGAAGAGGCGCGTTGGGAAGCCAAGAACTTGATGCTTTCGACCAAGAACCTCTTGAAGCCCGCTACCGGTCAGCCGATCGCCAAACCGGACAAGGACATCGCATGGGGCTGCTACTACATGACGACGTCGCTCCCGCCAAAAGACGGCAAGATCAAAACGTTTGGTTCGCCCGCGGAAGCGTTGTATCTCTTTAACAGCGGTCGTCTCTACATCCGCGAGACCATCAAAGTGAAAGTGAAGCACGACCAGCCGGCCATCGAGACAAACGTCGGACGTCTCATTTTGAACCAGCTCTTCCCGAAGGAAATCGGATTCCGCAATGAAGTCATCGGAACAAAGCAGCTCGGTGAAATCGTGCGCACCACGATCGAGCTCCGCGGCTTTGACCGTACGGCCCGCTTCCTCGACGAAGTGAAGAACATGGGTTTCTTCTACATCACGCGTTCCGGCTTCAGCTACGGCATGGGAGACCTGCCTGTGCTCGACAAGGACACCATCATGACGGAAGGCGACCGCAAGACATTGGAAATCGAAGACCAGTACAAGGAAGGTTTGCTCACCAAGAAAGAACGCTACAACTCGATCATCCGCGTTTGGTCGGATGTGAAAGATCAATTGCAGAAAACAACGATGACCTCTCTCGATAGAGAGGGCGCCGTGTTCTCGATGATCGACTCCGGAGCCCGTGGTTCCGTGGGTCAGCTCACCAACGTCGTCGGTATGAAGGGCCTTGTGTCCTCGCCTAGCGGTGAAATTATCGAACTGCCGATCAAGTCCTCGTTCCGTGAAGGCTTGGACGTGTTGGAATACTTTATTTCCTCTCACGGTACGCGAAAAGGTTTGACCGACACCGCTCTGCGTACCGCCAACGCCGGTTACCTCACGCGCCGTCTCGTCGATGTCTCGCAAGATGTCATCATTATGGCCGAGGACTGTGGCGACACCGATGGTGTGGTCCTGACCGCCGCCGAATGTGAAGAAATTGGCGAACCGCTCCTCACCCGTCTCCATGGCCGCGTCCTCATGAAGGACATCAAGGATCCGGGAAGCAAGGACACGCTCGTGAAGAAGGGAAAGCTTGTCGATGAAAACGATATTCGCGGTCTTCAGGGCAAGCAAATCGAGTCCGCTCACGTGCGCTCGTTGCTCACCTGTAAGTTGAAGCGCGGTTTGTGTCAGAAGTGCTACGGCACGGACTTGGCCTACAACCAGCTCGTGAAACTCGGTACCGCCGTCGGTATCATCGCCGCCCAGTCGATCGGTGAACCGGGTACCCAGCTCACCATGCGTACCTTCCACTCGGGTGGTGTGGCCGCAGCCGACATTACGCAGGGTCTTCCGCGCGTGGAAGAACTGTTCGAGGCACGTTCGCCAAAGCGCAAAGCGCTCTTTGCGGAAGTCTCGGGCATGGCCAAGATTATCGAGGGTGAACGCCGTATTCTCCAGACCGCCAAGGGAGAAAAGCTCGTCGACACGACAAGCGGAACGCGCACCATCATGATCCACCACACCGCCGTCCGCGAGGAGGTACATACCTTCCTCAAGCGCGACTCGGTTAAAGTCGAGGATGGTAACAAGGTGAAGGAAGGCCAGATGCTCATCGTCCGCTCGACGGGGGAGGAAGTCCTCGCCTCGCATCCGGGTACGATCCGCATCGAGAAGAACAAGCTCTTCCACATCTTTGAGGGCGCGACTGTGCTGGAACAAGAGGTTCCGGTCGGCTACTCGATTCTCATCAAGGATGGTCAGGAAGTCACCATGGGCGATGTGCTCACGGAAGGACAGTACGACTTGCAGGAACTCTTCCGCTTGAAGGGACATGACGCCGTCATGCGATACCTCTTGCGTGAAGTCCTCGCCATCTACGCCTCGCAGGGTCAGAAGCTGAACGCCAAGCACATCGAAGTCATCGTTCGTCAGATGTTTGCACGTGTATACGTGAAAGACGCCGGCGACACGGAACTCTTGCCTGGCCAAATCGTCGACCGATTCCGCGCCGAGGAAGAAAATGAAGGGCTCGTCGCCAAAGGCAAAGCCACTCCGGCCGAGCTGCAAGCGCTCTTCATGGGCATCACCAAGGTTGCCCTCTCAACCGAATCGTTCCTCTCCGCCGCCTCCTTTATGGAAACGGCCCGCGTGCTCATCAACGCCGCGGTCACGGGAAAGATCGATCGCTTGGAAGGCTTGAAGGAAAACGTCATCATCGGTCGCCTCACCCCAGCCGGAACCGGCTTTGGAGTGAACCCGGCCGAGTTGGAAAAAGAAAACGAAAAGACGGATGCGGCCGCAAAGGCAGCCGCGTAAGGTCGAAGTAGAAAAGAAAAAACTCCTCCGATCAGCGGGGGAGTTTTTCTTTGGTAAAACAGCTACAATGCCCCCATGCGCCTCCTCGGCATCGATCCCGGATTCGACCGTAACGGTTTTGGCGTTGTCGAAGACAACGGAGGCAAGCTCACCCACATCGCGCACGGCGTGCTTCAGACCTCCAAGGACGATTCCTTCATGACACGCCTCCGCCAAGTCCGCGACAACGTCGCTTCCCTCATCGATCAATACAAACCCGACTGCGTCGCCGTAGAACAGCTCTTTTTCCAAACCAACGCCAAAACCGCGATGAACGTCGCCATGGCTCGCGGCGTTATCCTTCTTGCGATCGCCGATGCGGGAATCAAGCTCGTAGAACCAACGCCAAACCAAGTGAAATCCGGAACAACCGGACAGGGGAATGCTGATAAAAAACAGGTCCAAGAAATGGTGAAACGTCTCCTCAAACTCGACGCAATTCCCAAGCCAGATGACGCCGCCGACGCCCTCGCTGTCGCTATTGTTGGTTGTACCCTCTCAAATTCCGTTCACTAGACTCCTCTATAAGCGGATATCGTGTCGTAAAAATAGGCCGAGGACTGTTTGAGCCGACCTCGATCAATACCAAGATACCGGCGAGTTCCGCAGGCCTATTTTTATGACACGATATCCGCCCCCACCCCCCTTGATTTTCTCTTGTACCCTTAGCAAAAAAAGGTTAGAATAACCCCGTCCAAGGACACTCAAATTTCCGCTCTATTATGCAAATTTTCTGGCATGGCTTCTCCTGCATCCGCATCGAAGCCACTCACGGCGACCAACAGGCCAGTTTAGTGACCGATCCCTATAGCAATGAAACCGGTTTGCGATTCCCGCGCACCCTCGCTCCGGACGTCGTCGCGTTGACCCATCAGGACGACAAGCGCTTCCCAACCGACGCCTTCACAAACGAACCCTTCATCATCCGCACCCCGGGCGAGTATGAAGTGAACGGCATCTTTGCTTACGCGATTGCCCTGCGCTCGCCGGAAGACAAGTATCCCTTCAATCTCATGTATCGATTCCAAGTCGAGGGAATGAGTATCGGCTTCCTCGGCGGGTTGAATCGCGCGCTCACGGATGAAGAAGTCGCTTCACTCGGTAGTATCGATATCCTGCTCCTTCCCGTCGGCGGAGGCGATCTGCTTTCTGCCAAACAAGCTGTCGACATCATCAAAGCAGTCGAGCCGCGCATGGTGATCCCGCTTGCGTACCACACCGAGGGCATCAAAGAAAAACTCGGTTCAGCCGACGCGTTTTGCAAAGAACTCGTCTGCAAGCGCGAGGACGGCAACAAGCTCAAGATCAGCAAGAAGGATCTTCCGGCGGATGAGCTGGTCGTCACGGTACTCGAGCGCGCCTAGCTGAAACAAATACAAAACATATGAAAGCTCACCGCACTCCTCCCAAGCGCACGCATGCGAGTTTGTCGCATGAAAGCGAGTCGCGCATTCTCTCTCATGAAGAAAAGCACGAGCTCATCCGAGCCCATGCCGACTCGCGGTACAAGCGTCCGCGCGGTTATGGACTCGGCTACTACATCGCCGTTGCCGCTTCCTGTCTCGTCGTTGCAACAGGCTGGGTGATGACGCTCGACAGGGGGCTATGGACGCCGGTGCGCGAACCGGACCCGGCTATTGCGGAGATCGCGGAAAGTGCCAAAAAAATCAAAGCGGAAATCGATGAGACCACCGCCAAGCTCGACCAAGCGAGAAAGCAATTCAAGAACGCCACCGCATCTAGTACAAAATAAGTTTTTAACGAAAATATGCCCGACCAGGAAAAGGTTCTTCCGATAGCCGCCAACACCTTCAACGCTCCCTTTGTTGAGGAGATGCAGGTGGCGTTCCTCGATTACGCGATGAGCGTCATCGTTGACCGTGCGCTTCCCGATGTCCGCGACGGTTTGAAGCCGGTACATCGCCGTATTTTGTACGCGATGTGGACGCTTGGACTCCGCGCCAACGCCAAGTTCCGCAAATCGGCCACCATCGTTGGAGAAGTGCTCGGTAAATACCACCCGCACGGCGATATTTCCGTTTACGACGCGATGGTCCGCATGGCCCAAGACTTCTCGATGCGCTACATGCTCGTCCGAGGCCAAGGAAACTTCGGATCCGTCGATGGTGACGGCGCCGCCGCCTATCGTTATACGGAAGCCAAGCTTTCCGGAATCGCGGAAGAACTTATTTTTGATATTGACCGAGAAACCGTCGATTTCCGCCCCAACTACGACGGCTCACACGATGAACCCAAAGTTCTCCCGGGAAAACTCCCAAACTTGCTCCTGAACGGCACCGTCGGCATCGCCGTCGGTATGGCGACCAATATGCCCCCGCACAACCTCACCGAGGTTTGCAACGGTATTGAGGCTTTGATCGAAAATCCGGACATTGAGATCGACGAGCTCGTCAAAATCATCCCCGGCCCCGACTTCCCAACCGGTGGAATCATTTATAACCGCGCCGACATCAAGCAGGCGTATGCGACGGGCAAAGGCGGAATCGTCATCCGCGCCAAAACAGAAATTATCGAGGAAAAATCCGGCAGCTTCCGCATCATTGTCGAGGAATTACCGTATCAGGTAAACAAGGCGCAATTGCTCGAGAAGATCGCCGAGCTCGTCACCGAGAAAAAAATCGAAGGTATCCGCGACTTGCGCGACGAGTCCAACAAAGACGGCATCCGCATGGTCGTCGAGCTCAAGAAAGACGCCTACCCAAAGAAGGTCTTGAACCAGCTCTTCAAGATGACGCAGCTGCAGGAAACATTCCACGTAAACTCGCTCTGCTTGATCGACGGAATCCAGCCGCGCATTCTCACATTGAAAGAATTGCTCGAGGAATACCTCAAGCATCGCAAAGAAGTCGTCCGCCGCCGCACGCAATACGAGCTCGACCGTGCCAAAGAGCGCATGCACATCTTGGAAGGTTTGCGCATCGCCCTTTTAAAGATCGATGAAATCATCGCGCTCATCAAAAAATCCAAAGACAAGGACGAGGCAAAGAGCGGCTTGATGTCCAAGTTCCGATTGTCGGAAATTCAAGCGCAAGCGATTCTCGACATGCGCTTGCAGCAGCTCACCAACCTTGATCGATTGAAGGTCGAGCAAGAATGGGAAGAGAAAAAGAAGCTCATCGATGAATTGGAGGGCATTCTTGCATCGGCAAAAAAGATTCTCAACATCATCAAAGGAGAAGTCGCCGGCTTAAAAGAAAAATTTGGCGATGAACGCCGCACCAAAATTGTCGCCGGCCCCGTCGGCGAGCTCGCGATGGAGGACCTGGTCCCTTCGGAGGAGACGCTCGTGATGTTGACCGCCGACGGTTACATCAAGCGCTTGCCGCCGGACACGTTCAAGAGCCAAGGACGCGGTGGAAAAGGCGTTATTGGTCTGGAAACCAAGGATGAAGATCAGGTGATGAGCATGTTCACCACCAACACGCACACGGAAATCATGTTCTTCACCAACCGTGGCCGCGTGTTCCGCCTCAAAGCATACGAGCTTCCTGTCGGTAGCCGTACGAGCAAGGGCCAAGCCATCGTCAACTTCCTCCAGCTCGCTCCGGGGGAGAAAATCTCCATCACATTGCCGATGGAAAACATGGACGGCGCAAAATCCCTCGTCATGGTCACCAGCCAGGGAACGATTAAGAAATCGGCTCTCGACGAATTCGCCAACGTCCGCCGCTCCGGCCTCATCGCGATCACATTGCATGAAGGTGACGAGCTCATTTGGGTGAAACCTTCGAACGGCGACGACGACATCTCTCTCGTCACGCGAGAAGGCCAATCGATCCGCTTCTCGGAAGAAGATGTGCGCGCCATGGGCCGCTCCGCCGCCGGCGTCCGCGGTATTCTCCTCAAGAAAAAGAACGATGAAGTCGTCGGCATGGACGTCATCAATCCAAAACTCGCGGACAAAGGATTGCTCGAGCTCTTCGTCCTCACAGAAAACGGTTTGGGCAAGCGCACCTCGCTCTCAGAATACAAGCAGCAAGGCCGCGGCGGCTCCGGAATCCGCACCATGAAAGTCACGGACAAAACAGGCGGCGTCATCGGCGCCTTCATCTCGGGCAAAGACGATGATCAGGACCTCGTCATGATCTCCAAACAAGGAATCGTCGTCAGAACACCATTCAAGAGTGTTCCGAGTCTCGGACGCGACACGCAAGGCGTAAGACTGATGCGCTTCAAAGAAGCGAACGACAAAGTTTCCAGCGTCACGATCGTCTAGAAATGCAGAAACGCCCCCGACAAGAAAGTCGGGGGCGTTTGTGTTTCAGAACTTGTAGTCGAGGGCACCGAGCAGCAGCTTCACCGTTGCGATTGGCATGCCGAGCACGCTCGTTCTGTCGCCGTTGATCGCCTCGATGAACGGCTTGAGATCCGGGTCATCGATGTCAAAGGCGCCGCAGCAGTCCATGATCGTTCCGCGGCGTAGCGCGCCATCGATCGCCTTCTTGGAGATCTGTCTGAAGAGTACGCAGGCGCGATCTACGGCGACGGCCTGTGCGCGCGTCTTCGTGTTGGTGACGACGACGGCCGTGTACGTCATGGGCGGGTTCTGCCAGTAGTCGACGAGTCGAGCCCTCGCCTCGGTCGGCGATGAGGGCTTCTCGAGAATCTGGCCGTCGCTCACCACGACTTGATCGCTCGTGATGAGAAACCCGGCCGGTGGTCGGCGCTGGAGGATCGCCTCCGCCTTGGCATGCGCGAGCTTGAGCACGAGCGTGTTTGGGCTAAGGATTCCCTTGCTGATCAGCTTCTCGTCGATGTCCGGACGGATGACCGTGAAGGTAAAGCCCGCCTCGCGCAGGACCTGCGCGCGAAAGGGCGAAGAAGAACCAAGGATGATGTCCATGAGGACCTCCCGTGCAAAAGCTAGCGATTATCGGGTCTTTTGTCAATCGTAAAGCGCCCCCGACCAGACTCGGTCGGGGGCGCTTCTTCAGGGAGTTTCTTCGAGATCCTTGATCTCGGCGGCTTCCTCGTTCGTGGCCGGTCTCACGTCCAGAGCCGGCGAGTCGCTGGGGGAGCTAGTCGTCGGTTCAGGCAGGGGGACGCGGGGCACCGCGGGGAGAGCGAGGGAGGAGAGGTCCGGCATGATCGAGTCGTCGCTCGGCGGGAACCCCGTCGGTTTCTCGACGGACGTCCTCACGAGGCCGAGCCTGTTCACGTACACCCCAAAGGGGCGGACGAGCATGCCGACGGAGAGATGCTCGGCGAGCTCCGAGAAGGACACGCCTCCGACGAACTTCTCAAAGAGGTACGCGTACATCGGACGATGCTCGTCCTTGAACTTCTGTCCGCCTCGGTAGACGGCGGTTACCATGCGCGCGTGGAGTACGGACGGCACCTTGTCTCCAAAGAGCACGTCGAGGCCGATCGCCTTCATGATGTTGCGCTCGGTCTCGTGCTGCATGCCGAACGCCTGGTACTCGACCATGGCCTCGCACAGCTTGGCGACGCACAGGCGATTCTCGCGAGAGTCTTCCTTGATCAGGCTGACCATCACGGCGCTGTAGATGTCGCCAAACGGGATGTGCTTGAGGAAGAAGTCGATGTCGAAGGTGAGCTCTCTCTTCAGCCGGCTGGCCGCATCGGCGTCGATCGAGACGGCGAGTGTCACGTCCGCCGTCATGCGTTCGAGGTCGAGCCGGGCCGCGAACTTCTCCGCGAACGGTCCCTCCATCATCATCACGTGCAGGTAGATGCCGAGGGCGCGCTCCTTGTCCTGAAGCGCCACCTCGAGAACTTCCTTGATCGGCAGCTTGTAGCGCAGCGTCTCCTGTTTGATGACACCATGCTCAAACGCGAGGGCGAGGAGTCGGGCAAACATCGGTCCCGGTGGCGGAAGCGGCAGTGCGCTGACGATGCTGAGTGAGCTCGACGAGTCGAGCGGCGAAAGGCTTTGGTTCGACTGGTCGTTGGCCACGGCGTCTCCTTGGTGAGAGTGAATGGGTTGGGCAAATTGTCAATGGAGCCGAGGCCAATTGACCATAATAAGATGGAAATGTCAAAGGTCTGCGTCGGAGCGTATTCTGAATTTGATCGCTTCCAGCATATCGATTAAGGTCCCCGTCGGAGGCCGCTCATGGACCAGATCCGTGTCGTCTACACGCTCCAGGAGTTTCCCGATCCCTCGATTCCTTCCATCTTTCTCGCCGGTCCTACGCCGCGCAAGTCGTACATCAAATCATGGCGCCCAAAAGCGCTTCAGATAATGCGGCGTTACCGTCCGGACGTAACGGTCTACTATCCCGAGCCTGTTTCCGTCGACAAGTGGAGTCCGGATAGCGATGACCACATCAACTGGGAGCGGGCGGCTATGGCGCGCTCGCGCGTCATCCTCTTTTGGGTCGACCGCAAGCTCGATTCCATGCCGGGCTTCCGTACCAACACTGAGTGGGGCTATTGGACGGCGCGAGATTACGACCGTCTCGTGCTGGCCTATCCGCCCAAGGCTCCGGGCATGCGTGGCATGCACAACGACGCTCTTTGCTACAACATCCCGTACGTCCACTCGCTCTCCGCCGGTATCGCCGTCGCCCTCGAGAAGGCACTCTCTACTCGATGAAGCCGAGCTCAGCTCGGTAATAAAAAAGTCGAACCCCGCGCTCCAGTCTGGAGGGCGGGGTTCATTCGTTCAGCGGGGGACGACGTGGTGCTCGACGCATCGCGGCTCGTACGTCTCGAGCGGCGGTCCCTGCTCGCGGATGGACGAGTCCCAGTGTGCGGGTTCGCCGCGCACGAGCCGTTGGGATCTCGTAGCGGGACCAAAGCACGTCGTACACACAGCCGTGAGAATGGTGTGCTCCGTCGCCCGGGCGCGGAGCCAATCCATGATAGGAAAAACGATGCCGCGAAAGTCCGTATCGCGCCCTGCGGCAACGAGCGGGAATCCGCGATCAAACAGCTGCGCGAGCACCGGAGCGAAGTCCATCTCCAGATCCTGGATCTCGTCGATCGCAAGGATCTCGCCGTTGCGCGTGAAGCGCAGCAAGTCGGACGGATCCTTGAAGCGGAGCGCGTACTCCTGCTGTCCGGCGCGAGAGAAGGCATGCAGTCGGTCCCGATGGGAGCTCGCGTGCATGGAGACGGCTACACTCCTGCCCAGCGTGCGCAGATACGCGACACGATTGAGCAAAAGGGCCGACTTACCCGAGGCCATGCATCCCGTAAACAACGTCAGCGTTCCAAACTTGGACACGTTCACCTCCATGAAAAGGACCGCACCCAGCCTAGCATATGCGCCCGCAATCGGTTATGCTCATGCGTATGATCGGTTCGTTACGCGGCCAAATTCTGGAAAAAGGCCCAACTTGGCTCCTCCTCGAGGTGGCCGGCATCGGCTATCGCATTAAGACGAGCCCGGCGGTGCTGTCGACGCTCGGTTCGGAACACGCCTTTCTCTACACGCACGACCATGTCCGTGAAGACGCGCATGATCTTTTTGGTTTTTTGTCGCTGGACGACCTCGAACTCTTTGAGCGGCTCCTCACGATTTCCGGCGTCGGCCCCAAATCCGCGATGACCATCATGTCCGTCGGTTCCGCCGATCAGGTGAAGAAGGCGATCATGTCCGGCGACCTCGCGATGCTCACGTCCGTCCCGGGTGTTGGAAAAAAGACTGCACAAAAGATTATTTTGGAGTTGAAGGGTATGCTCGTCGATGCGGATAGCGGAGTCGGCGTCGACACGGAAGTCGTCGACGCGCTCGTCGGTCTCGGATACTCGGCGCAACAGTCGCGAGATATTTTGAAACTCGTCAAAGCCACCGAGCCTTCCGAAAAAATTCGTGAAGCGTTGAAGTACTTGTCCAAGCCCTAGTATGAAATGGAAGCTTTGGAAGGGGAGTGATCAAGAATGGGATGCCATCATCTCCGCTTTTCCGTATGCGCAATTTGCTCAGTCGTCGGCATGGAAGGATTTTCAGAAGTCACTCGGTCGTGATGTTGTCCGCGTAAGCGACGGCGAGTCATTTTGCCAGCTCACGCACATCAAGAAAACGATCGGTTCCTTCTGGCTCGCCCAACGCGGTCCTGTCGGAGTCGACTCTGGAGACTTTGCGGAAAAAATCGCGCCACTATTACCGGATTCCCCCTGGTTCATCCGTTTCGAACCCGTCCCTCCTCTCCATTCTGCATTCTCCATTTTGCATTCTAGTCTCCTCCGCCGTCCCTCCCACGACCCGAGTATCACCCGCCTCCTCAATGTCGCGGCAACGGAAGAAGAAATACTCGCGCAGATGCATCACAAGACGCGCTACAATATCCGCGTCGCGCAAAAACACGACATCATGATCCGCGAGGCAGATTCCATCGATGAATTTTTATTATTACAGCGCGACACGGCAAAACGCGATCGTTTCTCCGCCCAAAGCGACGCGTACGTGCGCAAGCAATTCGACTTCCTGAAAAAAGAGGGAATGGCAGGTATTCTCATCGCGGAAAAAGACGGTGTGCCGCTCGCCGCCAACTTCATGCTGGCCTACGGCGACACCGCCACGTATTTGTACGGCGCCTCCTCCTCGACGGATCGCCAGCTCATGGCGCCGTATCTCCTGCATTGGGAATCGATTCTTTGGGCAAAGCGGAGCGGTCGTCGTTATTACGATTTTTGGGGAGTGAATTCCGACGACAAGAGCCACCCGGATTTCAAAAAAGCTTGGGACGGCATCTCTAGATTCAAAGCCGGCTGGGGCGGAGTCCAGATTGAGCTTCCCGGCACATACGATTTCCCGATTAAGTCGCTCCTCTACAATCTCGGCCGATCCATTCGCAAGATTTAAAAAACCCTCCGACAGTCGGAAGGTTTTTTTGTTTGTTAGTGCTTGTGATCGTGTCCCTTTCCGCCGCAGCACTCTCCCATGTCTTTATCTTTCCCGCCGCAGCATCCCTCGTCCTTCCCGCCACAGCAGTCTTTCCCCATCATCTTGTGAGCGACCGAAAGATGGCCCGGGCCCGCAATCGCGAGGGCGACTGCGATACCCAGCAAGGCAAAATCGACATCGCCAAGCGGGAAGCTGAACTTCTTCACCATACCCAAAGCGACGAGCATGACGATGGAAAGCAACACACCGGCCGGTCGTACAAAGATGCCGAGGAGGAGCGCGATTCCGCCGAGAAACTCGGTGAGCGCGACGACCCAGGCAAAAAACATCGGCATCGGAAAGCCGAGTCCGCCGACCATGCCGGAGAACATGTCGAGACTCGGATTACCCGTCAATTTACCCCAACCATGCATGACAAAAATGATACCGGCGACGATACGGATAGCGAGCAATGCCTTGTCGACATGCCACCCCTGTCCCACGCAGTCGGTCTTACACAAAAGAGTTTTCATAGTGTCTACAGGATAACAAAAACGGCGTTATCGCGCCCCTTTCGTCAAGGATCGCAACAGTGACTCCTGGCTCGGATCGAGATGGGCTTCTGGCCGCGACGTTTTAACGATATTCCAAGCTTGTTCCATCGTGAGTCCGCGTTTCAGCATTAAGTACGCCGCATAAAACGTTGGCGCTCGCCCATGACCGTTCTTGCAGTGGATATAAACCTTCCGACCCTCGCGCAACATTTCTTCCAAGGCCGCGGCGCCCGTCAAAATATTATGCATGCTCGGCGCCTGATGGTCGGCCGTCGGCAGCCACAAGAAGCAATCGACGCCATAGGGCTGGTCTATCGTTTCGCCTTCAAGAGAGATATCGCAAGTAACGCCGTTATCGAGAAGTCCCCACTTGAAATGATGCGTACAGCACGCATTGGTTCCAATATATACCTGCGCCTCAATCTGCGAGGATTCCATCGATTTGTGAGGCAAAAAGTCGAGGTTCATACGCCCCATCGTACCACGACTTGTCAGGACTTTGCCTCCCTCCTGTTTCCATGATACGAACCATATATCTATGAAAACCCATCTTTCCAAACTCGTCGCCGTTTCGTCGATTGTCGCGCTTTTGGGTGCCGGCTGCTTTAGCTCGGAACCCGTAGCCAACACCAACACGCCGCCAACAACTAAGCCCGCCGACACCACGACGAAGCCAGCCCCGACACCGGCTCCTGACGCGACCCCGACCCCGACCCCTACGCCAACACCGACCCCGACACCAACACCCGACACAACCATGAACCCGGACCGCGTTGTCGAGGTTAAGGAATTGCCGGTGATCGACGGCACCTGGAAAACCTATACCAACGCCTCCCTGAAATTCTCCTTCCAGTATCCGACCCGCGGCCGCTACGCTCCGGAATGGAACGTTGCGATCATGCGCGCGGATGATGCGCGTCTTGATGGGAAATGTCTGAAACCGGAATCCAACCTTCGCACAACCAACGGATCGCTCGTCGTCGGTGACAGCACATTCTGTATCGTGCGCACAGCCGATGCCGGAGCCGGCCAGCGTTATTACGCCGATACATTCACAACGCCTCTTTCCGACCGTATCGTCGTCATCACATTCAACAAGCGTTTGGCCAATGGAGATATGTTTGAGGATGAATCCTGCCATGGCAAAATCGTCATTTCCTCCGGCACGTCCTGCATCTTGTTTGATGAGGCGCTCTATCGCTCCCATTTGAACCAGATCGTCAGCACCTTCCGTCACGAGTAAGAAAAAAGAAGAAGCGGTCCGACGAACGTCGGACCGCTTTTCAGTTGTCGTTGTCAGACGTTGATCGTGCTACCGATCTCGTCAGCGATGAGCTTGGCCATGTCGACGGGATCGCGATCCTTGGTGATCGCGCTTCCGATGACGAGGTAGTCGGCGCCGTTCCCGATGGCAGAGCCCGGGGTCGCGACGCGCTTCTGATCCTCCACATCCTTGCCCATCGGCCGGATGCCGGGGATGACGCGGACGAGTCCGTCGAGCCGTTCGTCCTCGCCGAGCATGATGAGCTCGAGCGGGGAGCAGACGATTGCGTCGGCGCCGGCCTTCACGAGGTCGAGCGCAAAGGCGTGAACCTTGGCCGTCGGCATCTCATTGAAGACGTGCCGGCATTCCGACTCGTCCATCGAGGTGAGAACGGTGACGCCCGCCATGAGCATGTTCTGCTTGGCCTTGGCTGTCTCCGCGAGCCCGCTCGGCCCGGCCGAGGCATGCACCGTGAAGAGCCAAGGCATGTAGCCGGCCCAGACCTCCGCCGCCCTCGCCATCGTGCGCGGGACATCGGACAGCTTGCGGTCGAGCATGCACTTCTTGCCACCTTCGCGGATGAGCGAGATCGCCCACCGATCGCCGATGATCGCACAGAACTCACTGCCGACCTTGAATCCGCCGACATACGGGGAGAGCGTCGTGACCCGAGTCCGGACTTCCTCCTCGTTCATGTCGTCGAGGGCGACGATGATGCGTTCGTGGGGCTCGCAGGTAACGCGCTGGCTGACCGTCATGGTTTCCTCCAAAGGTGCGGGAGGAGCTTGCGCGGAACGCCGTTTTTTGGCAAGATTCGCCCGCTGGAAGTTCGGCTAGATCCTCGGGCCGTTAGCTCAGTTGGCTAGAGCACTGCCTTTGCAAGGCAGGGGTCGTCGGTTCGAATCCGACACGGTCCACCATACAAAAATCCCGCCGATTGGCGGGATTTTTGTATCCCGACGACCCTTGCCAAATCTCCAATATTATGATTCACTCCCGCACGAGGTGATCCTTTGTCAACACGCAATCGTACCCTGGACGTTCTCGAGCTCCTCACCGGTCACTACGAGGTGACCGCCCGCGACACGGAGCGCGCCTACATCTCGATCAGCTTCTGGCTGAGCAAGACGATGGGCAACTCGCAGATCCCGATGGAGGGTCTGCTCATCACGGCCAAGTTCGGCGACAAGACGCGCACGCTCGTCCCCGAGCGCCTCGACGTCTCCCGCGACCGCCTCGGCATGCGCCTCGCGATCGACGCCCTGCCCAAGAAGTGGCTCGGCGAGTGCGAGATCACGTTCGGACGCAGCTTCCGCTGCTTTCCGTTCAAGGGGATCCCGGACATCTCGGCATCGCTCAAGCCGGAACGCACGAGCCACCAGTCCGTCGAGCCGTCGTTGGAGGCGGCCTCGCCGTGACCAAGTGGCGGAGTCTCTTCCGGAGAAAGGCGGACGATCATCCGCCGTTCACGCCGGAAGTGCTCGACCAGTACGTCGTCCGTGAAGCGCATGTGACCCACTGGGCTCGCCTGAATCGCTTCATGGTGTCGGTCGTTCTGGAGACCCCTCTCTACAGCCACCGGATGAGGGGCTTGTTCCTCGCCAGGCGTCTGCGCTTTGGCTTCGAGGACGCCGAGCGGCCCTTCTCCATCAAGGAGGCAACGGTTCAGGAGGCGACCATCGCCTTCTGTGTGAACTACATTCCGGCCGATCTCGGACGCTTCATGCGTTCCGACCCGCTCCTTCTCCAGTCCGTTCTGAAACCCGAGGTCAAACTCCGGATCCCGACCTACACGTTCAGCGTGTTCGAGGTTCCGAAGCCCGCACCTCCCGATTCCGACGGCACGCCGCTCTGAAAAGCGCCCTGGTCCACCTCTGGACCGGGGCGCTCTTCGTTTACTTGGCCGGATTGATTGGATCATTCCCCGTCAGCACCGCAATAATATTTTCCGCAGCCACCCGGCTCATCGCTTGTCTTGCTTCGATCGTTGCACTCGCCGTATGCGGCGTCAGCACCACATTCGTAAACTGTTTCAACTCGAGTTTGTCCGACATGTCGCAGTCGATCGCAGGCTCGCATTCGTAAACATCGAGCCCAGCACCCGCGATTCTCTTCGTTCTCAACGCACGCAGCAACGCTTTCTCGTCCACGACAGGTCCGCGCGCCGTATTAATCAGGAGCGCCGTCTTTTTCATGAGCGCAAACTGTTCCGTAGAGATCAAATGTTTTGTCGATGGAAGCAGGGGAACATGCAGTGAGACAAAATCAGAAACTTTCAGCAACTGGTCGAGCGGTAATTGCCGAGCATCAAACTCCGTTTCAAATTCCTTATTACGTCGCATATCGGCATACACGCACTTCATCCCAAATCCGTGTACCGCCTTCTTTGCAAGCGACATTCCAATGCGTCCGAGGCCGACAATACCAAGCGTCTTTCCTTCAACATCCGTTCCAATCAAATTATTTGGCGACCAACCCTTGTACCGCCCCGCACGCGCATACGTATCCGATTCCGGAATCCGATGTGCCAATGCAAGAATCAACGCGAACGCATGTTCCGCCACCGATCGATTCACATCATCGGAAGGCGTATTAGTCGCCACGATGTTACGCTCTTTTGCCGCCGCAAGATCGATATTGTCGAACCCAACGGCATAGTTGGCGATGATCTTCAGCGACGACCCAGCCGCATCCATCACCTCGGCATCGATTTTGTCGGTCAAAAGCGAGAGAAGAGCGTCACAGCCGACGACGCGCTTCAAGAGTTCTTTCCGAGGGATCACCTCGTCATGCTCGTAGACATCGACCTGATACTTCTTGGCCTTGAGCATGTTAATACCCTCATCGGCAAAGGGTCTTGTGACAAAGATGCGAGGCATATACCGCTTATCTTACACTATTTTTCGCTGTTTCGTTCCTAGTACCCGTATCGCAGCCAGTTTAAGCACCGGAAGCAAAGCATTCACGACCAAAAGCAGCAAAACCTGCTTCGGAACCACCCCCAAATCCCTAAAGAACCGCTCACCAACGAAGAGTGCCAGCGTGTTATTCATGTACAGCATGCAAAGCGCGATCGTCATGCGGTCGGCCGGAGATCGCCAGCGGACGATGTAGTACGCGCCCCAAGTCATCGTTCCGAGCAAAGCCATCGAGACAGCCATCATCCAAGCATCGCGCATCGTGAACGTCATGCCTCCGCCGCCTTGCGTGCTCGCGACAATTCCCGTGATCAAGATTCCAAACGCGGCAACGGAAAGATTTCGCCACACACTGTCGAGCTTCACAACTTGCTTTGGCACCGCCTTCTTCACAAGCATCGCCAAAATAAATGGAGCGACGATGGTGAGCGAGAGCGAGAAAAACATTCCGACCGTATCGATCTCCATGCTCTGTCCGATCGCGATTTTTGTGACAAGCGGAATCGTAAACGGTGCGAGCAAGGAAGTGATCGTCGTGATCACGAGCGCGAGAGAAGTTTTTCCGCCAAAAAATTCCGCCATGAGCGCAATCGTCATTCCGGTTGGCATCGCGCCGAGGATCAGAAGCGCGACAGACCACTCGCGCGAGAGAAACGATGTCGGAACAAAGAGCGCAAACGGCATGATGACGAGCATGTAGAGCGTCGTGATCGCGAGCATGCGCCAATCTTTTGCGTAGGAAACGACTTCGCCGAGCGAGAGTCGGAGGCTGGAAAAGAAAAAGACGAGAATGAGCAGCTGTGTCGAGTACGTGTTCAATACCTTGAGCTGGGACGGAAAAACCAGCCCCAAGATGATACCGCCCAAGATCACGAGGATCTGGTTCTCGGTCAGCAGGCGCTTCAGGTTCTTGATGTTGAGCATGCTAGAGAGGAAACTTCTTTAAGATACCCGCTTTTGCCCCCATGTGGGTCACGACCCCGATCGCATTCAGTAGCCCGACGCGCAGGGCATCATCGAGGTACAAACCCTTTGCGAGCGCACCGACAAACCCCGATCCAAACGCATCTCCGGCCCCGGTCGTGTTCAAACGCTTCCCGCGGAGCGCTGGTGAGTACAAAGTCGCACCATGCGCGCGGACATGCGCGCCCTTCTTTCCATCGGTAATGACGAGCGCTTGCCGCGGGAGATCGCCGAGCTTTTTCATCGCCTCTTCGAGGAAACGCGGCGCCACATGCGCGAGCATCGCCGCCTCTTCACGATTCACAAGCAGTACATCCGTCGCTTTCAAGAACGGTAATAATTTTTTACGACCAAGTTCCAATTCCGCATTCCCCGGATTCCACGCAACACGCGCGTTCATCTTTTTTGCATGATCAAAAATATTTTTGATCGCCTTCATGTCTCCACCAAGCGATGTCAAATAAATCCATTTTGCTTTGTACGGACGATTCACAATTTTTCCGGGTCGATGCCAAGGAAAAAGTTTTGCATCAAGATGACTCGCCGCTCCGCGATGCGTCAAAATTCCGCGATACCCCTCGCCGGAAACAAGAATAATAGAATATCCCGTCGTCCGTTCCTTGTCCCGCTGGATTCCGGTCGTGTCGATTCGCTCCGCGTTCAGTTGTCGAACGATGCTGTCGCCCGCCTCGTCGACACCCACGCGGGAGAAGCAGGCCGTCTTCAAACCAAATCGCGCAAACGTGACCGCGGCATTGGTCGCACCGCCTCCCGTCGCAAAGACCAACTCGTCGATACCCAGCTTCGATCCCAGGGGAATACAAGCATCAATCCCGTCCGGAGCCATTCCGTCGGGCCGTTCTTTCCAGCCGGCACTTTTCACAAAAACATCCTGCGTCGCCGAGCCGATGGTGATCACATCAAACCGTGGCATATGCCTATTTTAGCACACCCGGCTTGTTTTTCGCTTGTTTTAGCCAATGGCTAACCTTAGCGATGTCTGTTCTTTAACAGAATATTGTGTAAAAAATCGCTAACATTCGTCAGTAATCTAAGCTAACCTTAGCCAATAATAATGTCCACTTTGCTTGACAAAAAGGACTATTTGTGCTATATTATATGGTCAGTAAAGGAATGGGTTGGTCGCCATTTCACAATAAAAGACTCAAGCCAGTCCGCGACCACGGGATGGTTTTAGTCTGTCCATGACCAAATTCGGTCGTGGATAAGAGAACTTGGAGAAGAACGGAATGCTCATCATCGCGTATTGCATGATCGCACTCGGCGCCTGCCTCGCAGTCTTCGGACTCATAACGCTCAGAAAATACCTTGCTCCGACATCGGAAAAGCGCGAGAGACTCATCCGTCGTGGTCCTTGGACGTACATCCTCGGAACCGTGTCCTTCGTTTCAGGGCTTCTGACCGGTCTTGCGGGCTTGTTGCTTCTCTATATCTATCGTTGATTCTTCAACGTTCTTTCCCAGAGGACTGTCTCCGACATGCACAGCTTTCATCGTGCACTGTCGGATCTCCCCTTGGCTCCACGACACTCTCGTCGCGGACCTAAGCCGGAGGCAATCAATTTGTTCAACCCCCACGCACGTCGTCCCGTCGATCTCACTGCGTACCGCAACCGCCGCGTGGTCCGCAGCGTTCCCACGCCCGCGCCGCAGAAGCGCAACGACAAGCTCGTCGTGCTCCGCGCACGCCGGCTCGACGCGGTGATCGCGTACCTGCTGCTCGCGGTCGTCACGGCTTCGATCGGGTTCGGTCTCTGCGTGAACGCGATCTACGTGATCGCGCCGCGCACGCCCGACTTGCTCCCCGTGAGCATGGTCCTGATCCTCGGCGCGATGTTCATCGCCTTCGGCATCCGCTTCCTCCGCAAGGCCCGCGCCGCGTGGAAGGAGTGCGACGCATTCGACGACAAGCTCGAGCGCCAGCGCAAGTCGCTCGCAAACGTCATCCAACCGGTCGAGCGCAAGCTCCCGCTCCCGTTCCACGACTGGATGCATTGATGCACTAACGGTCTACCCATGGACCGAAACAAAAACTTCCCATGGGCTTTCTCTTGGATCTGCGACTCTGTCGTGGATCAATGATGAAAGACAGAAACAATCAACCTGAGGTGAGTAGATGAAGAATCTTTCCGGTCTGATGTTCGCACTCGTCGCCTTCGTGGCGATGAACGGCTGTACCACCATCACGCTCGTCTTCGGCGGAAGCGATTCCGATCCGAGGCCGATGGCGATGGGAGACGCCGGTGTCCCGATGGGGGATGCCGGTCGAGCTGAGCTCGATGCCGGTCCGATGCTCCACGACGACGCCGGCCCCGTGCCGACACCCGACGCCGGCCCCGCGCCGACGCCCGATGCCGGCACCGACAGCGGTCCCGTCGTCACGGTCGACAGCGGCACGGAGAGCTCGGCGGTCATCGTTGAGCCCTACGGCATGCGCGAGTCGACGATCCTCGTCGGCGACGGCGGTGCGGTCTGGCACATGGTCTCGGGTTACCGATTCCATGCTGTCGACGGCTCCATCGCCTCGCTCGACGGTGTCGACGTCATCCTCGACGGCGATGCCGCGAACATCAACATGGTCGCGATCGCTTCCGAAGGAGTCGTCCACGGATCGGATATCTTTCCGTCCGGTGTCGGCTCGACGCGTCGCATCGACACGAGCGGTTCGCCCATCAGCGCCGGATCGGATGGCTACGGCTATTTCCAGATCTGGGTGAAGGTCGCGAACGTCCAGTCCAGCGCTTCCGTCAGCGGAGCGACGACGGGCGTCTGCAACTCCGGCGATCGCTTCCGTGTCGGCGCTTACAACGTCGATTATCACCTCGGAAGCGTGGTCGCGGGCACGTCCTTCGACACCATCTACGGCAACGAGTTCCAGATCCGGAAGACGCGCCCGACGGTCACACGTCTGTCGCTCTCGACGACGACACTCTCGAACGGCACGGATCAGGACCTCTACCGGTTCCAGGTCAGTGCCGATGCCGCGGGCTCGATCGGGATCCACTCGATCTCCTTCGACGTCAGCGGTACGGGCGTGACTCTCTCGAACTTCCGACTGCGGAAGGGCTCGACGGAAATGTCGCTCACCGATTGCCTGATCGTCGACGAGACGGCGGCGAATCTCTCCGGAGGCTCGCTGGTCGTCGATCCGACGGACACGCATCGCGTGGTGATCTGGTTCCTCAACGAG
Source organism: Candidatus Uhrbacteria bacterium (assembly GCA_021413945.1). GTDB lineage: Bacteria > Patescibacteriota > Patescibacteriia > 2-12-FULL-60-25 > 2-12-FULL-60-25 > CAIXDN01. The sequence goes on from JAIOPK010000017.1 coordinate 119,383, forward strand.
CAGACGGTCACGGGCAGTGGCAACGTCTACACGCTGCACGCAACGCCGAGCGGTGTGGTAGCGGGGGACAGCGTCTCCTTCAACTTCCATCGCACGTCGACGGGCGCAACGGGCTACCTGCTCGACGACCCCATTCACTCCGCGCTCGACACGAGCGCATGGGGCTCACCCAGAACGGGAACGGTGATCGCGGCCGGATTCATCTGGTCCGATTTCTCGGAGGTCCCGCACTCGGACTTCTACGGAGTCGGCGGCGGCTCGCGCGACTGGACCGACGGCCTCTACATCGAGGACCTCACCCAGACGCAAACGCTGTCGCGCTAGTCGCACCTTCGCTCGCAAGAGCATCTCTGGATCGAGCCGCACCGTTGTTCACTCAACGGTCGGCTCTCCTCTCCGCCTTCTGACAAACCAACACCAACGTTGGAGTCGGAGGCCGAAGATGGAGGGTTAATGGAATACTTTCAGCTCGCGCAATACGTCTTCATCGGCATCGCGTTGATCGTTCTGCTCGTCCGCGCGTTCAGCATTCGCGAACGCATCGGGACAGTCACCGATGCACGGGAGGCGCTTCGCACGACCGCGCTGGAAGTCGCGCTCCTTCAGCAGGGCCTCCGCAAGGAGAAGATGACGGCTACGTCATTGGACCGCCTCCTCCTGCTCAAGAGCGCGCAGCGTCACGTGCAGACGGTGGTGGACGACATCGGATCGACCGGCTCCAACTGGCGTCTCGATCTGTTCGGGCTGGTAGTCATCGTGGACATCATCATCGATCTCTTCGGAGTCGCGGTGATGCTCATGTTCTCAGCCGTGCTTCTCGAGGCGTTTACGTTCAACATCGACGTTCTGCGCATCCTCCTCGGCGTGCAGATCCTCGGTAGTCTGGTGTTCCCGTACATTCTCAAGAAGCTCTCGAGAGTCTGCGACAGCTTCTTGTTCGTACTCGACCTGAAGACTCACATGGCCGAATCGATCCTGCATGACACGCTGCCAAAGCACGTCGCCGACACGCTACTGAGGGCCGAGCGCGGTAGCCGGATCTCTGGCTGATCAAGTCGTTCTTTCCCTGGAGTCCGACCTGTTGTTCACTCAACGGTCGGCTCTCCCTTCGTCCCGCTAACCCATCCCGGGTCGGCGGTACGAGAAGGAGTGAGTGCAGAATGAAGCTGATCCTTTCCGTCCTGTTCCTGTCCGCGTTCGTGATCGTCGGCTGTGCGGGCGCGGAGCCCGTCGCTTCCGAGGAGGCATCGCTCGTGACCTACACCGTCACGTTCGACGTCGCCGAGATCGAGACGCACGCGATCCGCATCATGCGCTGTGACGAGGTCACCGGCATGTGCGAGATCGACGAGCCCGAGGGCTGCCGCTACGTCGATACCGAGGGCGTCACGGGCCACCTCTGCGACTTCACCGTCGCCGAGGACGAGACGCTGGCCTTCAACGTCCAGCTCGACTCCGCCTTCGCCTGCGCGATCGACGACGCCGAGTGCGCACGCCTCGGCTCCGTCCACGTCTTCCGCGACGGCGAACCCGTCGCCCACGTCCGCGACGTCCACGGGGAGTTCTGCAACTTCCTCATCACCTCCCGTTCCCCCGCAGGCCCTGAGCCTGTCGAAGGGGCCGTCGATCTCGACGGCATCTAGGGCTACCAGAGCCCGAGGTCCGGATCCGTTGTTCTCAACGGGTCCGACCTCCTTCTCAGATTCATGACCCCGCTAAAGTGGCGGACGTCGTGGATCGCAGATGGAGGACAATATTAGGACAAACCCAATGTTGGCGTCGTCGATTTATCAGCTCTCCGGCCCGCGCAACCTCCGGGTTGTGCTCTCGCCGCAAGAGGTCGACGGCATTCAATCCTTCTTCGTAGGAATCTGCCGCATTTGTACTCCGGGTGAAGCCGTGGCGTACAAGCAGGAGTCCTACGATGGGATCAACATCTACGCCTGGGTCGAGAGGAAAGTGACTCTCGCAGACGTTTCGTCGCGCGGAGACCTCATCTGCGAGGTCCGCCGGCGGATTTTCTCCGAATCAGGTCTTCCGCACGTCGTCTCCATGCCGGAGCTCAGGTTCGAGGAAGCCGGTCCGCAGACAGGTTCACGCCAAGATCGGGCGTACTTCATGCAGTGCGTGCTTCACTCTCCCGAACCGGAAGAGCCGGATCGCGAACTGTTCGACATCGGTCGCCTGATCGATCTCCCGCCAGACGGCTATCCGCTAAGCGAAACGCCGGTGGAGACCCTCCGCAACATTCTGGTGAAGCGAGACCCCGGGTCTCACAACAGGCAGTGGGCGTGGCAACAGCGCATGCTCCTCCTCAAGGATGCCGCAGAAGAGAGACACGCTAACCGCGTTCTCGACAATGAGTGGTTGTCCAATAGGCCAGCCGCTTAACACTCTGGAAGGCCGCACCGTTGTTCACTCAACGGTCGGCTCTCCTCTCCGCCTGCCGACAACGTGTCGGCGGCCGAAGATGGAGAAAAAATGAATCGAGTCACGTACCTGTTCGTGTTCGTCATCATGCTCGGTGCATCGTCGGCGTCGACGGCATCGGCGCAGTACGACGCTTACATCCGTGAAGCGTCAGTACTCTACAGTCTCCCGGAAGCCTTCATCCGCGCGGTCATCCGCACGGAGAGCAACTTCCACCCGACATCCCGATCGAGCGCCGGTGCCGTCGGTCTCATGCAGCTCATGCCGGCAACGGCCCGCAGCATGGGCGTCACCGACCGCTACGATCCGTACCAAAGCATCATGGGAGGTTGCCGCTACCTGCGTCTCCTCGCCAATCGCTACGGCGGAAACCTCGCCCTCACGCTCGCGGCCTACAACGCCGGTCCCGGCTCGATCATCCGCGCCGGCGGATTTCCCCCGAGCGTCACCGGCTACGTAAACGCGGTCCTACGTCACTACCGCAGTTACGCCGGGCGCTAGATTGCAACAGAACCCGGCAACATCTAGGGTCGCCCTGACCCTTCCTGAGGCCCGAACCGTTGTTCACTCAACGGTCCGGCCTCCTCTCAGATTCATGACCCGCCATGGTGGCGCCAGTCGTGAATCGCAGATGGAGGTTTGCATGCACATTCGACAGTTCGCGTTCCTGTTCGCTCTGTTTCTCGTCGCCCTTCCGGCGACGGTTCGCGCGCAGTCCGTGGTCGTTCTCGGCATCAACTCGATCGAGGGCGACGACGATCCCGCGCGTCGAGTCACGCAAGCGCTCCGTACGGCGCTCACGGCCCAAGGCTGTCATGTCTCGGATCGCGACGCCTCGCTCGCGCAGATGCAGCTCGTCAACAGCTGCAGCTCGATCAACATCGCGTGCCTGGACAGCATCGCGGACACGCTGTCCACGGGAACGCTGGTCTTTGGCACGATGCACCGCGTCAACACGGACGTAGAAGAGGAGATCAGCATCGAGCTTCATCTCTTTGACCTGCTCGAGCACCGCATCCTCACGCATCACACGGGGAGGCTGTCGCTCACGCCGTCGGATGAGGCGATCACCGCCTTCGCGCAAGCCGCAGCGCCGGCCCTCACCGACTGCCTGCACGTCTCGACAGATCCGGTACATCCGGTCGTCGCAACCGCTCGCACCGACGAGGACGAGCCGCGCTCCGGCCCGATCCCTCCCACCGACTTCCCGGAGCTCGACCAGCCTCCCGCCACCCCTTCCTCGTACAACCACGAGTGGGCCGGCTGGTCGCTCATCGGCCTCGGCGCGGCGCTCCTCATCGCCGACATTCCGGTTTGGGCTCGTCTGAACGATCTCAACTCGGATCCGTCGATGCTCGACTACCGTCACCGTCTCGCCCTCGGCGCGACGGGCGACGCCTGCACCAACGCCTCGGCCGGCAACATCCTGTCCGTTCCGGGTCTCGATCCGGTCGCGGCAGGCACGCAGGTCGACCATGTGCGCGGCGCATGCTCCGAGGGCGCAACCCTCGAGGTGCTCCAGTACGTGTTCCTCGCGATCGGTGTGGCTTCGGCCGGTACCGGGGCACTGCTCCTTGCGACAGGCGTGCTGGTCTCACCCTCGGTCTCGACCGACCACGCAACCCTCTCCGTCTCCGGCTCCTTCTGACACGCTGAAACGCCGTCCTGATTCACTTCAGGACGGCGTTTCTCATTTCTATCGACACACCTTGCCCTCCGGCCCAACCTAGGCCAACATGTTTCTATGAAACGCCTCCTCATCGCCGCCCTCATCGCACTAGGCATAAACGCGGCCCCTGCCCTCGCCGCCGAGTCCATAAGTGACTTCCACGTCGACGCCAAACTCGACGCCGACCGCAAACTCTCGATCACCGAGTATATCAACTACGACTTTGGTGATCTTGATAAGCACGGCATCTACCGCGTCATCCCCGAACGTTATTCCCGCTATGGCGCTAATTTCGATCTACATTTGAATATTGGCGACTCCATGCAGGACGGAAAATTTGCGACGCAAGAAATTACCAGAGAAGGGGAGTATCGCAAAATTCGTTTAGGCGATGAAAACCGCACTATCACCGGTGAACACGAGTACACGTTTAACTACACGACGATCCGCGCCATCAACGATTTTACGGAACAAGATAATACGGAACGCGAGCTCTACTGGAATGTCACCGGCAACGAATGGCAAGTCCCGATCGGGAAAGCGAGTATACGCGTCGAGCTGCCCGCTCCTCCAACTAAAACGATCTGCTTCACCGGCTCCTATGGTTCCACAGAATCGGACTGCGAAATCAAAACCCAAGGTTCGACCATCACCATCTCCGCAACCCGCGCACTTTTACCTAGCGAGGGCCTCACATTTGCCGTACGACTTCCGGCCTCGTCGATGCGCGACGTGAGCATGTATGAGCGCGTGACGTTATTCATTCAGGATAATATTTGGGTATTCACCCCGCTCCTCGTCTTCATCGCGATGTTCTACTTCTGGTGGACCTATGGCCGCGATCCAAAAGGCCGAGGCACCGTCATCGCCGAGTATGAAGAGCCGGAAAACCTCCCGCCCGGTTTGCAGGTCTCGCTGATCGATCAACAAGTTCCTTCCAAGGCGATCACGGCAACGCTTCTCGATCTCGCACGTCGCGGATACGCAAAACTCCGATTCGAAGGCGATCCAAATGAAGGCGGCTGGTTCAAAGCCAAGCCCAAAACATTTTACGAAAAAGGGAAAGATGGGGACGCTTCGTTGCTTCCTTACGAAAAGACACTGCTCGATGGCGTCTTTGCCTCCGGCGATTCCGTCGATCTCTCCGAACGTCACGAATCATTCTGGAAAGAGCTCCAAAAGTCACGCAAACAAATCTTCGATGAGCTCAAAACAAAAGGATATTTCGGCACCGATCCATCCGTCGTCCGGTTCCTCTGGTCGGCCGCCGCATTCGCTTGCGTCTTCCTCGGCTTCTTCTTTATTCCGTTATTTGGCGAGCTGTTCATCGTCTCCGGTATTCTCTCCGGCATCATTATCACGCTGTTTGGTTGGCATATGCCGCGCGTAACCAAGGAAGGCGCCGTCATGGCTGAGCGTGTCGAGGGATTCAAAAAATTCTTGTCGGTCACGGAAAAAGATCGCTTGGCATTCACGGACGCGCCCGCCAAGAAGCCGGAAGAATTTGCCCGCTTCTTGCCCGCGGCCGTCGCATTCGGCGTTGAAGAAAAATGGGCGGGACAATTCGCGAATCTCCAGCTACCGAAACCGTCCTATGTCGACGGACCGGTAAATGCCTGGTCAGCTGTCAATTATGCCCATGCCATGGACTCGTTCCACAGCTCGTCCGCCTCGTCGATGTACGCGGCTCCTTCATCGGCAGGCTCCGGCGGCTCCGGTTTCTCGGGTGGAGGTTCGGGCGGCGGAGGTGGGGGCGGAGGGGGAGGGAGTTGGTAATAAAAACGACAAGGCCCCGATCCTGTGTGGATCGGGGCCTTTTGGTCAGACAGGTTTCTTGCTCTGTTCGAGGAGTGCCTCGAACTCGGCTTCTCGCTGTGCTTCGAGCTCTTCTTCGGAAAGGACGACGGGTGCGGGCGGTGTCGAGACGCGCAGCATGCGATGGAACACGTCGTCGAGACTTTCATCGAGGAGCGCGTCCTCGACCTCGGGATCCCCGGGCGGGATCGATTGAGTAGTGAGGAGCGGACCATCCGGCGGAATTGTGTCCCGGTCGGAAGGATCGTCCTCGATCATCTCGACATCGCTGTCGTCGACAATCTTGGTGTCTTCCGATTCCGGATCACGATTCCGCTTCGGATCCATGCGTCACCCTCTTTTGAGCGGAGGCGGACCCTTCAACTTCTTCTTGTCGTTCGGCGGAGGACCGACGCGCGTCTTCTCGTCGTCGTCCTCGGCCGGTGCCGGGGGCGGGTTCGAGCCGAGCAGCTGGTCGACATCGCTGTCGTCGGCGTCGAGCGTGAGCCCATCGCCGCCCGTCATCTCGATCTCCGGCTCCTCCAGGTCGTTCTTGGCCTTGGGAGGATCCGTCGCGGGCGTCGCGTCCTCGGTCGGCGGCGGAGGAGCCACCGAGTCGAGCACTTCCGGGGGAAGTACCGACGCGTCGGGCTTGGGAACTTCCCAGGCCGCCTTCGGCGGATCGATCCAGCCGAACTTGAGTGCGACCGCCTCGATCGCCGGCTCGAGCTTGTCGAACGGCACATAGCCGACGAGCTCGCTGGTCGGCACGGCGTCGAAGATGAGGTCCGGGGTGAACTTCAGACCCGTCTTGTGCGCGTCGAGGCCGGCCTTGAAGATGCGCCCGCGCGCTTCCTCGGGGATGTGATCGCTCACGAACGTGAGCTCGCCGATCGCATCGATCACGAACTGGTGAACCTTGACGCCGTTGCCGGCCTCGCGATCCGCCTGCACGTCGGCCGGGTTGTCGCTGCCCAGCCGTTCCGCGATCATGTCGTCGATCGCGTGGGCCATGAGCTGACGGCTCTTGTCGTCCTTCGTCGCGAACGGCTTGGCGTCCTTGGTGAGCGCGTACAGGACCTTGCGGTCGTGCACGCGCACGAGCTCGTCGGGCGAGACCACGCGGTAGAGATCGTCGAGCTTCACGTCGCCGAGCTTCACGCCCTTGGTGAGGATGACCGCGCTTGCGGCGAGATCGAACTCCTCGGCGTAGCCGCTTCCGAGCTTGGTGAGGCTGAAGATGGCGCGCCGTCGCTCCATCTCCTTCTCGTAGCGCGTGAACAGCGCGAGCGGTGGGAAGATCTCGTAGAGCTTCTCCACCGTGATGTAGCCGAGCGCGAGCAGGAACGAGAGGTACTTGGACAGGAACCGCTCCTCGTTCTTGGGGAGCTGAGAATCGTTGGCTGCAGTCGTCATGTTGTCTGCCTTCCTTTCCGGGTCAAAGTGCCACCTTGATTTAGCAAAAAACCATGATTTTGTCAACGGTATATGAAGTGCCGCTACCCTTGCCAAAACCACATTTTTCTGTTATCTTACGGCCGTTGGGCAAGACAGATGATCGCCTTTGTTCGCAAGAACGGGGGAGGAAAGTCCGAGCTCCGAATCCGTCGTAAGGCGGAGGAAAGCGAAAGCGGCTAACGGCCGCCGGGATATAAAGAAAATGGAAGGAACACGTGTCTCTCCATTTACGGAAACCCAGGGAAAGTGCCACAGAGACTATACTAATCCGCCGCAAGGCGGATAAAGCGTGAAAAGTGCGGACAGGTGGTGTAGCGCAAGCTACTCTGCGAGTCCGCTCGGCTGCCGGTAACGGCAGTTCGCGGCAAACCCTTTCCGGAGCAAGAGCAAGAGATGCGGCGCAAGTCGTATCAATGGTCGCTCGCTAGAGGCTGTCAGTAATGGCAGTCCCAGAGAGATGGTCATCCTGTTTGCCGCAAGGCAAGCACGACAAAACTCGGCTTACCGTCTCGCCCAACACGTAGTACCCCACCGTCATCGGTGGGGTTTTACGTACCCGCTACTTTAACGCTAGACTTGTGCCAAATCTCTATGCGCAAATGGATCCCCGTTTTGGTACTGTTCGTGGTCGTTTTGGGCGGAATTTGGTTCTGGTCTCTGGGATCATTGCCGGAGGAGGACGTCGCCGTTGCTCGCATCTCGGAAAAAACCGGAACGCTCCATCGTGAGCGCGGAAGCGCGGCTCTCGTCGAAATCAATATCGGCGACACACTCGCGCAAGGCGATCGCGTTAGCACGAGCGACGACGGAACGGCCACGCTCGACTGGTTCGGAGAAGGGGAGAGCCGCATCTCGACCTCGACGGAAATCGTGATCGAGAAACTCGGTCAAACGGAAGACGGAAATCTTTTATTAAATGTTCGGTTGGAAGCCGGCCGCATCTGGTCCCGCATGCAATCGTTGCTCGATATTGATGCAGACGTCGTTGTCCATACCAATGATGTGATTGCCACCGTGCGTGGAACCGCATTTGATCTTGAGAAACATGCGAACGAACCGACGACGCTTTGGGTGAGCGACTCCGTCGTAGAAGCCACGGGCTCGACCGTTGCCTCCACATCGGAAGGCCTTCTCGTCGTGGAAGGTTCGATGGCTAAATTTGGAGGCGCGATGCGTACGACCTCGACCATGCCGATTAGCGCTTCCGGAACGCAAAGCGAATGGTTCGTGAAAAATCGCGACGCCGATAAGAAATTTAATCAGCGCGTAGGCGAGAAATTGCGCGTTTCCCTCGGCCTCGGCAAAACCCCCGCTCCCGGTTTGCTGCGCGGACTCTCGGAGGCTTCGCAGCGTTTGCGCGGTCCGGAAGCCGGCGCTCGTCTGATCTTGCGTCGTCTGGCGATGATACGTAACGAAGCCGAGAACGGTGCAGAAGGCAAAGCCGCCGAGGATTTTACGAGTCTCGAACGAGAGGTTCGTAAACAGCTCGACTCCGGCAAGCCCGCCGCCTTGATGTCTCTGCGTAAAGCGTTAGTCGGCAGCCGACGCCTCTTCCAAGACGTCCTTCCCGAGACGCCCGCCTATCGATACAAGCAGGCCTTGGAAGAAATCCGCGAGCGCGCCGCTCGTTCCGCGGCCGAACGCATCTTCCTCCAGCTTCTCGCAATCGGCGACCGGCTTGAAGAGGGCTTCATGGCGCTTGAGAACGGAAATATGGATCTCGCCGCTCGCATGAGCGGGATTGTCGAGCAGTCGCTTGCGAATCTCGCACGTGAAATGAAAGAAATGCCGGCAGGGGAGAAAGGAGCCAATGTCGTGAAAGCAAAACTCCGAGCCCTTTCCGCCCGCGCCGCCGTCTTGCGCTCGCGTTCGACCGTTGTCCCTGTCACCTTGCCAGTCGAGCCGACTTCCACCAACATGATGATCGACACCAAGGTGCAATTCTTGATCAACGGAAAACCACTATAATATGAAACGTTTTCGCATCGGATTATCGGTCATGGTCGGTGCCGGCATCGGCTTGTTAGGGATGCTCGCCCTCTTGGCCGGTTTGTTTGACACCGCCGGCTCACGCATCACCGACCGCTTCTTCCTCCCTCGCACCGCCGACTCGTCTGCAATTATCGTCGCGATCGACGACGCCTCGCTCGGCCGCATCGGCCGCTGGCCATGGCCGCGCACGGTTCACGCCCAGCTCATCGACCGTTTGCGTGAAGCCGGCGCAAAAGTCGTCGCACTCGACGTGAACTTTCCCGAGCCTTCGGAACCGACAGCCGACACCGCGCTCGCAGCCTCTCTTAAAGCCGCCGGCAACGTCGTCCTTCCTGTCGAGCTCGATTTCGTCGTCCGCGGAAACGATCTCGTCTTTGATTCCAAAAACACGGTACAACCCATCGCCATCATTCAGGCCGATGGCAAAGCCGCCGGCTTCAGCAATATCCCGCTCGACAGCGACGGCGTCGCCCGCCGCCTTCCCATCCGCTCCCAAGGTCTCGACGGCTCGGAAGTTTTGCCGTTTGCGTATGAAGCCTCTCGCCTCGCAGGTCGCGCTCCCTCGGTCGCTTCCATTCCGCTCGACCGCAGCGGTCGCATGCTCATCAACTTCCCGGGCTCTCCGCGCAAAGCGTTCCCCATCGTCTCTGCCGCCGATGTCATTCAAAATCGTGTCGATGTCTCTCGTCTCAAAGACAAGGTCGTATTCGTCGGCGCCACCGCCCGCGACCTGCACGACCAGCAAAACGTCGCGACCTCCTTTGGCGATCCGATGAGCGGCGTAGAAATTCATGCCTCAGTGTACGACACGCTCGTTCAAGGCAAATGGCTGGTTCCAGTGTCGCTTTGGATTCAGGGACTGCTTCTGCTCCTCGTCGGACTCCTGCTTGGCCTCCTCGTCCCACGTGTCAAAGCCCGCACCAGCGCCGCCGTTGCTTTCATTATCTGGTTCGGCTGGATTATCACGGCCTTTGTCTTATTCGACCGCGGCTACGTCCTCGACATCGTTTGGATATCCCTCGTCGTCTTATTCGGCTACATGGGCCTGCTCCTCGAGCGCTGGTTGGAAAGCGATGCCCAACGCAAACAAATCCGCGCAGCCTTTACCCGCTACGTTTCCCCCTCGGTCGTCGAACAGCTCGTCCGCGAGCCGGAGCGTCTCAAGCTCGGCGGTGATCGCCGCCGCATGTCCGTGCTCTTCTCCGACTTGCGCGGCTTCACGACCTTGTCGGAAGGACTAACGCCGGAAAAGCTCGTCGATGTACTGAATACCTACTTGAATGAGATGACCAACATCGTCTTTGAAGAGGGTGGAGTACTCGATAAATATATTGGAGATGCGGTCATGGCCTTCTGGAATGCTCCTCTCGACCAAGCCGACCACGCCGCACGTTCCGTCCGTACCGCTGTTCGCATGCGAGACAAGCTTGAACAAATGAATCGTGAAGGCGCGTTTCCGAAAGGCATTGAGCTCAAAGTAGGCGTCGGCGTAAACACGGGTGACATGGTCGTCGGAAACATCGGCGCCGATGTCCGCTACGACTACACCGTCATCGGCGACAGCGTGAACCTCGCTTCTCGAACAGAAAGCTTGTGTAAGGAGTACGGCGTGCAGATCATCATCACGAAGAACACGCTCGACATGATCGATGAAACGTTCATCACGCGCGAGCTCGACTCCGTAGCCGTCAAAGGCAAAAAAGAACCGGTACGCATTTTTCAGGTGCTCGGTATGAGCGGGGAAGTGGAAGACGGCCACATCAAGTTTGCTAAGCAGTACGAGACGGCGCTCAATCACTACTACGCGCGCCGCTTTGCGGATGCCGCCACGGAATGCGAGAGCCTGCTCCAGATCAAGTCCGATGATCTTACGACCCAGCACCTGCTCGAGCGTTGTCATATCTATCAAGAAACGCCTCCGCCCGAGGATTGGAACGGCGCATGGGTGATGACAAAGAAGTAATAAAAAATACCCCGATACGTCGGGGTATTTTTTTGTCGTTATCGGCCAAGTCCGACGCGGCTGCGTACCAGTTTCATTTTTTCCGCGGCCAATAGTTGTGCCCGCTCGCGTCCATTATCGAGAATGCGCAGCAGCTCATGCGGATCGCTTCGAAACTCCTGCATGCGTTTGGTAATCGGCTCGAGGTGCGCGACCACGGCCTCCGCCAAGGCTTTCTTGAAGTCGCCATAGCCCTTGCCATCAAACTCGGTCTCGATCTGTTTCATTGTTAAGCCCGTAACTTGATGATAAATCGTCATCAAATTGGCCACCGCCGGTTTCTTGTCGGCATCATACGTCACGCCGCCCGCGGTATCGGTAACGGCGCGCATAATTTTCTTGCGGATGATGTCGGCGGTGTCGGAAAGCAGGATTTTGGACGTGTCCGACGGATCGCTCTTACTCATCTTTTTGGACGGATCCTGCAGGCTCATGATACGTGCGCCGTGTTTCTGGATAAGCGCCTGCGGAATCTGGAATGTTTCGCCAAAACGCTCGTTAAAACGGCGGGCAAGGACGCGCGCCAGCTCAAGATGTTGCATTTGATCCTCGCCGACCGGAACGGCGCTCGTGTCATACAACAAAATGTCGGCCGCCATGAGCGCGGGATACGTAAACAGTCCCGCACCGGCACGCCCCATACCTCCCTTGGCCGACTTGTCCTTGAATTGTGTCATCCGTTCCAGCTCGCCCATCTTGGTAAGCGTTCCCATGATCCAGCCAAGCTCGGCATGTTCCGGCACTTCGCTTTGCACAAAGATCGTCGAGCGTTTCGGGTCGATACCGGAAGCCAAATAGGCCGCCGCAACATCGAGGATATTCTGTCTGAGTTCTCTCGGCTCCTGTGGAACCGTGATCGCATGTAAATCGACGATACAGAATAAACAGCGATGATCATGCTGTATCGGCACCCACTGCTTCAGCGCGCCGATATAGTTGCCAAGATGCAGCTGATTCGTCGGCTGTACCCCGGAGAATACCAAGTCGTTCATGACATAAGGGTATCCGATTGGCGGGACATAGGCAAAAAGAAGAAAAGCCCGTGGTTATCCCCTTGACAAGCAAGGCGGTTTCATACAACGGAGTGTATTATATGAAAATGAAAACCTCGCCGAACGATGTTTCCAATCAAGAGATCATGCAGGTGCTGAACAAGCTTACTGCTGCAGATAATGATATTAAGCAGGAGCTGAACCGTCTTAATGAAAAGATGGATACAAAGTTTTCGAGCTTGGACCAGAAGATTGACGGTGTCCACATGGAAACGATGGAAGCGATACACGAACTATCAAGTCAGACAGATTCGCGTTTTATGCTGGTGGAGAACCGCCTAACCCGTGTGGAAGCACGCATGGTCACCAAAGACTATTTAGATGATAAATTGGCAGACCAATACTCCAAAATTATTGAGCATACGGATAAGCGCATTGAAAATGCCTTAAGCTAGCAAAAACCCCATGTTTCATAGAAATTAGCCCCACGTAACGGGGCTAATTTTAGATGTTTCTTTGATTGACAAAAAGCCAATATTGTGCTATATTGTATTGTTGGTTGCTCCTTATATGTTAGCCTCATTTCCGCAGTTAAATGGTAAGTCCTATGGCCCAGCAATTCTGCAGGGTTGAGGGATAAGCCAGAGAGAAAGAAGACTCAATCATGGCACGTACCAAGCCTCCGTTCCTGTCCGCATTCGGTGTGTCGTTCGAGATCTTCAAGGCGATCTCGGATGCGGTGATCGAGGTCGGCGGCAACGACGATAGTCTGCGCTCCCTCCTCAACGATCCCGACAAGTGCCGCCGCGTGGCACTCGAGATCGTGGACCGCGAGCCCGCAGTCCAGACCGGCTCGCCCTACCGCGGCGGTCCGCCGAGCGACGCTCCCGGTTTCCGTGCGCTGGTCGAGTACGCCCAGCCGGCATACGCCTTCCTCGAGCAGGCGTTCGACTGGGTGTACGACGGCTACAAGAGTGCGAAGTTCACGCCGATCGACGTCTGCAAGGATGTCTCGACGGAGTCCCGTGAGATCGAGTTCGAGCTCGTGCATCTGAACAAGGGTGTGAGCACGGACAAGGCTCTCGCGGAGCTCGACAAGCAGGTCCTGCGCCCCGCTCTCTACGAAGAGCTGCTCGCCTTCGCGGTGAAGTATCCGGAGCTGCAGAAGCAGTTCCCGATCGTGGCTCTCGGCTCCGTCTACCGGGTCGACGGCTACCTCTGCTCGCCGTACGTCCTCTGGGACGGCAGCGAGCGTCGCCTGCACTTCAGCTGGTTCGACGGCGACTGGAGCGACAGTTGCCGCTTCCTCGCCGTGCGCAAGCAGCCGTAGCGCTCGGCACTCGTACATTTATTCCATTCTTACAACCCTTACTCACTCGGCCCTTAGCACTCCTGCTGGGGGCCGTTTGAATTTATCTCTAAACCAAAACCCCCTCTCCTTACGAAGGAGAGGGGGCTGGGGGTGAGGTGGCTTTAGACCTCAATAATCACCGGAATCACCATCGGTCGCAGTTCCGTCTTCACAAACAGAAATTCTCCCATTTCATCACGAAGCTTGTCTTTGACATACGACATATCCGGCGGTCCTTTAGCATCGATGCTGTTCAACGTGGCCGCAGCTTTCACTCGGCTCGCCTGAATCAACTCGAGATGCTCTTTCATGTACACGAATCCGCGGGAAATAATATCCGGGCTCGCAACAGGTTTGCCGGTGCGTCCATCAACAACAGCGACAATAACGACAACGCCGTCACCCGCAAGCTGCTGACGATCGCGGAGCACGATCTGGTTGGTGTTTCCAACACCGAGACCGTCGACGAACACATAGCCCGTCTCAAGTTTCTTGTTGGTCAACATTCCATTGCCTTGTTTATCGAATTCCATCACCTGACCGTTGTCGGCGATGAGAATATTTTTGGCATTGAAGCCATTCTCAATGGCAACCTTGGCGTGATCGCACAAGAAGGAATAGTGGCCTTCGATCGGAATAAGATATTTCGGCTTGATCCAATCATGCATTTCCTTAAGGTCGTCCTGTTGAGCGTGACCGCCGGCGTGAACGTCCATCATCTTATAATGAATGACGTCTGCACCTTCGCGATACAACGTATCCTTCACGCGCTGAACCGAGCGTTCGTTACCCGGAATGACCGAGCTTGAGAACACAATGGAGTCTCCCGGTTCAATCGTCAAAATCGGATGCTCGTGGTTGGCGACACGCATGAGCACGGCACGTTCCTCGCCTTGGGCGCCCGTACAAATGACGGCCGTCTTCTCGCGCGGATAGTTGCCGATGTCTTTGGTGTCGATGAGCGTTCCTTTCTGCACTTCCATGTAACCCAATTGCTGGGCAATCATGACGTTGGAGCGCATCGAGAACCCTTCAATCGCCACTTTGCGACCTTGGCGTTCACAAGCTTTGATAATTTGCTGAACACGCGCGATCATCGACGCAAACGTACCGATAATGATACGGCCTTTGGCATTCTTGATGATCTCGTCGATATTGGTCTGAATGACTTGCTCGGCCAACTGGCGACCCGGCTTGGACGCATTGGTCGAGTCACACATCAATGCGAGCACATTGCGTTCACCGAGCGCCTTAATCTTTTCCGTATCCTGTTTTGACTGCGCTCCCGGACCTTCCTCCAGCTTAAAGTCACCCGTATGGACGACGATACCGGCCGGAGTCGTCACGATCACACCCATAGAAGAGGGGATCGAGTGAGCAACGCCAAAGAATTCGATTTTAAACTGACCGAGCTGAATCACGTCATCCGATTTTACGGAAAACAAATTCAATCGCGGTTTGTCCTTATGATCTTCCTGACGCTTGGCGATAATGCCACAGGTCAAATCCGTTCCAAAAATTGGAGGATTGCCGAGCACCGGTGCCAAATGCGGAATACCGCCGATATGGTCGTAGTGAGCGTGCGTGATGATGACGCCGCGAACATTCTTTTCCTTGCCTTTCAAGCTGGAAATATTCGGAACGATATAGTCGACGCCCGGCATGTCTTCATCCGGAAACTGAAGACCAAGGTCAATGAGAATAATGTCATTACCATATTCGAGCATCGTGCAGTTGCGGCCGACTTCCTCGTTACCGCCAAGCACGGCGATCTTCAAACGATCGCTTCCTTGTTCGAGAAGATCGGTATCCGTACCGCTCTTGCGATGCGGGACATTCTTATATGTGCCCATGCGCGGCATGGCTTCAAAAGCGCCTCCCATCTTTCGGCCCTTCTTGCCGCCATGTCCGCCGCTCGGACGAGCTCCGTGCTGTTTCACTTCATGCTTGTCGGACGGGCCGACGCTACCCTCTTCCTTCGCGAAGCCCTGCTTCAGGCTTTCTGAAGTCTTAAAATTCGCACCCAGCGGTTTGGGTTGTGTGCGTGTCGGAACGGGCTTGTCGAACAGCGATCGACCGCCTCTGGATCCGCCGCGGCTTCCGCCGCGCGGTCCTCCGAATGGGCGTCCTGCGGGACGCTTATGCTGTGGTGTTTGATTGTTTTCCATGTAGGAATTTGATTACGAACGATTAGGCAAAACGCCCAAAAAACGCGCTTTGCAGGTCTGTAACTCTTAAATTGGCGTCACGACTTTCGCGGGAATCCGACCAATGTCCGATTGCCTCCGAAATGCGTTACGAGAAGCATACTACCATCTTTTTGGACCATCGTCAAGCTAAGAACACGATTGGTAGGCTTTGCTTGACGCTCGTGCAAAAACACGGCAAGCTTGCCGAAAATAATCCTAGATACGTGATGGGCGAGTGGCGGAATTGGTAGACGCACTAGCTTCAGGAGCTAGCGACCGCAAGGTCATGAGAGTTCGATTCTCTCCCCGCCCACCACGTGCAAGGGATTTTTTTATTTGTATTGCGATGTTTTTGACGAGAGAATCAAAAAATGGTATTATGTTATTTGTATGAAAAATAAGTCCTTTGGCTCCCAGGAGCGGATGTCGACGCGCGAGGCAATCGATCGCAAGGATATGGAGGCGCGTATTGAGGAAGCGGCTATTCCGGAGATGGAGGTCATGACCGCCGATGAAATGCGGGAACAAATGATCGCCAAGATGCGAGACCTTTCATCCAAGATTTTCGCGGAAGAAGCCATCGCTCGCGATATTCATAAAATGGGCGCAGAAGTGAATGGTTCAACACGCGACCGCATTAACGCGCTCGATCAAAAACAAAAAGCCTTGATCGCTCTCCATAAAAAGACGCTCGCACCTTTATTTAAGGAGAACTTCGTTGCCATTGGGCGCGGAGAAGAATTACTCGTCCCAAAACCGGAAGAATGGGACTCGCTTATGTCGGATGATGAATACGTGCTTGAACTTGGCCCGGCCATGCAAAAGCGTAAGTCATCCATTGAGCTAGAAACAAAGGAAGCTCAATTACGAGAAGAAGCAAAACAAACAGAAAAGATGATCGATACATTAATTGATGAAGTACACGCCCAGCCGTTCTTCACCAATCAAGATATGGCCGAGCACTTTTTGACGACGGAATCCCGCAAAATCGCGGAAGCTCACATCGGCGACCTCTACAAAACCTTAAGAAAAACAAGCGAGCAAATCCGCGATATCGAGCTCAATCTCGGTATGGTGCGACGACTGGAAGGCTAGCCATTCGGAAAATCAAATAAAAACGTGACGACCCCGACTGCCGTAAGGCGAGTCGGGGTCGTTTCGTGGACGGAGTTCCGTCGACGTTCAGTTAGAGCAGATGTAGCGCTTCCGGATGTCGTTCAGGAGCGTCGAGAGGTACCGCTTGTGAACGGGGCCGATCGAGGGATCCTTGTCGATCTCCGCGAGGCAGAACGTGATCATTCGGCAGAGATTTGCCGCCGATGGCTTCTCGACGAAGGGCATGAGCCGACGTTCGAGGCGCTTGTAGAGCACCTCGTCGCTCGCGATCGTCTTTGCCACGTTCAGGTAGTCCAGCTCGAGGACCATGAGGGACAGATGTCCCTTGCGGATCTGTTCGCGGCACGTGAAGTGCTCGCGGTCCTCGCTGACGACGATGCTGTCGGCATGAGTCGCTCCCGTACCGCACAGGGTACAGAGGCCCTCAGGCGCGTCGGGGACGATACGTCGTCCGCCGATCTCCATCCGGCTCAAGATCAAGCCAATCCGTTCCGGAACCTTCTTTGTGTCCACCGTTTTCCTCCTTTGGACCCCTCTTTCTTATCAGATTTTAGCCAAAATGTCAACCCCTAGGGCGTATTCACGATCTCGTAAACCCGCATGCTTTCATCAATAAAAACCCATTTCTTAGCGATATTTTTCAACGCAGTGTCGAGCTCGCCGTTATCCCAGGCAATCGGCACCGCCACATAGAGAATCGGGGTGGGAGCAAAGCCTCGCACCTGCTCAATCGTAGAGGTCACATCCGCGCCCATTAACAGACCCTCATAGCTCCGATACAGCTCGCCCCCGGTCGGAATCGCATACGGATACACCGGCCCATTCCGGGTCGATACGGAGCGTCCAAACCCCAGCTCCCGCAACGCCGCCGCCGATGTGAGCTGCGGAACAAGCGCGACGTACGGACGCCCATCGGCCAGGCTCTCGATCGCTTCCACCGTCAGAAAATCCGTCCGACTCACGCCCGCGGAAGAAACGTGCATGACGGGATTGAGTTGAGGATACGAGCTATGCCAAATCGCCGTCGCGAGAAACACAATGACAAAAATAATCGGCAAGTGAAGCTTTGCGATTTGCGACTTGCGATCTGCGAAGAAAAAAAGTCCGGGCATCACGATCCAGGGGAGGAGAGCGATCAAGCGTAACGCAAATTCAAATTGCTCATGCGTAATAATATTTTGATACCGTATCGTTGCTGCGGATAAAATCGCCGTAAGCAATATTCCAAAAGCCGACGCAAGCGGTAAGAGCCATCGACGAGACTTCGTTCGACGCCATTGCAAGACGAGTCCGACAGAGCCCAACAGGGTTAACACCCAAGGCCACAAATAATAAAAGACGTAGAGCGCGGTCCACCAAGGCGCGAGATAGATGTATTGGAAGGTTGGATAGAACAAGAGTTGAAGCGTGGGAATCCAATAATCGATTGGAGGGAGTGTCATCAATCCGCCGTTCCGTGATGCATAGAACGCGAGGGAGCCAAATAGGCCGCCAACGGTCGCAAGGAATAGTGCAGGAACAGCGAGTTTAGGCCGCCAACGCTCGACTTCGACCGCAGCGACCAAGGCCAGGCAGGGGATACCAATGAGCGGATGGATCGCAAGCGTTGCAAGCGCAATGAGTACGCGAGTGATGCGAGCATCCGACGTGTCGAGCGGGAGAATGAGGAGACAGGCGACGAGACCGATCATCGCCAAATTGAATGGGACGGTGAACGTAAAATATGCAAAGGGAAGGATCCATAGAATCCAAAAGGGGAGATGCTTGATTCTCATCGACTGATAATGCAGATGAAGGAGCACGGGCAAACATACGCTTGCAAGAAGTGGAACGAGCAAGCCTTGAATCGTTGCGATCGACATCGTCGTAATATAATGGATCGCCGTGACGAGAACATACTGTCCGGTATAAAACGGCTGCTTGGGCGTGATCGCGCCTTGCTCGATGATGTAGCGCACTGTCGCTTCATGCACGAACGGATCAAATCCAAATCCTAGTTTGTAAACGAGAAGAGAAACGCTGTACGCGCAAAATGTATGTACGATGGCGAGCATCAATGCCCATGGACGCTCCAAATTTCTGAAAGCCAAGAGTGCGAACGTCGTCGATAGCGCAAAAAGCAGGAAAACACCGAGCGGAACCACCTGCCAAGGAGAGATGATTCCTTCATCTGTTCGAACAGAAAATAACGTGAAGATGATGAGGAGATCTGCGGCAGCCGCTACAAGCGCGAGCGGCCACCCGGTCCCCAGTTTTGTGACCTGCGACGTGCGGCTGACAATAAGAATCGGCCAACTCCAACAAGCAAAACCGAGGACGGCCATAATCACGCTCACCCACGCAAGCCAAGCCGGAAACTGCCAAAAGAGATAGATCGCGCTCGTAACAACCATCCATCCGGCGGAAATCGCAAAAGCGCGGAGGAACAGCGTTTCAAGCGTGTTCAGGCTTTGGTTGGCCGAGTGCGATGATGTTCCCATTGTTGTGCAATGTCTTTCACGTTTTGCTCCGTCACGGTCGGTACTCCCGCCTCGCAGTTCTGCCGAACTTCCTTCGCCGCCGCATGCACAAGTCCGAGCGCGGCGGCATGAGGAGGATGGGCTTCAAGCGAAACTTTTGCCGAGGCCTCATCGATCACATCAAACGCTTTGTCCGGCAAAAATCGATCGTTGATGAAGCGCATCGATGCATCAACCGCCGCCTCAATCGTCTTATCCGGAATGCAGACGTTATGAAACGCCTCATAATCGGCCTTCACGCCCTTTAAGATGGCGATCGTCGAGTCGCGCGAGGGTTCCTCGACTAATACGGGCTGAAAACGCCGATCGAGTGCCGCATCGGGCTTCAAAAAGGTCTCGTATTCATGCCATGTCGTCGCGCCGATCACCTGCAATGCACCGCGTGAAAGCGCCGGCTTCAAAATGTCGGCCATATCGAGCGCGCCCTCGGAACCGCGCGCCTGCTCCAGCATGTGAATCTCGTCGATAAATAAAATATTCTTGCGCTCATCGCGTTCCAAGTCAACCAGAAGCTGGCGCAGCCGTCCTTCAAGCTCGCCGCGATATTTCGTTCCGGTGAGCAGGTCGGCCAAATTCAGCGAAAGAATTCGCTTGTCTTTAAAAATCTCCGGAACATCTCCTTTGACGATGCGCTGTGCAATGCCTTCGACGACAGCTGTTTTGCCAACACCGGGTTCGCCGATGAGCAGGGGATTGTTTTTGGATTTGCGCGCGATCACATGGAGCACGCGCTCGATCACTTCATCCATGCCGATAACCGTCTCGAGCTTGCCGGCTTTGGCGAGCGCCGTCAGATCCTGCGTGAACCCGCCTTTGGTTTGTACCTCTCCTCCTCGGCTGCGCCGCCAGATCAGGTATCCAAAAATCGCGACAATCGCGACGACGGCGGCGATGGAACCCCATGGCATAGAGGCAGTATAACAAATCCCCGCCTTTCGGCGGGGATTGGACTAGCGGGGACGGCGCGGATCAATTCTGATGTATCCCGGTGCCGGAGCAACGTACCCGGGTGTATAACCCGGAGTCACATAGCCGGGGAGAATCTGGTAGGGACGGAACGGTTTTGTCAGATACGAACGCGCTCGCGGATTGAGGGTGAAAATGGCGATTGCGGAGACGGCGGCGACACCGAGGAGAGCTAATGTCACCGTTGTGACATTTGTGCGCGTTTTTGTGGAAGTGCTCATAATTCCGCTATGATAACACACCTCATTTTTGGCTCAAAATAGAGGTTATCTTTGGTTGACAAAAAGGCCAATTTGTGCTATATTATCTAGTTCGAAAATCCTTCCAACCCCAAACAAGAGAGAGCTAAAAACATGCAGACCAAGTGGATTTTCCCGCTCCTTCTCAGCTTGATGTTCCTGCTCTTCACCGGCTGCACGACGCTCGACGTCACGCCGCCCGGTGGGGACGTCACGCTCGACTCCGACTTCGACGATGATCTCGTCGACGACGGCGTGGACAACTGCCCCGAGCTCGACAACGCCGACCAGGCTAACTGGGACGGCGACATGCTCGGCGACGTCTGCGACGACGATGATGACAACGACGGCTTCCTCGACCCGGTCGACAACTGCCAGCTCATGGCAAACGACCAGGCCGACATCGACGGCGACTTCTACGGAGACGCCTGCGACATGGTCGACGACACCGCGTGCCGGGAATCCGTTCCGGTGCACGAGTGCGACGGCGGCTGGGTCGTCTGCGAGCCCGAGCCCATCGCCGACGTTCCGGTGGGCCACGTGATCCGCGTCTGGTCGACTTCGGCCGGCGGCGCACTCTACTGGCTCGGCGCCGATGGTCGACGCTACGTCTTCCCCAACGAGGCGACGTACCGCTCGTGGTATCCCGTCAACGCCGACTGCCCCGTGATCCGCCAGATCTCGGAAGCGGACATGCGCGACATCCCGATCGGCGGCAACGTGACTATGCGTCCCGGTGTCCACCTGCTCAAGATCACGACCGATCCCGCGCTCTACGCGGTCTCGCGCGGCGGTGTCCTGCACCGCCTCGACTCCGAGGCCACGGCGGAGGCGCTCTATGGACTCGGCTGGTGGCGCGAGCACACGGTCGACGTCCCCGATGTGTTCTTCGTGAACTACACGATCGGCTCGCCGATCTTCTCCGCTTCGGACTACGATCCGTTCGCGGAGTTCACCGGCACCGACACCATCGATCAAGATCTCGGGTTGACGCCGTAAGGCGACCCCGAGCCAAACGCTGAACGGCCCGCTTCCTAACTAGGAGGCGGGCCGTTTGCATTTCCGTTAGTATTTTATTACCGCCACCCCCAGCTCGTCCGCACGTACCAGCTGCTGATATTGAGGAATCGATCCGCGGGCTTGAGCAGGCGCAGGTCGCCCGTACCCTGGATGCGACGCGACAGGATGTAGGCATACACGGGACGGAGCAAAAACAATGCCGGAGTCCGTTCCGCGATTTCATCCGAAAACAACATGCGTGCTTCAATCAACTGCTTCGTATTTGTGGCGCTTGCCACACGTTCAAGCGCGAGATCGACATCACGGTCCGCAAGATTCGACAAGTTCAACCCGTTGCCCGAAGCGTTCTTGCTTGCCCAGAAAGCGGTCAAATCCTGATTGGGCGGAAGTAGGACATTGGTGACAAGAATTTGATAATCGCGTTTCTCGAGTGCACTGCGCAGCAGGACTTCCGGCTCATCGGTCACGATCGTTACCTCCGCGCCCAAGAGCGACCAGCGTCGTTTCAAGAGCTCCGCAACTTTCTGTAGATCCGGTTGATTGGGAGCGAGAATAGTGAGGACGAGGTTCGTCGAGCTCGCCGTCGATGTTGCTGTGGCCGTTCGAGATGTTCCCGCTCCGATGAATTGCCGCACGGTTCCACCTTCCGGTAGTTTCCAGCCGATTGTTTCCAATTTTTTTCGCGCCGCCTCCAGATCCGGCTTGGTTCCGGTGGCATAGTCGAGGAACGGATACGGAGAAGTAGCGATCGAGATATGTTCGCCCAAGAGAGAGGCAAGCTCCGCTGGATCGACGGCCATCGCAAGCGCTTCACGCATGTGAACGTCTTTGAGAAGATCTTGTTTGACGTTAAAGAACGCGATTGTTTCCTGCGGAAGCTCGATTCTGCGTATCGCATAGTTTTCACCCGGCAGTGTCGATGCCTCCGCCCACGGCAAGAACGCGAGCCCGTCGATTTGCCCGTTGCGCAAAGCCGTCTCCGCTTGCGGGCGATCCGGGAAGAAGCGCATGCGCACTTCCTCGATCAGCGGTTTGATGCCGTAAAACGAGGAGAAGCGTTTGAGATTGAAATGTAATATTTGTCCTCGGCTATCGCGCGTGAATGTCGATACCTGATACGGACCCGAACCGACCGGCTTCAGGTTGGCATCGGCAAGATGCGCGTTGGCATCCGGAATGTCCTCCCAGATATGCGCGGGCAAGATGCCGAGCGTGAGAGAAATGAGAAAGCTTGGATCCGGAGCCGGCAATTGGAATTGCACGGTAAATTCATCCGCGCGAATCACGGAAACACCGCTAAATTGTCCGGCAAGCGGACTGCGCGCGGCGGGATTCTTGACGGCATCGTAGGTAAATTTTACGTCGTCGGCCGTCAGAGGCACGCCATCGTGGAAACGAATGTCCTTACGCAGTGTGACCTCAAGAGTTTTTCCATCCTCGCTCCACTGATAGCGTTCCGCTAAATCCGGAACGGGTTCGAGATGCTCATTCGGGCGGAACAGTCCGGAAAAAATCAGGCCCGTGAGGTCGCGGTCCACGTCATTGAGCGGCGCAAAGAGGGGGTTGATGAGCTTAGGCGAGCCGACCAGTCCTTCCGTATAGGTTCCTCCGACGCCCGGCACCGGAACAAGTCTTGTCGCTGCGAGATCCGCCGTTCCAAGCATCAAGGCGGCCAAGAGAACAAAGAAGGCGCCCCAGAATATTTTTCGCTCGCCGGCATTGAGGACGCGGTTCACAAAGCGTAACTGTCTAAAGCTCGGAACCGTCGACGGCTTGGTCACGGATAAGACGAGCGCATGGTCGGCATGTGAATGCGGTTTGACCTCATGCGAATCTCCGGAAGGCTGTTGCCAAAAAAAGACCCGTTGCCAGAGTTTCCGTAGACGTTCAAGCCAGATATTCATGTACGTTCAATCCTACCCCACCAATTCCTACGCTTCCAGACGGAAGCGGGAAACGGTGATTAGGCAAGGAACAGATTCAAGATCGCCGTACCGACAAAAAGACAGCCGATCGCGATCGTAGCGTAGAACAAGCCTTTTTCCAGGCCGCGTTTGGTGCGGAAAACATTGCCTTCACCGCCAAAAGCTCCACCCAATCCCGTCCCGCGCTGTTGAAGCAAGATGGTCACGCTCAAAAGCACCGCAAAGGCGATCATGGCGACGGCAAGAATGGTTGATCTCATAACGGCCGTAGGTTAGCCGTTGGCCCTCGTTCCGTCAACCGTCTCGGCATGGTAAAATACGGCCTGATGTCACTTGGAAAAACCCTCGGCCTTGGCCTCGCCATTGTCCTTACGATCCTCCTAGGCTCTTTTGTCTGGCAGGTATCCGTCTATTATCGATCCATCCGCTCCGGCGAGCCTAATCCCATTCAGCGTGAACGCATCCGTTTCTCCATCGACCGCGCCTTGGCCGACCGCGCCGTCCGCGAATCGCAGAATCGTGCGCCTGTCCTCGACGATGCCCGCGCTCCCTACATCGGCGCCGATCGTCCGGTGGTGACAATTATCGAATTTCTCGACTACGGCTGTCCGTTCTGCCAAGCATCGTTTGAACCCGTGCGCGAGCTTGTTACCGAGCGTAATGAGGAGGTCCGACTCGTGATTCGCGATTTCCCCGTCGACGTCCTCCACCCGGGGGCCACACGTGCCGCAACCGCCGCCCGCTGTGCCGCCGACCAAGGACGATTCTGGCCCTATCACGACAAGCTCTTTCTGTTGAAACAGTCGGAGTTTACCGATGTGGAACTCAACCGCCTCGCGCGTGAAACCGGTTTGGATGAAGGAGATTTCCGCGTCTGCCTCGACGATGGCGACGCGCTCGCACGCGTCAACGCCGATCTGGAAGCCGGCCTCAAAGCCGGCGTGGAAGGCACGCCCACGTTCTTTTTCAACGGCGTAAAAGTCGAGGGTGCTCTCGACCGCGAAACGTTGCTTTTGATGGTGAACGAGTTCGCGGCCCGTGCAAAAAAATAGGTGTATGCGTTTTTTTCGCCTGAAGCTCGTTCGCGTCATCGGAGCATTGCTCCCGATGTTGTTTCTCCTTCTCTCCTCCACAGCCGTATCAGCGGTCGAGATTCAAGTTCATTGCTGGTGCAAAAAACAGACGACAAATATTTGCAACCACGTGGAACGCACGGCGGATGTTCCGATCAGTATCGGCGAGGCCTTTGCCCGTGATCGCGACATCACCTGTGCGGTTTGTACCGAGTATTGCAACTCACAGCCGGGAGACTGGACGATCACGCATTGCGAACCATCCTATCGGGAAGAAATTTGTACGGAATGCGTGGCGGATCCGGCGAGCAGCTGTACGGCCGCAAGAGGTGCACACGCAGCCTACTCCGCAACCTGTGATCCGGAAGCGACAGAGTCCGCGCCGATCTCGCTCGGTGTCTCCGTCGGCGGCATCAGACAGGTTTCCGGTTTGCCGCAATACATCAACACGATCTATAGCTATTTAGTATCCGTTATTCTCGTCGTCGCCATTGTCATGGTCGTGTACGGCGGCTTCCTCTACCTGACGGGCGCAGCCGGCATGGGATCCATCCAGCGCGGCAAGCAGATCATCAAAGACGCCATCGTCGGCATGATTATCGTGCTCGCGGCCTATGCGATTCTTCAAACGATCAATACAAGTACGACGCAATTCAAGCTCAGTCCAAAAAAGATCGAATGCATCGCCATTCCGCCGACGGTACCTTCTTCGACGAAACCCGCAACGGAATAAACCCGCCGCCAGGTGAGGCTCTTGTCATATGGCACAATCGGTGGTAGCCTCGCCGCCAACATGTCATTCAAGAAGTTGCATGACACGATCTCCATTAAAGGAGCTCGCGTCCATAACCTGAAGAACGTTTCCATCGACCTCCCAAAAAACAACTTTATTGTTGTGACGGGGCTCTCGGGATCGGGAAAATCTTCACTCGCCTTCGATACCATCCACGCCGAGGGACAGCGCCGATACATGGAATCCATGTCATCGTACGCACGGCAGTTCATGGAATTGCAGGACAAGCCTGATGTCGATGAGATCACGGGTCTTTCACCGACCATCGCCATCGACCAGAAAACGACTTCACACAATCCGCGCTCCACCGTCGGTACCGTCACGGAAGTTTACGACTTCCTCCGTTTGCTTTACGCCCGCGCCGGCCGAGCTCACTGCGTACAATGCGGTTCACCCGTAATCGAGCAGACAACGCGTGAAATTGCGGACAAAGTTCTTGCACTTGCAGACAAGTCGACCATTTTATTGATGGCCCCAGTCGTCCGCGCTCAAAAAGGCGAGCACAAAGTCGCGATGCAAAGCGTAAAGAACGCCGGTTTCCGCGAAGTGAGATTCGATGGCACCATTGTCGACCTCGATGAGATCCTCCAAGCCCGCATCGACAAGGCGGAAGAGCATACAATTGAAGTTGTCGTTCAGCGTCTGACCAAAGGCAGTGGTCTCGTGATCGATTCCGTCCTCGAATTCGTCAAACAAACGCTCGATTTTGGAAATGGTCTCGTAATGATCATCGATGAAGAGACGGGCGAGGAGAAATTGTTCTCACAATCACTGTTCTGCGCCAACTGTAATCTTTCCTTACCGACACTGGAGCCGCGTCTCTTCTCATTTAACTCGCCCCACGGCGCTTGTCCCGCTTGTACCGGCCTCGGAACCAAGCTTGTGCTTGAACCGGAGTTAGTCATCCCAAATAAAAAGCTCACGATCGCCCAAGGCGCGATCAAACCGTGGACGCGCATCGCCGGAAATCAGACGGCGCATTTGAAGAAGCTGGAAGAAGTCGGCGCCAAGCACGGTTTTACGATCAATCAGCCTGTCGTCGAGTTCTCACCCAAGGCCATGAAGGCTTTGTTCGAGGGCGACGGTGAATTTGAAGGCATTTTGGCGATGCTCGAGGCCAAACACAAAGAAACCGATTCCGAATACGTCCAAAAAGAGATCGAGGCATACATGCGCGTGCTCACGTGTCCCGATTGTAACGGCCGCCGTCTCCGCAAAGAGTCGCTTGCCGTCACCATGGCCGGCAAATCCCTCGCCGACTTGGTCTTCTTACCGCTCGATGAGGTTCTTGCGTTCTTCCTCGGCCTTGGAAAAGGCACGGGCAAGGCAAAAGACTCGGCTTCGTTCAAAGGCTCCAAGATTGCCAAGCTCAAAGGCGAGAAAAAAGCGGACGCCAACGGCTTCACGGAACGTGAACGTCTCGTGTTCGATCAAGTCTCCGGAGAAATCCGCCGCCGCCTTCAGAACTTGATGGATGTCGGTTTGGATTATCTGACGCTCGACCGCTCGGCCATGTCGCTTTCCGGCGGAGAAGCTCAGCGCGTGCGCTTGGCCGCCCAGCTCGGCTCGGAATTGTCCGGTGTCATCTATATTCTCGATGAACCCTCGATCGGTTTGCATCCTCGCGACAACGATAAGTTGATTCACACGATCAAGCGTCTCCGCGATCTCGGTAACACCGTCATTGTCGTGGAGCACGACGACGCCATCATGAAAGCCGCCGATTGGATCGTCGACGTTGGCCCTGGCGCCGGAGAATACGGCGGACACATCATCAGTGAAGGCACGCTCGCCGAGATTAAGAAGGATAAAGAATCGGTTACGGGACAATATCTCTCGGGCAAGATGAAACTTGAGCGGCCAAAAGTGCGCCGCAAGGGGAATGGCAAGGCGATTACGGTACGCGGAGCCACGGCGTTCAATTTGAAAAACGTCGACGTGCGTTTTCCGCTCGGCCAGCTCGTCTGCGTCACCGGCGTTTCCGGTTCCGGTAAGTCCACGCTCGTGCTCGACATCCTTGGTCGATCCCTCTCGTCACATTTCTTTGGCGCAAAAGACCCGATCGGGGAGCACAAGAAAATCGAGGGAATCGATCATCTCGATAAAGTCGTCTCTGTCGACCAATCACCAATCGGCCGCACACCTCGATCGAACCCCGCAACCTACACGGGCGTCTTTACCGCGATCCGCGATTTATTTACAGAAATCCCCGAGGCAAAAATGCGCGGATTCGACGCCGGCAAGTTCTCGTTCAACGTCAAAGGCGGCGGACGCTGTGAGCCTTGTGGCGGCGACGGCTACATCCAAATCGCGATGCAATTTTTGCCTGACGTCTACGTCGAGTGTCATGAGTGTCACGGCAAGCGCTACAACTTGGAGGCACTTGAGATCCACTATCGCGGCAAAACCATCGCCGATGTTCTCGACATGACGGTTGAAGAAGGCCGCCGCTTCTTCGTCGACCAACCCGCCATCTACGAGAAGCTTTCCGTCTTGCACGAGGTCGGTCTCGGCTACGTCCGCCTCGGCCAACCGGCCACCACGCTCTCCGGTGGAGAAGCTCAGCGCGTAAAACTCGCCACCGAGCTCTCCAGACGCGCCACAGGCCGTACGCTCTACATTCTGGATGAACCGACCACAGGCCTCCACTTCGACGACATCAAACGCCTCATGGTCGTTCTGAACGCCTTGGTCGATAAAGGTAACTCCGTCCTCGTCATCGAGCACAACCTCGACGTCGTCAGCCTCGCCGACTGGGTCATCGACATGGGCCCTGAAGGCGGATTGCGAGGAGGCATGCTCGTCGCGGAAGGAACGCCGGAAGTGATCGCGAAGAATAAGAAGTCTTGGACCGGAAAGTATTTAAAGGAAGTGATGTAAAGCAACCGAATAGGCATTGACAAAATGCCTATTTTGATATAAGAAATCTTTACCGCCGCCGTGCGAATCACGGCACTCCAACAAATCCGAACAACCCGCAAAAGCATCACAGCCGTTGCGGAAACAGACGGATTCGTAGGAGCCCAACATGTCCAAGGAAGTCACTAAAAAACAGATCGGTTCCATCGTCACCCTTCTCGTTGCCGGCAAGGTGCCATTCGAGGATGCAAAGGAATTCATTAATAAGTACAAGAACGTACCGTCGGAGAAGAGGTGGAAGCAGGATCATTCGACCAAGGAGGACTGTTACCGCATCCATGTGAGCTACGCCGAGCTTCCCGGAGTCGCGGCGCTCGAGAAGAAGTTCATGGGCAAGGGTAGCGTCTCCTCTCTCTTTGACGGTCGCATGTGGAGCCGCCACAAGTCTTGCGCCAAGATCGATGAGACCCCGGGCGATCGTGAATTCCTGGTCGCAGAGGTCCCTACCGAGTTCCTCAATAAGCAGACCGACTCGGTTCGGGATGCTCTCGCCGTCCGCCTCGGTCTTGGAGGATGGCGCTTTGCGATCGAGACGGAGGCCGTTGAGTTCATGGAAGCCCGGCCCACCCCCCAGCTCAAAAGTTTGATCTGTGCCCTCGGTTCGTCCGCGTTCGGCGATGACGGCCTCCAGAGCGTGGCGGTGCTGCTCGTGGGCAACGACACCCGCATTCTGACCGGCTACTGGCTCGGCCGCGAGCTGCACTATTTCGTTAGCCTGCTCCTCGTCCGCAAGGCATCCTTGGCACTTTGACCCTCGGACACTCTGTTCCAGCCCCCGCATTCTTCGTGAGTGCGGGGGCCTTGACGTTTTAGGCGCCCTCGGCTAATCTAAGCCCCATTCCACCCATATGTCTGAACTCGTAACCCTGCCCGTCGATATCAAGCCCTCGCAAGTCGAGTCCGGCATGACGATCCGCGTGCACCAGAAAATTAAAGACGTCAGCCCTTCCGGAGAAGAGAAGGAGCGTGTTCAGGTTTACGAAGGCCTTGTCATCAACCTCGGCGGCGGCGCCCATGCCAAAACCATGACCGTCCGCAAGATCGCTTCCGGCGTCGGCGTAGAAAAGATTTTTCCGATGCTGCTCCCGTCCATCACTCGCATCGAGCTCGTGAAAAAGGTCCGCACCCGCAAGAAGAGCATCGAGTACGTCCGCAAGAGCACCAAGCGCATGAAGGAAATCAAAGAGGTGAAATTGAAAACCGCCTAAGAGGCGGTTTTCTTTTTGCTTCGATGGCTTACGGAGCCCCGAGTCCAAGGTGTACGTTGATCGAGTTCGTCGAGCTTTGCACGATCGGTAGCGACAGGTCGATCGGATTCCCGATCGGATCGCCAAATCGATAGTTTACATAAAAGGCTTCCGAGATATCGTCGACGTATTGGTTCCAGCTTGTCCCAAAATACGCTCGCGCCACTTCTTCCGTCTGTACCCATCGGAGAATTCCGCCTCGCGTCGGCAAATACGTCTTGGTGTCGGTCTGGAATTTTACGAGTTTCGATCCCGGTCGATACGTAATGTTTCCGCCAATCGGAATGAGCGACATTTGGTCGATCGGCATGGTTTTGACCGTCGCAAAATTTGTATACCAGCTCAAGTAAACTTTCTCGTTCGGGAACACGTAACGTCGTCCATTCGACGCATAGTAGTACACCGCGCTATCCGGCTGAGTGCTCGCATCTCCGTCATCCGGAATCTTGATGAGATCGCCAACATTGATGGCAAACTCGAGTCCTTCCGAGAAGGAAAGCGTCACGGTTTTGGTAAACGTGATGCCATCGATCACAGCCGAGATCGTTGCGTTACCATTTTTGAGCGATCGCACCAGAAACGAGGCGCGTCCTGTGATCGACGTCTTTGCCGCGATGGGCGTAATCTCATCGATCGCGCCACGAGAAGACTGCAAGGCAACATCGACGTTTTCAACACCTACGAGATTCACATTCTTCACCGTAACATTCACCCGAATTTGGCTGATCCCATCCGCTTTAGCGGAGGTCGTTTCGGCACTAATCGTCGAGAGATTCGGATCAATGGCCGGTGCAGCATGTACGACGACACTGCCAACCCAAAAGCTCAAACCAATGGCGAGCGCGGAACACGCGACGCGGAGAGTCATCTTAATCATCCCGACAGTTTAGCGCTTTGCCTCGATTTTCTCCAGGATGACGGCGGCCGTCGCCTCGGGGCCTGCGAGTGTCGTCGTATCGATTACAAAATCGTAATGGCCTGCATCGCGATAATCGACGCCGTAAATCAGGGCATAACGACGCACATCGGAAGCCGTCCGTTCCTCGATAGCGCGTCTCGTTTCCTCGACATTGCGGTACATCGCCTCATCCTCGCGCGTCTTAGTGTTCTTGCGTGCATCAAAAATACGCTTGGCCGCCTCATCCAAATCGCAAGACAAGAAAATCTTGATGGAGTGGGGGATGAAATGCCAGCTCAAGCGTCCTTCTACAATAAAGTTATCCTTTGTTTTTCCGAGCTCGCGCTGATACTCGTCGACACTCGTATCCGTCGTCGGATCAATCTCGCCGATCGCATTCAATTCATCAATACTGATCCTGCGCTCCTCCGCGAGCTTAGCGCGCAAACCACCCATGGAGTAAAACGGCATCCCAAGTTTGTCGGACAAGATTTTCGCAACCGTTGTCTTGCCGGAACCGGGCACTCCAGAGATGGTAATGATCATAGATTTACGTCGTTAGCATTGTTTTTACTTGGGCAAATGCGGGATCTGGCTCCAGAGTAAATCGCTTGAGCTCATTCGTCGAGGGATCCGTAAACGAGAGATCGACGCTTTGCAGCATGAGCCTCGGTGCCTTTAGATTTCGATCGACATTCTTGAGGGCGTAGAGCGAGTCACCGATGATCGGACAGCGCATGGCTTGCAAATGGGCGCGGATTTGATGCGTACGACCGGAAAGAATCTCTACGTCGACCAATGTCGCACCGGTAAACCGTTCACGCACAATATAATGCGTCCAAGCCGCCTTGCCTTCCTCCTCGCTTTCCGGTCGCGCCGCCATACGAGGTTTGCTCGTCGATCGCGCAATGCGGAACTTGATCTCGCCTTCTTCCGCCGGCATCTCGCCATACACAAACGCAAGGTAATGCTTCTGCGACTTACGGCTCGAGAACTGCGTCTTAAACGATTCGTACGCATCCTGCGTCTTTGCAATCACCATGAGCCCGCTCACTTCGCGGTCCAATCGATGCACGATACCGGGACGTGACGGATCCTCGCCGACTTTGGCGATCTTCGGATCATGCTCCATCAGCAAGTCGACCAGTGTTCCCGTCTTATGCTTGGCATCCGGATGCACCAAAAGTCCCGTCGGCTTGTCGATGACAATCCAGTCGGCGGTTTCCTCGACAATCAAATCTTCCAGCTTTGGCATCGGTCCGCCGTCCTTTGGTACAAACGGATTCTTCTTTACTTCTTCCAACGGCAAATATTCAACACGGTCTCCTGCTTTTAAAAATCGATGCACGGTCGGCTTTTTGCCGTTTACCGTGACGTGGCCGTTCTTAATCCCGTTCTTGATCGCCGAGCGCGTAATATCCAAAAGCTTAGCCGTCAAAAAGACGTCCAAACGATCGCCGGCGGAGTCATCCGTGACGATCCAGTTCTGCGCTTCGATACCGGGATGTTTCATGAGGAGAGTGTAACCGATCAAACGGGTAATGAGAAAGTAATTGGCCCGCCCCGACAGGTGTCGAGGGCGGGCCATGTGTCAGGGCTCCGACTTGTTTCGCCGGGTGATGCGGCCTGCGATCCGCTTGGGTCGCGAGATGGCGGGGGCGGGCAGGTCCGGCGGACTGATCCGCGCCTCCACGAGGCGCATGACCAGGTACACGAGCCGAATCCGCACCATGGTCTCGGCCTCGCTCTCGTTGAAAGCGATGGTCTCGTGCGACTTGCGCGAAGGGAGGGACTCCTGAGTGAGTTGATTCCAGAGTGGCTGGAAGTACTCCCAGGGACGTCGGCCCTTGTGCTTGCCGCGCGCGTTCCGCATGAGCTCGAGCAAGGCGAGCAGCTGCTCCTGGCCGCCCATGAGGACGACCTGTGGGCTGTCCTTCCAGAAGTCCGGCGTGAACTTACGTCCGAGGACGTAGATGCCGGACAGCGTCCTCACCATGGCGTCGGTCTCGAGGATGCTGCATTCCGGATGCGCTTCGAGGAAGCCGTCGAACACCGTCTTGATGTATGGGGCCGTGTAGAAGATGTGATGAACCCGAGTGTGAGGAGCGGTCGGTACCGGCGGCAAAACCGGCTCGGCGAGCAAACTCATGACGTTTCTCCGGTGTGAGAGACGCCGCCAATTTGAGCATGACCGATCGACTTTGTCAATCCGTTGACGCAAGGTTCGTAGGGCGGTATCTTCGCACTGCTCTCATTCCTCGGGACGGTAGCTCAGATGGTTAGAGCGCCGAGCTTATACCTCGGTGGTCGATGGTTCGATTCCATCCCGTCCCACCACGTAAAAACGACTCGCCGCGGTGAGTCGTTTTTACGTGCCAGGGATTGACCTTTAGAAATAGTTAGGCATAATCCCGTCCGGAGGTTCATCCATGTCAAAGCTGAATCGATGGACGCCGGTCATCATCATCCTGCTCATTCTCATCGCCATGGTCTACCGCTACTTCTATCCTCTCGCGCACTGACGAAGCCCCGCACCGATTCTCGGCGCGGGGCTTCTGCATTTATCCTAATTGTTCCAACTCCGCCGTCAGCCGCGTCCATTCCGATTCCGCATGCGGAATCATCGTTTCCAATCTCGTCAGCTTCCGCGTTCGTTCAAGATCGAACGTCAGCGGATCCTGCGTAAACAGTTTCATAAGCCCCGTCCGTTCCTCCTCGAGCTTGTCGAGCTCTTTCTCCACCTTAATAATCTTCCGTTTCAACTCCCGAATCTTTTCATGTCGTTCCGCTTTGGACATCGCTTGAGGCTCTTCCTCTGCAACCTCCTCCTTTTCCTTAATCAACCCCTCCTCTTGTCGCAACGCATACACATATTCCTCGTAAGTTCCCGGATACGATCGCACCGTCCCATCGCGCACATCCAAAATACGCGTCGCGACCAAGTTTACGAACGTTCGTGAGTGGGAAATGAACAGCACGGTCCCATTCCATCGACGAAGTGCGTTACCAAGTGTCTCCACCGTCTCCAAATCCAGATGGTTTGTCGGTTCATCGAGGAGCAATACCTCTGGCCGAGAGAGCAGAAGTCCCGCTAGTACCAATCTCGAGCGTTCACCGCCGGAAAGCATGCCGATCGTCTTCTCCCAATCGGTCTTCGGGAATAGAAAATCGCCAGCCATACGCATGATGTCCTCTTTTTCAGTACCCGGAATAGCCACACGTTCGAGATAATTCCAAACCGTCTCGCTTGCATGCAATTCATCCGGCGCATGCTGGTCGTAGAACCCAAGTTTCAGTCGATTGTTCCACGCAAATGTCCCATCAAGCTTCTCGATACGCCCAGCGAGTGTCTTGAGCAGCGTCGATTTACCTTTTCCGTTCTCACCAAGCACCGCCACATGCTCGCCTCGATCAATTTCAAGATCAATTTCCTTCGCGATCACACTCGTCACATACCCAATCGCCAATTGATGCGCCTTCACGGCAAATTGCTTGCGATGATCCACCGCCGGAATCCGAATCTTCACCGTTTTCAGCGCACT
The DNA here is from genome assembly GCA_021413945.1 of Candidatus Uhrbacteria bacterium. GTDB lineage: Bacteria > Patescibacteriota > Patescibacteriia > 2-12-FULL-60-25 > 2-12-FULL-60-25 > CAIXDN01. The sequence goes on from JAIOPK010000017.1 coordinate 153,517, forward strand.
CGCAATATCAATCGTCTTCAATTTGCGTAACTGTTTCATTTTCGATTGCGCTTGCGTAGCTTTCGAGGCCTTCGCACGAAACCGATTAATGAACGTCTCCAAATGTTTCTTCTGTGCCTCGATATTTTGGTTGAACTTCACGTCGAGGCTGAGTTTTTCCTCTTTGAAATCGAGATACTCATCAATCGGACGGGGGAATAGGAAGAGTTTTCCGCGTTCCGCCTCCATTGTTTGTTCGCACGTCGATCGCAAGAACTCACGATCATGAGAAACGATCACAAACGCACCATTCCACTCCTGTAAAAATCGTTCGAGCAGAAGCTGTGTCTGCAAGTCGAGAAAGTTGGTCGGTTCATCGAGGAGCAGTAGATTCGGCTCATGCAAAAGCATCGCCGCAAGCTTCACGCGCATGCGATAGCCACCTGACAATGCCTCATACGGCATAACCAGTCGCTCCTTCTTGAGATCAAATTGCCCGGCCATCTTTGCGCAGGCCCATTCTTCTTTGCTCGACGTTCGCTGAAGATACTCAATAACCGTTTCACCCTTCTGATAATCCTCATGCTGTTTGAGATACCCAAGCCGGCACGCCGGATGAATAACGATCTCACCCGCATCCTGCTTCTCATCACCGACGATCATGTGGAGCAGCGTCGATTTCCCCGCGCCATTCCGTCCGATGAACCCTATCTTGTCGCCCTCGCTAATCGAAACCGCCGCATCTTCAAAGAGCACATGTAGCCCATGCGCTTTATCCAGCTTGTCGACATGAAGAAGAGTCGCCATTGGCGCGTATATTGGGGTGTTTTTGACGAACGGTCAACGCAAGATTGCAGGTCGACGTTTCAGAAGAAAAGAGTAATCTGGATTTATATGAAACGACCCATCTGGTTCAAAGCCAAAAACTATGGTTATGGTTGGTATCCCGCCACATGGCAGGGATGGTTGATAATGGCGATCTGGCTCGCTCTGCTTCTGTTGAACCTCTATCGCATTGATTCCGTTTCCCATTCCTCAAGCGACACGCTTATCAATTTTGTTCCGCAGTCGCTCATCCTTACGCTTATCCTTGTTGCGGTTAGCTATTGGGCGGGGGAGAAGCCGCGCTGGAGATGGGGCAAAGACGACAAATAATCGAAGCTTCCATACGTGCTAACATACATCGATATGTTCAAACCATTTTCCGGCGACATCGTCGCCATGGCAAAAGAAAACTCTTACTATCGCCGCGAGGTCGCCACTGCCCAAGATTCGCAAGTCGTCGTCATGAGCATCCCCGCAGGCAGTGAAGTAGGGGAGGAGGTCCACGATGACGTCGACCAGAACCTGCTTTTTGTCGCCGGCACGGGCAAGGCCGTCTTGAACGGCGTCGAAAGCCCGATCGCTGCCGGAACTCTCGTCATGGTCCCCCGTGGGACGAGCCACAACTTCATTAATACCGGTTCCGAAGATCTAAAGATCGTCACCATCTACGCCCCGCCGCGCCACAAAGTCGGCACCATCCACAAGACTCTCGACGAGGCTGAACATAAGCCGGAACACTACTAGCATTTATTTTTACACATAATCCAATACAAAAAACCTCCGAGGACTGCTTGAGTCGACCTTGATTAATACCAAGATATCGACGAGTTCCGCAGGAGGTTTTTTGTATTGGATTATGTGTACCGCTCCTCCACCTTCTGCCAGTTTAAGTTCTTCCAAAACGCCTCCATATATTTCATACGCTCCGTCGGCTTATAGTCGACCGTATACGCATGCTCCCAAACATCGAGAGCGAACACAATCTTCTGTCCGCCCAGTTGTCCAAGCTCATGATCGCTTACCCAGACGTTGAGCAAGTTTCCATTCGTCTCATCGACAACGGTGAGCACCCAGCCGATCCCACGCATCACAGCCATCGCAGATACTTCACTCTTCCACGCGTCGAATGATCCGTACTGTGCTTCGAGAGCCATCTTGAGTTTGTCGACGGAGCCTTCGGACTTTTCGAATTGTGCAAAGTAGTACTCGTGCAAGCGCATGCCGTTAAATTCGAAACCAAATCGGCGCGTGAGTTCTGAAAGTTCGATCGCCATCGCTTCGGCGTTCTGTTTATGCGCGGCAACTTTCTCCATAAGCGCATTCGTGTTCTTCACGTAGCCGGCATAGAGCTTCAAATGTTCGGCGATTTGCGTCTCCGAGAGCCCGTCGAGGACTCCGAGCGCAAAGGTTTTTGCGGTGTAGGTTTGTTTCATACGTTCCATAGCTTGCCCTGACCTAGTCGAAGGGTCAAACGGGGTTGACGCGGCCAAATCAGGGTGATGAAATAGTCGTCCTCCGAATGGTCGGAGTTGCACCTTTGGAGCGATGGATGAACGACCCGCTCTTTCTCCGTGTTGATCTCGGCGATGAATGGCGAAAGCCCGAGATGATGGCCCGCTTCCGCCGGACGCTCCGCGAAAACGGCCTCCTGCGAGAAGATTTTCTTTACCATGCCTTTGACGGCGCCCAGTCCCTCGACCAGGTGACGTTGCATGGCTGTGAAGTAATAAATCCCACGCAGTATAGCTGCGGAACCATGCTCGGCGTCGCCTCACGACGCGCCAAGCTCTACAATCCGCTCGACACAGGGCTCATGCTGGAAAAGCCTGGCCTCTTGGTCTACAAGCGGCGCAGTTTCGTCTGCGTGAGCGAGTCGGATTCGCTCTATCGATTCCGCGGCCGGAACTATTTCCGTGCCCTCGTCGCCATTCTGCTCTCCAAGCGCCCTCGCCATCGACGCGTGCACGAGCTGTTCGCCTGACTGCCCCGGCCCCATCTGTGCGGTCGGGGCCTTCGTTTTATGTCGTGATGCGTTTTGCGAGCTCCAGCGCCTCCTCGCGTGTCTTGATTTCCCCCGCATCACGCGCCATCTCGGTCTTTTTAATAATCTCTCCCATTTTCACACCCGGCTCGACCCCAAGCGGAATCAAATCGCTACCGGAAATGAGGGGCTTGGTCGGTGCTTCATCAAGTTTGAACGTACGAATCGCCTCGCGCATCCGTTCACCGGCAACATACGGCTCGCTATCGACTCCGGGTATAGTTCTCCCGCGATAATCGGCTTCGGAAATCGCAAGCAAGATGCGCCAGGAAATTGGGTGAATGCGTTTCAGAAGTTTGCGCACGGAATTTACATATTGTTCCTCATTCATCTGCCCCTTATCGACGGTCATCGACAACATCCCCGGTTTCAAATGTTCTTTAGCCGATGCAAGCGCCGCCTCCAACGCCGATTGCCCAAACGTCCATTTACTCAAGAGCGATTTCGTCGGCTCAACCCCCGCCTCCTCATGCCCAAGCGAACGTATTCGTTGCACCCCATTCTTTTCCCCGATAGCCGTCGTCGATGGCTTGCCCAAGTCGTGACAGAGCGCACCGAGTACGATCTGAAGCCGCTCTTCATCGCTAAAACCTTCAAAGGGATTGTCAGAAACCCGACGGCTGATGCTCGCCGCCTGATCCACCACCATCATCGTATGGATCCACACATCTCCCTCGGGATGCCAATCAGGTTCCTGCGGCGTATCGGCCAGCACGAGTAATTCCGGATAATAGGTCTCGATAATCCCGAGCGCGTTCATCGATTCAAATCCGATCGAGGGTCGCTCGGCTTGTAACAGCAGTTTTTTGATCTCGCCTGTCACGCGTTCCGCCGGCAAATGATCGAGCTCGCCATCTTCGACCATACTTTTCATGAGCTCGAACGTCTCTTCATCGACGGTCATCCCAAAACGCGCCGCAAACTGCACGCCGCGATACACGCGCAGCGGATCCTCGACAAACGTTTTCACATCAACGGCTTTCAAAACCTTTTTTGCAAGATCATTCGCACCTCCATACGGATCGACGAGTTCTCCGCTCCCCAAATCACGATACATCGCATTAATCGTAAAGTCCCGACGACGCGCCGCCTCCTCGAGGCTCATATTTGGATCGCCTTCGACCACAAAATCCTTGTGACCTTTCCCTGATTTTGACTCCCGCCGCGGAATCGCCACATCAACATCGACTCCACCTCCAAGCATCACCTTAAAAACACCAAACGATCGCCCAACCGTTTCGACATTTCCATCAAAGAGATCGTGTAGTTTCTTTTCGAGCTCTTCCGATTCCATCCCAAACACTTCGATATCCGCATCTTTCGAGGTTACTCCCAAAAGCTCGTCACGCACAAAACCACCGACGAGATACGCGCGGGGGAGTGAGCCTTGGATAAGTTCAATCGCAGCCTTCAATTCCATGCCGATAGTTTAGCAGGTTTAGAGAACACGCTTAGCGATAGCCGCTTTAAGCTCCGCAAGCCCGCCGCCCGTATGCGCCGACACAAACACCGGTTCAAACTCCTCATATTCCTTTCGATTAATCTTTGCCGGCTTCCGTTTCACCAAATCCATTTTGTTGAATACGTAAATTTTTGGAATCTTGTCCGCATCAATCTTCTTCAATACATCCTCGACTTCAACAATCTTCTCGTGAACATGTTTGTCACTCACATCGATGACATGTAGCAACAAATCCGCGTCCACTGTCTCATCAAGCGTCGATCGAAACGCGTCGATCAGCTCCGGTGGCAAATCCTGAATGAATCCGATCGTATCTGAAATCAAAATTTCCTTCCCTCGACCGTCTTCCGTTGGAATCCAAATCTTTCCAACATGCGTATCAAGCGTCGCAAACAACGCATTCGCGACATACGCGCCTTTTTTTGTCAGCGCATTCAGGAGCGATGATTTCCCAGCATTCGTATACCCGACAACCGAAACCGTTTTCAACCCAACGCGATCCCGTCGCTTCCGATGTCCCTCGCGCGCCGTGTTCACACGATCCAAATCACGCTTAATTCGTTGCTCCTGCTCAAACAAGTGACGTTTCATCAGCTCCGTGTTCGTTTCACCCTGACCACCGCGCGTTCCCGTGCCACCTGCCTGCTGCATCAGCTCCATACCCATACCAAAAATACGCGGACCCATGTGTCGGATCGCCGCGAGCTTGATCTGCAACTTCGCCTCCGCCGTTTTTGCGTGGCGATCGAAAATTTTCAGAATCAAATCCACTCGATCCCAAGCCTGCATATTCAATTTCGCCTTTCGCAACGCCTCATTCACATTAAACATCTGCCCCGGTTTCAGGAGATTATTAATAATGAGCACTTCCGCCTTCTCTTCCTGCGCAAGTTCGATAATCTCATCAAGTTTTCCGCCTCCTATATAGGTGCGATAGTCCGGCGTCCCTTTTTTCTGAATCAATTTAACAATAATAATCCCGCCATACGTTTTCGTAAGCTGTTCCAATTCCATCAGTCGTCGCTTCGCAACCTTGTCATCCATGTTCGACGGAATGACGTCGATCAGAATCGCGCGCGGCTTGTTTGGAATGATTGCCATGTCTATTTCTTAGGCTATTTGTTTGATTAGCGCAAATTATTTAAGGTACGTCGATGCAATACGGCAACCACCCATCGCCATTCGGCAAATGTCTCATCGGCATCATCGACAACAAGCTCTGTAAGCTCTCTTTTATCGATCATGAACGCCAAGCAGTGGGGGAGCTTCGAAAGACTTGGCCAAAGGTTGAATTGATTCGAGACGATAAAGCGACAAAACCGTTCGCTGTTAAGATATTCTCTCGATCAACAAAGAAAAACATCCCATTCGTCATGCAAGGCACCGACTTCCAAAGAAAAGTCTGGCTCGCGATGATGAAAATCCCATTCGGCAAAACCAAATCATACAAAGAAGTCGCTCGCGCCATCGGCTCACCTAATGCCGTCCGCGCCGTCGGTTCCGCCTGCGGAAAAAACCCCATCGGCATGCTAATTCCATGCCATCGCGTCATCGCAAGCGACGGTAGTCTCGGCGGATTTGGTTGGGGGTTGAAGCGGAAGCAGGAAATGCTGGATTGGGAACAATATCCCCAGTAGATACCCTTGACAAATCGATCAAATTATTACAACGGAGTAGAAGGTAGGGGACGCGAGTAATGATGTTCGCTACTCCCTACAGGCTAGTTACTACAAGGTGATAACGATGCGTACCATCGGTTGTTTCTTCATGTTCGTTTGGGTCTTTCTCGGCGGCTGCGTTCTCGAGGACGGCCCGCTACCGTCGACGGTCGACGCTGGTCTTACGGCAGACGCCTCGCAGCTTCCGCCCATCCTTGTCCTCGACTGCGTGTCGGATCCCTCTCCTCCGGATCCGACACCGGTCGCCACATGGCCGCGTTCGCATCCGTCCGGAACCCTCCTCGTCGATCATGTCGGCGACCTCTGGATGGTCGCCGACCACGGCATTCGCATGCAGGTCTCCGGCGACGACACGCTCGGCGAGATCGGTCTCGACGAGCACGATGCGACGATGATGACTCTCGAGGAAGAGCGCTGTCTCACTCCATCGCTCGACTACTGGGGCCCGCCCAACTACAGCTGGCAGCCTGTCTATGGTCCTGACGAGGCAGACCGCGGCCCCTTCGTGATCGATTGGGCCCATAACACGCGCCATCGCACGTCGATCGAAGCGCTCGATAGCTACGGCTACTACACGCGCTGGATCGATGGCTTCGACTCACCCGGCGACGCCTGGTCCCTGCTCGCGGAAGGCGATCCCGTCGGCATCCGCGACGGTACGATCGTCCATACCCAGCACGGCTTCTACTACGTCGTGCACGGCCGATCCTTCTGGTTCAATCCGCCCGATCTCGTTGCGGAAGCCGGCTATCATCCCGAGAACGCCCTTTGGATGCTGGACTCGCGTCTCCGCGAGATCGCTCCCGCCTCCACTTCCTTCGAACATGAAACATTCGACATCTGTCCGGCGGATGAGAGGAGCACGCCATGACCCTCTGGCCCGGCGATCCCATCGAACCGCGAGACATTTATTTCTCGATCTTCATCGTCTCGCTCTCGCTCGGCATGGCGACGGCTCTCGTCTTCTTCTGACAAACAGCCCCGACTCTCGTCGGGGCTGTTCCTATTACGCATGCGGCGTCTCCGGATCTTCGTCGATCGCTTTGATTGTTTCCTCGCCCGCCGTCGACTCATACACTTCCCACATATCCGAGAGCGCCGTCTTAAGTCCGATCAAATCATTGTCAGGATTTAGCTCCGCATCTGAAAGGTGGCTATCGAGCACTTCATCGACGAGCTGCGTCCATCGATCTTTATTGTTCACGCCCTGCTCGCGCGCCAATTCCGATAGTTCATTGAAGAGTTCGCCCCGATTCAAGGTATCTAGATGGATCATATGACCGAATCATAGCGTATCTGCTATGCTTTCGTCATCATCCGAGACCCGGATCGTTATGTCAGATACCGCATCGCACACCGAAGGTGTTCAATCCGAAGAAGCGCTTTTACTGCGCGCAAAAACCGACCCGCAAGGCGTGGCCGTTATTTACGACCTCTACGCGGACAAGATCTACGGATTCCTCTTGAAGCGATGCGGTCACAAAGAAACCGCGGAAGATCTCGTTTCAAAAGTATTCATGAAGTTCATCGAGAATCTTCCGGGCATCGAGTGGCAAGACGTCTCGATCGGAGCGTATCTCTATCGCGCGGCAACGAACGCGCTCACCGATCACTGGCGCAGCGCCAAAGTCCGCCTCGACGTCGAGGTCGATGAGAACTGGGATCCGGCCTCCACGATCGACCAACCGGCATGGCATGCGGAACTTTCCTTGGAACGAGACAAATTGGCGGAAATAATAAAATCGATGTCCCCGCGAGACCAGCAAATCCTCGACTTGAAATTCTTTGCGGGACTTGAACCGGAAGAAATCGCCAAACTCATCGACATCACTCCCAACCACGCCTCCGTCCTCGTCTACCGCGCGCTCGGCCGCCTCCGCACCAAATATCACGCAACCTATGTCCGACAATCTTGACCCACGTCATAACGAGGATTCCCGTCCGTTCGTAGAAACGTCACGGGCGGTTTCGGATTTGGCCAATGCGCCGTCGGAACACCTCGACCCGGTGAAAAAATCATCCATTCGAGACCAAGTTCTCGTTTCTGCAGCCAAAAAACTCGCTATGCCAACCCCAGAAATGAAAGAAGTTTCCGCTAAACCTGCAAAAAAAGGCTTCCGCCTGCCTGTTTGGCCAACCTTTGCCGTCGCCGGCCTCGCCGCCGTCCTTATCTTGGCGATTCTCGTGACCAATCGCCCGATTGGCCTCCCGGGAAGCCCATCCGCCTCCATTGTCCGCGCACTTTCCATCCCTGCCGCCCACGCCGCCGACGCCTTCACCGTCCTCGCCGACAAATCCGACGCCGCCGGCATGGATACGGACACGGCCTTCACCGTCACCTCCAAAGTTGATATCTCGACCGACCAGCTCCGACAAGCATTACGCATTGTCCCTCCTGTCGACGTCTCCATTGAGTCAACCGGCGATAACACGTTCAAGATCACGCCTTCCGCCCCGCTCGCAACCGGAGAGGTTTATCAGGTCACGATTGCTACAGAAATTGTAGACGGCAACGAGTCGCAAGCACGCGAATTTTCTTGGGCCCTCCAAACAAAAAACGATTTCCGTCTCCTCTCGTCGATCCCGCGCGACGGAGCGAGCCGAGTCCCGACAAATACGGGCATCGAATTCAAATTGTCCCGCGACGGCTGGGTTGATCCTGCCGCGCACTTTTCTATCACGCCTTCCGTCCAAGGAGAATTCCGCACGCAAGGACGTTACCTAACCTTCATTCCAAAGAAGCCGCTCGCAGAAGGAACGCGCTATGAAGTCGTTCTCAAAAAAGGTTTTAATGTTGCCGGCAGCGACCTTGCGTTGAAAGACGATGTCCGCCTCCGCTTTGAAACCGACGCTGCCTCGCTCACCGTCGCGCCGGAAACCGTGTTTATTCCGATCGCGGACCGTTTCCATTTTGAACCAGCCAAAGAACTCACCATCGAGCTTCCGTATGGCGTAAGTACAGCCCTTCAAGGCGTCCGCGTCACGGGCTATCGCCTGACGCAAGAGGAAGCCAAGGCGCTTCTCGAGAAACGTTTGGCGATTCCGTCTTGGACCGTCGCGGAAAAATTGCGCTACGCCGATTTTGAGAAGGTTGCGACAAAAGAAGCGTTCAAAGTCGATGCAAAACTCATCGACAGCCAATACCAGAAATCCATGGTCCTCCCGCCGATTGCGGAGCCCGGCTACTTTGCGGTACGCCTCGACCCTGTCGCCTCGCGCGGAGCCAAACCGTCTTGGACATTCTTCCAAGTGAACAACGCAGCCGCATATTTGAAGGCCGACAAAGATACGCTCCTCGTCTGGACCGTGAATCCGTCGACCAACCGTCCGCTTTCAAATCTTCCGCTACGCTTGAACGGCAAATCTGCAACCACCGATGCGAATGGTTTGGGTCGCCTTGAGACGCCCTCCGTCCTCACTAACACGACGACCAAGGCGGGTGACGTGTACCCGGTCACGATTTTGGAAGTCGGTGAAGGCGCCGTATCGTCGCTCATGGTCCTCCGCAAAACATACGACATCTACGCATTCGATTTCGGCAATCAAGATCAATTTATTTCCGATACCGTCGGCTATCTCTACACCGATCGTCCGCTCTATCGAGCGAGCGATGAGCTGCGCTTCTTTGGACTTGCACAAGATCGCAACACGCAAGACGCACCTTCCGACAACGTGACGATTCGATTACGCAAATCCTCCTACTGGTTCGACTTCGGCACCGGAGAAGAAAAAGTCTATCAGGAGCAGGTCGTCGATCTCGACGCAGCCGGCCGTCTTGAGGGTCGTCTCGCTTGGGACGAGCTCTCGCAGGGCTATTACACGATCGAACTCCGCCGTAACAACCGCACGATCTCCTCGCGCAGTATCGAAGTACGCGAGTTTGTGAAACCCGCCTACAGCATTGAAGTTATTCCGGATCATGAGTCGATCTACACGGGTGAAGCCTTGGGTGGCACCGTACGTGTACGCTTCTTTGACGGCACTCCGGTTCCGCGTCAGAAGCTCGAGCTGACGGCGACAGGCTTGTCGTACACCACGCTGAACTTGGAAACCGACAGCAACGGCTCGGCACGTTTTGAATTGAAACCGTCCGTCGCACCCTGCGGAACCATTCCGCCCGACACAACGATACTGCGTGAAACCTATAACCTGTCCTGCTATCCGGAGGAACGCTTGATGATCAATGTACGTCCGGTGAGCGGTGAAGAGGGGGAGATTCGCGGTTCTGCGAGTGTCGCGGTACGCCGCAGTGCCCTCGGTCTTAACGTCGACCTCTCGGTAAAAGACTTTCAAGCTTCCGCGACGATCAAAACGTGGCGTCATGCGTTTGAGCCATCCGACATGGGCCGTTCAAATCCTTGGCCAAATCACGCGACGGAAGTCACCGTCATTCCTTGGCATTGGGAGCGCATCGAATCCGGATTCTATTACGATACGATCGAGAAAAAGAATATCCAGCAATATCGATACGAGGCGCGCTATGAACCGGCGATCCGCGCTTCGCTCACGACCGACGGAAGCGGGCAAACGGTTTATAACTTCCCGATGGAGAAGGGGAAAGACTACGTCTTATTTGTCGATGGCCGCGACGACGCCGGCCGCCTCATCCGTGAAGTGCGATATATGTGGGAGGGCGGTTACGGCAGTTACGCTCGAACCGTACCGGATGAAAACAAAGAGCCTTCGCTTGCGATCCTTCCGGAGTCCAAAGGTGATGCTACCGTGATCGGCTACGCGCTCGACCAAACCTTGGCCGCCGAGTTTCGCATCGGCAATGACCCGATCGATGTCTCAAAGACGCCGGGTATTCTCTACTTGCTCGCAAGCCGCGGATTGAAGGACGTAAAAGTCTTAAACTCGAACCAGTATCCGTTCCGTTTTGAGAACGGCATGATTCCGAATGTCGAAGTGTATGGAGTGACATGGCAAAACGGACGCTTCGTCGAGGTCCGCAACACGGCGTTCTTCCGTGCAAGCGATCGCGAGCTGGAAATCACCTCCAAGACGGACAAAGAGCGATACGCGCCCGGTGAGAACGTGAATGTCACGGTAACCGCCAAGCTGAAATCGACCGGTCAAACCGTGCGCGATCTCAAATTCGCATACTCCGCCGTCGACAAAGCTCTACTCGCGCTCTCCTACGATGAACCGGCTCGTCCGCTCGACGCGCTCTACGGATTTGTCGCCGACGGATTCATTTTCTCGTCGCGTTCCCACGAGCAAGTCTATGAAGGATTCGGCGGCGCAGAAAAAGGTGGCGGTGGGGGAGACGCACTCCGCGCATCCGCACGTAAAAACTTCAAAGACACGGCCGCCTTTGGCATCGTGAACTCCGACAGTAACGGTACGGCGCGTTTCTCCTTCCAAGCACCGGACAATATTACCGGTTGGCGTTTGGAAATGATCGGATTGAGCGGCGCTCTTGAAGCCGGCGCCGGTCGAGTCGACGTCAATGTCTCCAAGCCCGTCTTCGTCGAGGCTGTTCTTCCTCCGCGTCTCCTCGTTACCGACAAACCAGTCCTCAAGCTCCGTGCATTCGGTGCCGGTCTTCCGGAAGGCGCCGCTGTTACCTTCGTTGTCGACGCCCCCTCGCTCGGCTTGCGCGAACAGCGCGTCACCGGCAAGGCACTTGAGCCGTCCTACGTCGCCATCGACAAGCTTCTACCAGGTCGTCACAAAGTCGTGATCGGTGTCGAGTCGTCCCAAGGCAGTGATGCATTGGAACGCGAGCTCACGATCGATACCTCGCGCTTCTTCAAGGATGAATTCTTCACCGTCGACGCCGCTCCGGGTTCGTCCATCCCTGAACTCGGTCAGCCGGAAGCGGAAGTCGTGCTCACGGCCAAGAATCGCGCCATACTCCTCCCGTATTTGTACGACTTGGTCTGGTCCGGCTCCGCCCGCTCCGATGCCAAGCTCGCCCAGCGCTATGCGTTAAGTATTCTGCGCGGCACGTACGGAGAAAAACTCGACTTCATGCCAAGCGATGAAGAGCTGGCAGCGGAAGTCGCCAAGTATCAGGCGGAAGAAGGCGCGATGTATCTCTTGCCCTACGGCTCGACCGATCTCGAGCTCACCGCAGAAGTCGCCGCCTCGCTTCCGGAACTCATCGATCGCAAAACCATGGCCGCATCGCTCTGGCTCCGCTTGGACGAGAAGTCCGCAAGCCGTGAAGTCCAGTTGCAAGCGCTTTCCGGCTTGGCCGCATTAGGCGAACCTGTTCTTCCGAGCCTGCAGACAGCCTCAGAAATCAAAGATCTCTCATGGCGTGAACAATTGGCGATCGCGCGCGGCCTGAACGCCGCCGGAGATCGTGAACGTGCTCGCACGTTGCTCGAAACCTTGATGCAGCGCTCGCAGGATCGCGATACGCTGACCTGGCTCGAAGTTTCAAAGGATGAAGCCGACAATATCGAAGCGAGCGCCGACGCCGCAGCCATCGCCGCAAGCCTCGCGCATCCAAAAGCCGCCGCGCTCCGCCGTTACGTCGATTCCGTTTGGAGTCGTGACGCCTTCCCGGTACTCGCCAAGGCTCGTTATCTGAAAGCCGTGCTCCCGACGGTGCTCGATCGCGACATCAAACTCACGTACACGCTTGGTACGGACGACAATACGATTCTCTTCAAAGACGAACCGGTAAAACGCCTCACGCTCACCGCCGCGGAAGCCCGCAATTTCCGTGTCACCTCCGTGGACGGCCCTGTCGGCATCACCTTCCTCCGCCGCACACCCGGCAAACCGGTTTCCAAACCGGAAGTCTCGGTCAGCCGCCGCTACACGCCGGCCGACAATCGCAATTTGTCCGACTTGCGCGAAGGAGATTCCGTCGCGATCGAACTTCTTCCGAATCTCGGCGCCAAAGCCATCGACGGTTGCTACCAAGTCACTGACTATCTCCCTGGCGGTTGGCAGCCTCTCGTCGGTAACCCGTATGAGTACAGCGATTGGTATCCATACGAATCAGGCAACGGCTACGTCTCCTTCATGGTCTGCGGCAGAACCGATGCAAGCCGCACCATCCGCTACACGGCACGCGTCGTCTCCCGCGGAACATTCACCGCAGAAGCCCCGCTCATCCAGCACAGCGAGTATCCGTCGATCTCGTCCGTCGGAAAAGATGAAACCGTCATCGTGAAATGAAGCGCACCATCGTCATCCTTATCGCCTTAAGCCTCGCTCTTGCGGGGCTTTTGGCATATCGGAATGACGACCCGGTCGAAAAGGCTATTCCTTCGTCACCAACATCAGGTTACACAGCCTCGTCGACAGCATCCGACGACAGCGCGATCGACGCGGATAAGTTCCTCGTTCCTGAATTATACGAACCGTCATGGTCGGCTCCCGTTGGAACATCACTTTGTCGCCCATATCGCGGCGCCATCGTGAACCATCACGCGCTCGCCTCCGACTTGATCGTAAAAATCGTACGTGAACTGGCCCGCTGTCGTCCCAATATGAAAACCGTGATCATTCTCTCGCCCGATCACTACAACGCAGGTTCCTCGTCGATCACGACGCATCAAACATCCTATTCGACCGCCGGTGACTTGGTCGCCGTCAACGCGGAATCCGTCGACCGTCTGCTTGAGATCCCGTCAGCAGGGGAGAGTGATTCGCTATTCAACCGCGAGCACGGCGTAGGCGTACTTGTTCCATTCTTGCATCGCGTTTTGCCGAACGTCGACATCGTTCCCGTTGTCGTGAAAGCTTCGATAACTGTCGACCAGCGCAAAGACCTCGTCGCGTGGATCGCCGATGAATCACGCCGTGGCAATTTCATCCTCGTCTCCTCCGACATGTCCCAGTATTTGGACGATTCTATCGCCATGAAAAACGACGAGCGTACAAAACGTGCGCTCGTCGATTCCGACTCCAATTTTTTTGCATCCGCCAAAGACGGTTTCACTGATAACGGTCCTTCCATCGTAGCTACCATCGATGCACTGCGTCCAAGACGTTGGCATCTCATCGACCAAGCGATCTCAAGCGACTATTCCGGCTCAAACGGCTTCACGACGACCTATCTTGTCGGTCTGTGGGACTAGGCTGCGAGCAAGCGACGTACAACCTCGATGGGTTCCTCCTTCATCAAATCGAGATGTAGCTGTTTCCCAACCTGCTCCTGAACTTCCATATTGGAATGTTCGAGCACCGCATGGGCCAAGTCGGCGCTCATCACGAGATGAAGAGAGTCGGCCACGCCTTCACTCATAATTTGTTCCAGACGATCGACGAGGAGGTGAAGGTACTCGTGCAAGCGATGGTCGTCAGACAGCTCCTGGCCGATCTCGCGGCCTTCTTTGTCGGACAGCTCGTCCTTAGGGAGCGCGACCACATCGACCTCTTCCAAGGTCTCTCCGTGGGCGAGCCAAAATTGTGCATGCACATGGTCGGCGACCAAGATCAGGGACGGGTTTTCAAAATGCTGGAGTTCTTGAGGGAGTTGCATATTAAGGAAGTTGTAGATGTTTCAGATAATGGACGAACGGACGCTCAAAATGGTGCTTGCTACGCAGACATTGGTCAATGACGTCGAGCAACGGCGTTTTGACTTTGAGCCTCCGAGCAAGTTTGACGGCTAAAGCCGTTGCCGCGATACCCTCGACCGTCCCGAGTTTCAAGTCTGCCGGGTTTTTACTCTTGGAACCGACCAACCGCTCGCCATACGTCCGATTTCTTCCGTGCGGGCTCATTCCGCTCACAATGAGATCCCCGAGCCCGGCCAATCCGGTCGCGGTATCGACATGACCGCCGGCATTCAGGATCAAGTGCTCCATCTCGTCTACCGCTAAAGCGAGGACCATCGCCTTGGCATTGGTTTGATAGTCGAGGCCATCGCACATTCCGAGCGCAATAGCATAGGTATTCTTGAGCGCCGACGCATAACCGACGCCAAGCAAATCCATCGACGTTGCGCATTTCACGGTGTGTGTTTCCAGTAGGCGCTTCACGCGCTGGATGGCGGCTTTGTCGCGCCCGGCTACGACAAATCCGGTCGGGGAACCCTTGGTCATGTCTTTTCCAATAGCGGGTCCGCCAAGCGTACAGACGAGTTTTCGGAGCGGGCTCGGCAACACATTTGCCTCGCTCAACACGATCGGCTTGAGTGTATTTCCATCGAGTCCTTTGGTGACGCTTGCGATCGATTTGATCTTGCGGCTGAGAAACGGAGCGGCCAACCGCATCACATCCATAACCGCAAAAGACGGAATCGCGACAAACACATCCTCCGCGCCGTTGAGTACGTGCGCAAGATCGCTCGAAGCCGAGATATTCTTCGGAAATCGATGACCGGCCAAGTATCTTGTATTGTAGGAATTCTTCCGAATATCTTCCTCGACATCCGCCTCGATGCAATACAGTCGAACAGGCCGTTTATGACGCGCCAGATTCAGCGCTAACGCCGAAGCCATATTCCCCGCACCCAGAATCGCGATCGGAGCTTTGTTCATGGCCCAAAGTATAAACGAACACCGCCCCCAGCGCGAGTGCGTTGGGGGCGGGCAGATCAGAGTCCGAATTTGAATTGGAATACCCACTTTGTCCCAAAGGCCAGGAGTTCACGGCTCTCCTCGGTGTCGACGCCGTAGAGTCTGCACTCGACGATGCTGTCTCGCATCTCGTCCGCGAGTCCTTTGGCCCGTCGGATGAGAAGCGGCGAGGCATCGCCTTTGAAGTTGTGATACGGCTCGCGCGGTCCCTGGAAAAAGAACTCGTTGAGCACGCCTTCGAGGCTCTTCAGATGCTGCCGACATTCCGCGGCTACACGTTCTCGCTCCTCGATGACGCGCTTCTGCAGAGGTTCGTTGTGAAACGCGTATCCGAGCTTCTGCGTCAGGCTGTAGAAGAAGTTGAAGCGATCGCGCGGCGTGCTGTCGCCATCGCTCTTCTCCTTGGAAGGGAGTAGCCGCTTTGCGACATCTTTGTCGCCACAGACGATGAACGCCTTCGACGACCCGAGCAACCGATGCATGGGCATCTTCAGCTCGAGCGTCTCCTGTCCCTTGGTCTCCATGTTCTGGAGCAAGGGGTGTCCCGCATCGTTCCAGACGATGAACTTCCGGCAGTCCATCTTCCAGTGCCCATTGGGCAGGAGGTCGATGCCGCCGGCGTCGACGACGGCGAGCACGAGATGTTCGACGTCCTCGCGCTCGCGCATGAGCACGAGCGTCGGTCCTGTCCGCAGGCTCATCTGAGCGATGAAAGTATCGATCAGATCAGCGGCCTTCTTGGCCTCGGCGACGGTATCCTCGTGAAGAATTCCGTACTCGTACGAACTGACGTGGCTCTGGGACCGAATGCGCTTCCGCGTATTCGTGAGCTCCCGAACCGCGTTCTTCTGCGCTGTCTCCAGCGACTTGGTAAAGGACGACTTCTTGGCCATGAATCCTCCGCGCCCTGATCCTAGAAGCAAGGTCGATTTTCTGCAAACGAAGGCCGCCCGCGACATGTTTGTCGCGGGCGGTCAGGTTCAGCGCTTGCGCAGCGGTGGCGGGATGGCCGGCGCGATCTTCTTCTTGCGCGTGATGCGGAAGACGTTGTCCTCGCGCGGCTCGAACTCGACAGGCTCTGCGAGCCCGGCGGGACCGTCGAAGCCGAGCTTCAGATTCAGCACATAGGCCTTGGCCGGCCTCGGGAACGCCTGGAGCGCTCGCAGGAGACCTGCGGCGACGAGTGGGTCGTCGAAGCGCATGTCGATCTGATCGGTCTCGAGCTGGCTGAAGCGCTTGGCGACTTCCTTCTCGAGCATCGGAATGAGCACATCCGCACTCACGAGAGTGACTTGCGGAATCATGCTGTTGCGTGAGCGACCAGGCAGAGTCTTGCTGTTGGCCATCATTCTCCTCCAAAGGTTGCGTCGAGCTGAGCTCGATTGCGCCTCGGTCGTATCACAGATCGACGTCTGCGTCAATCCCTACTTCCTCGTCGGCTGACCATGCTTGGCGACGTACGCGGCGCCGTGTCCGAGCTCGACGTTGATGTGCATACCGGCGTCGCAAAGCGGACAACGATCCGCCGCCCACGTCTCGAGATCCATCGTCACGAGTTGAACCAGCTTGGGTACGCCGAGTGATCCGGCCGTGACGCGTCCGCGATTGCATAGCGCGGAGACTCCGATTACGGTCCCGCCAAAGCCGCGCACGGCCTCGATCGTTCCGCGCACCGAACTTCCCGTCGTGATGATGTCCTCGACGACGAGCACGCGCCGGTCCGTGATGTACCTGTCGTACCCGCGCTTGATAACGAACCGGCCGTCGCCGTCCTCGCCTTTGTCGGCAAAGACGGATCGAATGCGCCGTCCATCAAGTGCAAGAAAATGCGCCGCGCAATGCGAGAGCACGACCCCGCCGATCGCCGGACCGATGACGGTCTCCACGAGCTCCTCGGGAGCATGCTTGTCGTCCCGGAAGGGGAGCGCCAAGTCGATGCACAGGCTCGCGACAGCCTTTGCGTCGGTGTACACCTCGTCCTTGTTGATGTACTTGCCTGAGTGATGCCCCGCCTTGAGCACAAAGTGCCCATCGAGAATCACCCCATTCTGCCGCAAGATCGTTTCCGGGTTCTCTTCCGCCGTCATGCTTCCTCCAAAGGTGCGCCAGAACCTTAGCGATATCCAAGCCTTGTCGCAAGTTAGGTTTTAGGCTAATCTCGCCCCGTCCGCATTCGTAGTGAAATGGATATCACCACTGCCTTCGAAGCAGTTATTGGGGGTTCGAATCCCTCCGAATGCACCATACAAAACACCCGCCAATCGGCGGGTGTTTTGTTATTTTTCGATCTCTTTCTTTGTAGGCGCCGTTCTCCATCCCTTGGCATCCAATCCCGCCTCCGCCGCCGAAACCTGCGCCTCCTGCTTGCTCGTGCCTTTGCCGACAGCGACCATCTCTCTTCCGAGATACACGCCGATCGTAAATTCTTTCGCATGATCCGGTCCGCTTTCTTCGAGCACCTTGTACGTAGGCGTTGTCCCAAGTAATTCTTGTGCCGTCTCTTGGAACTTACTCTTGGCATCGACATACGACTCATCCTCGAGAATCTTTTTCAGATGCGAGAGAATGTAGGCCGTAATAAATTTTTCCGCCGCCTCCGTACCGCCATCGAGGTAAATCGCGCCGATGATCGCTTCGATCGCGTTCGCAAGAATGTATAATCGTGCTTTGGAGTTTTTATCCTTCGCCTCGCCCTTGCTCATTAAAATATATTCTTCGAATTGAAGATTGCGAGCAATACCGGCCAGCGTAATCGCATTCACGAGTGCCGCGCGCCAGTTGGTCAAATCTCCCTCATCATTCGCATACGTCTTAAAAAGATATTCCGTAACGATCAATTCAAGAACCGCGTCTCCGAGGAACTCGAGACGTTCATTGTGCGGATAGGGATGGTCGGCGTTCTCGTTCAGGAACGATCGGTGCGTGAGTGCCTGCAGGAGGAACGAGCGGTCACGGAAGGCGTGCCCCAGTCGTTCTTCCAGCGGGCCGAGGTCCGGAAGTGTCGGCATAAATTACATGTTATTGATTTGGGAGTTGTCGTGTTTGATCTCGTCCTTTTCTGTCGGTTCTTTTTTCTCTCTTGGTTTGTCTGAATCTTTTGTCACGCCCTGTGCGACTTGGTCTCGGTACACGGCCCCAAGAACTCCGTTGACGAATTTACCGCTCGATTCTCCGCCAAATGTTTTGGCGAGCTCGATCGCTTCGTTAATCGCTACCTTGCTCGGAATGTCATGATTGAACAAGAGCTCGTAGACGCCGATGCGCAGAACGTTGCGGTCGACCGTCGTAATCTTGGCCAAAGGCCAGTCCGGAGCGAACTTGGTGATGGTTGCATCGATAGCATCCTGATTCTTGATCACGCCATCGACGATACCCGTCGCAAACTCTGTTTCATCAAACGCTTTGGCGAATTCGACGATATTTCGTTCGATCAGTCCATGCGCATCGCGCGATCCGCCATAAAAATCCCACTCATACAAAGATTGCATGGCGAGGGCTCGGGCGAGATGGCGATTAGACATAGGAGCAAAGGTGCAACGATCGGGTGGGGAAGGGCTTACGCTTTCTTGGCTTTTACCTTGGGCCCTGCAGTCTCTTTCTTGTGATCGTGCCCTTCATGTTCATCGTGCTTGTGTTCTGCCTTAGGCTTCGTTTTTTCAAGCATCTTAGCGAGTTTTCGCTCGCGACCCTTCACGTGAATTTCGACGCCGTTATATTCCGTAGCGCCGGGGGCGGCACGGTGCATGCGGTGGGTACGGCCGGCCTTGTCGGTCGTAAGAGAAGGCTTAGTTAACGCAAAATGTGAGGCGCGGCGGCGCTTGTGTGAGCTGGTTCGGCGATGGCCAGGAAGTCCCATATCAGATAAATCAGTGAATTGATGCTTTAAGTCTAGCAAAAAGCCGTTTTTTTTGCAAGGTTTCGATCATTATGTGTATACTTTGCCCCAACCTATGGAACAAACCCTTGTATTGATCAAGCCAGACGGCGTCCAGCGCGGCTTAATTGGCAATATTATCAGCCGTTTTGAGCAAGTCGGACTCAAAATTGTCGCCATGAAGATGGTTCATGCGGAACAGGAGGACGTCGACCAGCATTATGCGTTGACGGAAGAATGGATGATGGCTGTCTTTACCAAAGCAAAGGCTAAGTACGATGCGGAGGGAAAAACGTTTCCTTACACCGATCACAAGGCTTATGGCGGCGAGATCAAGCGCGGCTTGGTCGACTTTCTCCGCTCATCGCCGATTGTTGCTCTCGTCCTTGAAGGCGAGATGGCCGTCTCACTCGTTCGCAAGCTTGTCGGCGCCACCGAACCGGCATCCTCGCCGGCCGGCACCATCCGCGGCGACTTCTCGCATGACACGTACGCGCTCTCCAACGAGCAGAGCCGTCCACTGCGCAACCTGATTCACGCATCCGGAAATGTCGAGGAGGCAAAAAATGAAATGGCGATCTGGTTCACCGATGTCGAGCTCCACAAGTACGAGCACGTCAACGATCGCGTGCAGTACGACGCCAAGTGGTTCTTGCCGGAATAAAGCAACGTATCGGAAACGGAGATCCCCGCTCTTGCGGGGATTTTTGTTTACTCGCCACATGTGCAATACTTATAAAGAAATGGAACGTCTCAGAAAGTTTTTCAAATCATTAGGACCGGGGCTCGTGAGCGGCGCCTCGGATGACGACCCGTCAGGCATCGCGACCTATATGCAGGCCGGTGCCGCATTTGGCCTCGGTCTTTTATGGACGCTTGTGCTGACTCTGCCGCTCATGATCGCCGTTCAAGAAGCGAGCGCGCGTCTGGCGCTCGTGACCAAGCACGGGTATGTCAAAAACCTGAAAGGACGTGTCTGGGCTCCGCTGCTCTGGATCGGCGTTGCGTTATTTGCGTGCGTGAACATGTTCAATCTTGGAGCGGACCTGGAGTTTATGGCCGCTTCGGCATCCATGCTGTACCCGCTGCCCAACTGGCTCTGGCTCTCGATCTTTGTCGCGACAACATTGCTGCTTCAGATATTCCTGACATACAAGCAGTACGCAAAATATTTAAAGTGGCTGTGTCTGTTTTTGCTTGCGTACGTCGCGGTCGCATTCACGATCAAGATCGATTGGCCGGCCGTTGCCTACGCGACTTTTGTTCCGAGCTTTCAGCTAACAAGCGAATTCGGATTGCTTTTTGCCGTTCTCGGAACGACGATCTCGCCCTACTTGATGGTTTGGCAGGCCGCACAGGAGGTAGAGCAGGACAAACAGGACCTAGTCGATGGATGCGGCGGCAATGAAGAACACTCGACGAAGACGTGTAATATCGACGATCAGCTCCATGTGCGCCGGATGGATGTCGGAATCGGCATGACCGCCTCCAACGTCGTCGCTTGGTTCATTATCGTGACGGCGGCCTTTGTGTTGTCCGCCCACGGGATACATGAGATCACATCGCCGGCCGAGGCGGCGCTCGTGCTCGAGCCTATTGCCGGTAAGTACGCTTTCCTACTATTCACGGTAGGAATCATCGGGACGGGCTTGCTTGCCGTGCCGATCCTTTCCGGATCCGCTGCATACGCAATCGCCTCCGTCACCGGGCTAAAACGATACGGCTTGAGCAAGACATGGAGGCAGGCTCCTGTTTTTTACCTTATTTTGATCGCCGTAACGTTAGCGGGCGCACTAAGCGCCTCATTTGGCTTGAACCCGGTGCGCGCATTGATTTACGCCGCCCTCGGTAACGCCCTCCTTGCTCCCGTACTCATTCTTTCCATTATTTTATTGACGAGCAACAAGAAATTGATGGGCCGATTCGTGAATGGACGTGTTTCGACCGTCCTGTTATGGATGACGTTCTCGATCATGAGCGCCGCCATCCTATTTTGGTTCATTCTGAACTGATGTTCCGAGGCCTAGCCAGAATCGTCCTTTTGTGAAAATCTCAAGTCCCGCTCTTTTCATGAAAGGGATAGAACGATGTCTCGTGAGAGACTTGCGCGTAAATTTCCAAGCTTGATCCATCTGCGGGCGAGCGAACTCGGCTCCATGGCCTCCGATCGTCACTCCGTCATGTACGGGGAGATCATCCGATGGCGCATGCTGTTTGAGAAGCTCGACTCGGTAGGCGCAAAGGCGGACCGCCTCGGCTGGAAGCCCGAGATCAAGATGGAGACTCTGCTCCAAACCCTCCACGACCACTTCGTTGGCAGTCTGCGCCGTGCAAGCGGACGCAAGACCGTGCCGATGTACAAGGGGACGCCGGCTGACTTTGACCGCAACTATCCGATCTGGCGCGACGCCTGCCGCGACGTCGAGGAACTCTACGACTATCTCCTGTCGTATCTTCCGCGTCGTCTCGAGGTGCACGGCCAGAACCGCGATCTGCATCACATGCTGCGCCGTCCGGAGGAAGTTCGATCGACGCATAATCCGATCAAGCTGCTCGATGTCGCGCGCTCGCAAAAGCCCGACGATCGGGAGTTCTCCGACTGGGCTTGGGTGAGGCGATCCGCGCAGTCCAAGCTCGTACTCGCCCAATCATTCTTTGAGTATCGCCGCGCGGGCTACGCGCCGGAGACGCTCGAGGATGAGTCCGTGCTGATCAAGCGCATCTTGGAGCAAACGCTGTTCCGGCGCGGCTCCAAGGAAAAAGTGAAGATCGTCGCGGCACTCGATCGGGATCACGCATTCGCGTGCAAGACGTATCGCTACGCAGTGCCGCGCGAGTCTTCGCTTCCGTCCGACACGCAGTTCACGATTGAGACCAATCGGTATCTGCTTCGGGTCGGGGAGGGGATTCCGGTGCTGTTCTTCATCCGCCCCAAGCGCTTTCCGGTGCTGAAGGGTCTGATCAAGGACATTCGCTTTCCCCAGCTCGCCAACATCGGCGACGGGGTGGCGATGACCTTCGCTCTCGATTCGGAATCGGATGTCGATGCGGTCGTCGGTAGCGTGCGCCGCGTGCTTGTGCCCTGCCCGGGATCGGTCTGCGACCAGGATTCTAATCTCGGGCATCGGGGAGATCGCAAGCTCGACGAGCGCAACGGCTCGTCGAGCAAGCGATTCAAGGCGATGAAGTACAACGCGCTCGTCGCCGATCGCGTCGTCGAGGTGCAGTTCTCCTCGATTCGCGATTTCATCGACAGCAGGTGTCGTCACGACGACGCACATCATGGCTGCTACAAGCTCCAGCAGTACTGTCGAGACATTCTGCCCATTCTCTTCCCCGAAGCTCTCACCGATGTCCCGTGGCCTTCCGACTTTGTCACGAATGATGAAGTGACGTTGCCGCAAACCAACGTCGACATCTGGCATCAGCTCGTGACCCATGTCCGTGCCCACGACAACAAAGGAAAGCTCTGAACTCAAGCCCCGCTTCGATTCGCCTAGGCGAATCGGACGGGGCTTTCGCTATTCTTTACAGTCTCTTCACAACGTGGAATTCTAAAGAAGGCTGGTGTGAGGATTCGGGCTAATGTTCGGTTCGTGGGATCCGGTCTGCGTATCCGTCTTGGCGGAAGGGCGACGATCCCGGGCGGCTTACCACCTCCTGCTACGACCGCGTCGGTTTATCCTGGCGCAGCCTGTCGCGGGTACGGCTTTGGCCCCATTTGAATGAGCCGAATACCTCACGCCGGTCTTTTTTAGTACAAAAAGAAGAACGACCCCGTGAGTGAGATCGTTCTCCATGGTGCCGAGAGCCAGGATCGAACTGGCGACGCAAGGATTTTCAGTCCTTCGCTCTACCACTGAGCTACCTCGGCGTATGGTATTTTTGCTCGCAGACAGTACCAAAACCCGCTAGAAATGTGAAGAGGGAGGCCGCGTACGGGCGCCTCCCTCCAGTTAGCCGGCCGCATAGCGGACCGAGATCTCGTTCATGAACCTCCGGATCGGATTCTTGGCTTCCGAGAAGTCATGGAAACGGATATTGGTGATATTCGGCAGATCGTAGAGGGGATCGCCGGGCAAATGCATGCCCCTGGGTTCCTGCTGCAGCGCGAGCATCGGGATTTCGAGCATATGCACGTACATCGCGATGGCACCGCGCAGATCGTTCTGACCGTCGCGAATGATCACGACGCAGTCGGCAGTCTGAATGCTGCTAAACAGCTTGCGGAAGAAGTCTGGGATCTCCTTCCGGCGTTCACGTGCCTTGAGTGTCGTCGGATGCGACTCCGGCTCGACTAGCGTGGTCTCGCCGGGAATACCGTCGCGGGTCATCCCAAACGGGGGAGTGTTCACCCGAGGGAAGATGCCGCTCGTGCGTTGCTTGACCACAGTTCCGTAGCTTTGAAGCTCCGTGTGTACTTCCGAGTGTAGTTCACGCTGTGTCTCGATGAACCGCGCGGTCTGCCGATCCAGTTCGGTGCCGGCGGCGAGAAACTCTCGTGCGATGAGAAAAATCTGTCGAGACATGCGTACCTCCTCACGGAGAAAGATACCATGCTTGCGGAAAAAAAGAATTTCAAGTAAATTTTCCCCGTTCGCGGGTGTCGTATAATGGCTATTACCACAGGTTTCCAACCTGTTGACAGGGGTTCGATTCCCCTCACCCGCTCCAACAAAAACGTTCCCGATGTCGGGAACGTTTTTGTTTGTGTTATTTGATAATGTTGGTGACTTCGACAGCCAGCGTCTTCAGATAGCGTCCCTCCGGAAACGCAATGCGTTCCGCATGATCGATTCCATGCCCGAGTTCCGCGATCAATCGCACATCGCGTCCCGCTCGACCAGCGGCAATGCGCAGCATCGAGCGAAAGTCATCGGATGTGACGCGACCGGAACAGGAACTCGTGACAAGAATTCCACCAACACCCAAACGCATCAAGCACTCCATGTTGAGTTTTGTGTATGCTTCAATCGCATTCTCTGATTGCGTTCCCGTCTTTGCAAAAGCCGGCGGATCACACACGATCAAATCGTAAGGCGCCCCGGCAATTTCACGCTGACGAATCAAGTCCATCACATCGGCCTCGAGTAAAAGAAATTGCGATTCATCTTCCGGATCAAATCCATTCGCTTTCAAGTTCTGCTGTGCAAGTTCAA
The DNA here is from genome assembly GCA_021413945.1 of Candidatus Uhrbacteria bacterium. GTDB lineage: Bacteria > Patescibacteriota > Patescibacteriia > 2-12-FULL-60-25 > 2-12-FULL-60-25 > CAIXDN01. The sequence goes on from JAIOPK010000017.1 coordinate 178,027, forward strand.
GAGCCGGTTCCGACAGATCAACCGTCGTGACAAGGTTTGCACCGCCCTTAGCGGCATGAACGCTAAATCCGCCCGTGTAACCAAATAAGTTCAACACGTGCTTGTCCTTTGAGAGCGTGCCAACGAGATGTCGAGCCTCGCGTTGGTCGAGGAAGAACCCCGTCTTCTGTCCACCGACAACGTCGGCAAGAAACGTAAGTCCATGTTCCTTGAATTCAACAGGCTTATCGATCTCGCCATCGCGCACAACCGGCTCAATCATCTGAAGGCCATCGCGCAAACGCGATTCAATGTCGGAGCGTTCGACGATCGCGCGAGGCTTAAACACGGATTTGATCGCTTCAACGATCTCGGTGCGCAAACGATCCATTCCGGCGGTGTGAATTTGGAAAACAACGACGTCGGCATACTTGTCGACGATGAGTCCGGGAATGCCGTCCGACTCCGCATACACGACGCGATAGCCGTCTGTGTCCGCAGGGAGATGCGCCTTCTTCCAAGCATCGATCTCTTCGATCTTAGAAACAAACCAGTCCTTGTCGATGATGGCGGCACCATTCGTCGTGAGCATGCGCACGCGAATAGAAGCGCCGGCGCCCCAAGTTCCGAGACCGAGGGAATCGCCCTTGGCGGACATAACCTGAACCAGCGCTCCGTTCTCGGGAGACGTCTTGGGTTCCTTCTCAATCGCTTTGGAAAAAATCCACGGATGTCCTGCGCGGACTGGCGTGTCTCTTCCGGCGGCCAAGGTAACAGTGGGGTAAGTCATAAATCACGCGATGTGTAACACAAATAATTGAATCTGTCGAGGGTAAGGAAAACGATAAGCGGTCCGATGTGTATCGGACCGCTTTCAGGCAGGGGAGTGGGTCAGGGCATGATCGGGGAACCGAACCCCAGATTCTCGCCCTCGCCCGTGATGGACGAGAGAATGATGTCCCGCATCGACGGGTACACGACACCGTCCGTGTCGAGGAAGCCGAGCTCGTAGAGCTTGGCCGCACAGCCGTCGAAGAACTGATGCCGCTCGTTCTGGCTCTTCATCACCAGATCGTTGAGCAGAATCGCTCCGTTCGGGATGTTGAGCATGTCCTTCATCTTGGCCATGACCCGCTTCACGGTGACGCGAGACGCGCTCTTCCCGTTCTTCAGTGTCACAACCGGACTCTCTTCTACCAACGAGTTCTGGAGCTCCATGGATACCCCCTGTGGAACATCCGCCGAGGCGGAAAAAGGTGCGTGGGTGCCAATTAATGCCATGAACCAGGGTTTTCGTCAATACAAAAGCCACAGCTTTCGCTGTGGCTTTTATGTGGTCGGGCTGGTGGGACTCGAACCCACGACCCTCTGCTCCCAAAGCAGATGCGCTAGCCAACTGCGCTACAGCCCGACGGATTGACGTTGCGGCGCTTATCCTAGCCCAGTCTTTCCTTTTCGCCAACCCCCGCATACAGTTCTCTTGAATATGCGCCTCGTTATCGACGCCAGAATGATGGGAGCGGGGAATACCCGCGGTATTGGTCGATATATAAAGGAGATAACCGAGCATTTGCGCCCCCTCCTCGCAGGAAACGATGAAATGGTCCTGCTTCAGCCCGACGTTCCTTGGTACGGCTTGTCCGAACAAATTCGATTCCCTTCGATGATCAACGAAGCCAAACCCGACGTCCTCTGGGTCCCTCACTGGAATGTTCCGTTCTTCTATCGAGGTCCTCTCGTCATAACGGTTCACGATCTTCTCCTCGTTCATCAGCCGGCAAGTGCCAAGGCTTCGACGCGCGGCCCAATCACATCTTGGTTAAAGCGGGTCGGTCATCGCATTATTCTTTCGAATGCCATGAAGCGCGCCTCCATCATTCTCGTTCCAACCAACGCAGTCGCTGACGATATAAAAAAATATTATCCTTCGATGTCGAACAAGGTCGTTGTGACAGGGGAGGGATTGAGTCATCTGCCTGCTCCAGGCTCGTCGACGATCTCCGGCAACTACATCCTCTACGTCGGCTCCGCCTACCCGCACAAACGACTCGATCTCCTCGTCGACGCATGGCAGTCGATCTCGTCGAAACACCCCGACCTCTCCCTCGTGATTACCGGCAAGGATGACGTATTCCTCTCACGCATCAAATCGCAGGTTCAAAACAATGGGTCCGATCATGTACTCTTTGCCGGCCCCGTGAACGACCAAGAGCTCTCAACGCTCTACGCCAATGCCTCCGCGTTCGTTTTCCCCTCATCATTTGAGGGTTTTGGCCTACCTCCCGTAGAGGCCCTCGCCGCCGGCACGCCCGTCATCGTTTCCGACATACCTGTTCTCCGTGAAGTCCTGCCGCAAAAAGGCGTTTTCTACTTTAGATCAGGCGATAAACATGGTATGATTGACGCGATCGAAACCGTGCTGTCCGACCTGCCCAAAGCCGATGCTGAAGCCGCAGAAGGAGGGGAGGAAGTACGTCGCCGACACCGCTGGGAAGACACGGCCGCACGTACCTACCAAGCGCTCCGTTCCATCGCATACCATCATTGATCATTCCCCATGCCGCGAGCCAAGCGACAACCTAAAGAGCTCCGACCCGAGTGGCGCGTGATGAACGAGCGCTCGCGCCTGGAGGGACAGCTCGCCCACGTGGTCGAGCATGTCGAGGTTAGCGCGGAACGAGCGTCACCATCCGTAGAAACGGAAATAATACATTCAACCGTCGAGGAAACCGCCGTTTTACATAATCCGATTCTGGAATTGGATATCGCGCTCGTTCAAAAAATCGTCCGTACATCCCGCAGTAAGCGTTTGGAAGTCCGACAAGGCGAGCATGATGCCAGCGCGCATGTCCTACCGGTGATGCGACCGGCACGCACCTTCGTGCCCGAGCTTCATCAGCCGATCATGACGGAGATTCACCTGTGGAGCGCCCCCGTCGATACCATTATGTCTCTCGACGGCCTCGCCGCCGCCGCTTCCGATCTAAAACTTGTCCAGCCCGATCCGCATTGGTACGTCGAGCAGTACACCCCGGGCGATGCGAGTACCGCTTTTCATGAACGCTATCGCTGGTGGAATCGTCTGCGTGCGCCTTTTGTTACGTGGGAACACGCGGATTTGGGGGAGTCAAAAGTCGCAAGTCAAAAGTCGCAAGTCGCAAGGATTGCCGGTGAAGTTGTCTCTCTTGAAAACCAGGCCGCGGAATTTGCGGAAGAAATCCGCCAAGACATCGAGCAGGTCGTTACCGATGCCGAGCAGACATGGGGCGCACCCGTCCTTGTCCCACGTTTGGCTCCATTGCGCGTGGTTGCGGGCTTTTTGGGCCTTGCTCTCGTCGTCTCCTTGCCCGCCGGAGCTGTTTCCCTTGGTCGATCCCTGTCGGCCTCGTGGACGACGATCGAGGGCAGCAGCCGTACCGCGATCGATGAAGCAAAAGCGATGGAGTGGGGGAATGCCGCCTCTTCTCTCGCTGAAAGCGATCGCGCCCTGAACCGCGTAAACGTTCTCGCCGTCGCCGTTTCCCAAGCTCTTCCACAAACCCGCGACGCCTACGCTTCCGCCCGCGCCCTTGTCGCATCCGGAGAAAAAGCGGCAGAAGCGGCAAGCGTTCTCGCGAAAGGCGCAGACAAAGCAAAATCAAATTCGACGCGCTACCCCGTCGAGCGCATCCGCTTGATGCAAACCTACATCGAGGCTGCCTCGCCGCTTCTTGAGGATGCAGTCCAATCGATGTCACGCGTAAAACTCGAGTCGCTCCCTGCCGATGTCCGACCAAAAGCGGAAGAAGCCCAAGGTCTGCTCTCAAAAGTCCAAACCGGTTTGCGTGAGTTACGCGTACTCTCTGCTTTTGCCGCCGCAGCTGTCGGTGAAGAATCGCAACGACGTTATCTCATCGTCTTCCAGAATCCTGCGGAACTCCGTCCAACCGGAGGTTTCATGGGTTCATACGCGGAAGTCGTTCTCGACCGCGGTGAAATCAAGTCGTTGTCGGTGCCAGGCGGCGGTCCGTATGATTTGAAGAGTCAGTTGAAAGCGCGCGTTCGAGCTCCGGGGCCATTGCGTCTCATCGCCGATCACTGGGAGTTCCAAGATGCCAACTGGTTTCCGGATTTTGCCGCGTCCGCAAAAAAGATTAACTGGTTCTGGAGCCAAGCCGGCCAGCCTACGCTCGACGGAATCCTCACCGTCAACGCACGTCTCGTCGTAAACCTCCTTAAGATCACAGGTCCGATCGAAATGCCGGACTACGGCAAGGTCATTACGTCCGAAAACTTCATGAACGAGGCCCAGCTCGCCGTTGAGGTCGAATACGATCGCGAAGAAAACAAACCCAAGAAATTTATTGGCGACTTGATGGCAAAAATGATGGAGCGCATCGCCAAAGCATCCAACGAACAGTGGATCGACTTTGCAAAACTCGGAACAGACGCCCTCGTCGAGAAAGATATTCAAGCCTGGTTCACGCGAGACAATGAGCAAGAGCTCTCCGATCGCTTTGGCTGGTCGAGCCGTCTCAAAACCGTCCCCGGCGACAGTCTTGCCGTCGTGAACACCAACATCGGAGGACAAAAATCCGACCTGCTCATCGATGAAAAAGTCGAGCATGCCGCGACGATCGGCTCGGACGGCTCCATCGTCGACAAGGTTACGATCACACGCGCTCATCGCGGTGAAAAAGGACAGCTATTCCACGGCGCTAATAACGTCACATACCTTCGTGTCTACGTTCCGCAGGGAAGCGAGCTCCTTGCGGCATCCGGCTTCAATCCTCCTGCACAGAATTTGTTTGACGTGCCTCTGCCGACCGATCCTGAAGACGCCGATGTCGTCAGAAATGAAGTACGCCCGCGCATCGGCCCGGGAAATGTCCGTGTCACCGATGAGTTTGGCCGCACAGCCTTCGGCGGCTGGATCCAGTTGAAGCCAGGCGATACGGTCGTCACTACTTTTGAGTATCGTTTGCCTTTCACGGTCGATGAGATCTCGAGCCGATTACAAGAAGGTGTCGGCCGAGCGTCGAGTGCCCGTCGTCCCGCCTATGTTCTCCAGCTTACAAGCCAATCGGGCAAGCCTGAGCGTCTGATCTCGTCGACGGTAATGCTCCCTCCCGACTGGCAGGTCTCTTGGACCAAGAACGGCGCGCCCGCCATCGGTTATGACGGTCTTTGGAATCGCGACACCGTTGTCGCCGGCCTACTTCAAACTCCATGATCATGTCGAATCACGGACATCCAAAAAAACGTCTACCTCCTCCGCCTCCGCGTCCATGGAAGAAGGCGTTTTTTTCCTACACGGAAACGGATGAAAGCGATGATCGCAAGAAGAAGGGCGATGAAGTTGCCAAAGGCTTGGAGAGAATCTATCTCACCGATGGAAAAAAAGATTTGGGAAGTTTTGATCATGCGAAACCGCATCTCATCCGCCGTTTTTTTACATGGCTCGTCGTTCTTTGCGCCCTGACGAGCGCGATTGCATGGATCGGCCTCGTCTGGCTCCAGCCCAATACGGAAATCGACGATCTTGGTCTTGAAGTGAAGATTGAAGGTCCGAGTGCGATCACGCTCGGTGAAGAACAGACCTTTCTCGTGAAGTATCGCAACCGTGCGTTTCAGCCGATTTCGGAAGCCGAGGTACGTCTCGCGTGGCCGGCCGACTTCCAAGTCACCTACACCGATCCATGGCCGACGGAAACGCAAAACAACGCATGGAAATTAGGGATGCTCGCGCCTGCGGCAGAAGGATTGATTACGGTACGCGGCATTTTCCTCGGCTCCCTCGGAGCAAAGAGCGCGTTTCAAGTGATCGCGACGTACCGCCCATCCGGGCAGACGCGCTCTCGTGAATCGCTGGCGACGCAGTCGCTCGATTATGGCGCATCCGTATTCGACGGCGGGCTTGTTCTTCCCGCAAAGACGGTCGCCGGAGATCAGGTGCCGGTCATATTTGAGCTCGCAAATCGCGGAGATCAGGAATTGTCCGGTTTGCTCGTGCGATACGCCTTCCCGTCGGGTTTTCTTCCCTCAGCATCTACGGGAACAACGCTTCTCCCAACCGCAGATGGAAAGGAATGGGAGCAAACGCTGTCCAAGCTCGCCCCCGGCACGACTAGCACGTGGCGTTTCTCTGGCGCCTTTGCCTCGGGCAGTGCCGGCGACGCATCGTTTAACGTTCGTGTCGGCCGTTTACGCGGAACGGAATTCCTGACGCTGTATAGCCAGGAAGCGGTCGTCCCTGTGCTCGCCGGAGATTTGAGTTTGCGTGTCGTTGCCAACGGCTCCGACACCGACCGAACTCTTCAGCCAGGCGACTCGCTCCGCATTGCCGTCGCCTACAAGAACGTAAGCCCCGAACCGCTCGGCGGCGTCGTTGTAACCTTGGGTATCGAATCTCTGATCAATGACGCTTCCGCCGCCGGCAAGAGTCTGGTCGATTGGAACGAACTCGAGGACTCCTCGCATGGAACGACAAGCACCAAGACGCGCATCCAGACGATTCGATACGACAAAGATTCGATTCCCGATTTTGCCAATCTCGCTCCGGGAGAAGAAGGGACGATCGAGCTCTCGCTTCCGACGCTCGGCGTCACAAGCGGAACCAGGGATGCCGTCATTCTCCTCGATCTTTCCGGCACGCTCGCCACCGTCGGCAAAGATAAAGTGAACCGCGTTCTCCACGCCAATCCGATCCGTATCCGCTATCGCACCGATGCCGATATCAAATCCATGGCCCGCTACTTTACGGAAGAAGGTGCACCGCTTGGAACAGGTCCATTACCTCCGGTTGCCGGAAAAACCACGGTGTATCGCATCGAGTGGACGGTAGAAAAAATGCTGCACAGCCTCGAGAACTTGGAAGTAACCGCAACCTTGCCCTCGAACGTCGCTTGGACCGGCCAATCGCTCGCCGATGCCGGAGAGATCACCTATGAAGAGGCGACGCGCACCGTCCGCTGGAAATTGAACCGCATGCCGGAAGATATCCGCGAGCTCGTCACGCGATTCGACGTCTCCCTCACCCCCGCCGACCTCGACATCGGCCGTTTTGCCCGCCTCCTCGGCGAGACACGGTTCACCGCCACGGACTCGTCGACAAACGAGCCTCTGGTACGTGCCAAACCCGCGATAACAACGGATTTGAAGGATGATGAATCGGCGGAGGGTAAGGGGGTGGTGAAGAAGCCCTAAGGATTGACAAAACATTATTTTTATGGTGATGTATGGATATGGGTGATGTGATGTCCTTTGGCGAACAGGCATACAAGCTCTTCATGGATCTCCCCCGAGGCCTTGCCCTCCCGGAGACCCTGCTGGCGCAGCTGCAGAACAAGATGAACGACCACCTCGGCTACCGAGGTTCCGCCTTCATCCGCCTCGAGGACGCCCGCGACCTGAAGACGCTTCCGGAAGCCGCCGCCATCGCCGCCATCGCCGTCATGCCCACCATGAAGCAGCTCCCTACGCCATCAGCGGGGGACATCGCCTCCATGCTCTGAGCCACACGCGCTCTCGTCTCTACGCCCCGGTCCAACACAGGTTGGTCCGGGGCTCGTCGTTTTTATGCTATTCTTTGGCCAGTATGGATGGAGAAATTCGCCAAGAAAAACCCGCCGCGCCCCGCCAGCGTGACCGCTCTCGTTCCGAGCTTTTGAAGCTCCGTGACGAGCTTTCGCCCGAGAGCAAAAAGCGGAAGATTATGGATGGGCGCATCGAGCTTTTTGATGCCCAACATGACAATACGGGTTCATGGAAAGGCGACTACTTTGGCCGCGACATGGTCGAGGATTTGAGCACACGTGGTTTTGAACTAGCCGGGGAAAGCAAGGCTCTTGTTTCAAGTCCGGAGGATCTCAAAACACACTACCTCCTCGTGAACATGGGCGAGCTTGATCGCGTGAATGCGCAAGGCGATCACTCAAGCGGGGACAAAGCGCTTGAAGCGGCCGCGGCTCGTATTAGAAAAACGCTGTCGACGGTACTCCAGCCTTCCCAATTCGACGTCTATCGAACCTCGGGAAATGACTTCAGTGTCCGTCTGAAAAATACCGATCGAGCGACGGCGGAGAAAATCACGCATGCGCTTTGCGATTCAAAAGACGCCCTTGCCGCGATCGGACCCGATGCTCCGATCGAGGCGAGTTTAGCGAGCCGGTCTGACATGGTCGGAATCATCAATGCACTATCGCCGGAAGAACGAGAGGCTTTATTTTCTACGGAAAAGCCGGAAGGACCCGCGATCGGTGTCGTAAAGGAATTGTTGCAGCAGCAGAACGATCGCCAAAAAGTGGAAAGTCGCATGCGACGCATGCAGGAGATGATCGACAAGGAACCGGCTAAAGCTGAGGAATTTTATACGAAGTATCAAAAAGTACTCGCAGAGTTGTTTCGCGAACCCGATGAAAAGGAGGCGTTGGATTTTGAAACATTCAAGCAGCGGTTTGTATCCGCCGATAGGGATGCCAGACATCGCCTCGCGGAAAAAGAAGCTCGCCGGCAATACTCGAGCCGTCGCGACACTCAGCGTGGTATCGACCGTAAGCTCGGTGAGTATGCGGCCAAACAAAAGCTTGGTATTCCCGGTTTTCCGGATGTGTTCATAGAGGGCGAGGCGTCAGACGTCGAACGCGCAGAAAATGGATTTGAACCTCCCAAGCCAACGCGAGGCTTTTCCGCCATCGCGGAGAAGCGCGCCAAAGCGGAAGAACTCAAAGCCGCCGGTGCCGACCCCGACGATATCGAGCTCGCCGTGATCGATGCGGAGATTGAAGCTGCCGAACGCAATCCGGCCACGGGTCTTGCAGAACGCGGACGCATGTTCAAACAGTTGGAAAACGGTTTAGAGAGCGGGAAGCCCGTCGGCGTCGTCTACATCGACCTCGCGTTCCTGAAGTATTTCGATAAGGAAGGAAACGATAAGACCGGAAACATCGCGATTAAAAAAGCCGCGGAACTTCTCGACGGAATCGCCGCGGAAGCATCCAAAGAAGGAATACTCGTGGAGGCGTATCGCGTCGGTGGCGATGAATTCGCCTTTGGCATCACGGGCGGTGGAGATGATGCCGCGGAACGCATTAAAGAAATGATTCTGGCCCGCCAGCATGAGGCTGCGGCAATCCCGCTTCAGGGCGATGCGGCTCTTGGGAAGTTTTACAAGCAAAAATTGTCGTTCAACTTTGGTTCGCTTGGTCCTTTAGATCTAGAGGGGATGCGCAAGCTCGTCGCCGACAATAGTTTGCCGATGAATTCCGAGCCGGGATCAAAAGAAGAGCGCAATGAACTCGCCGAGTACGCGCTCCGTTTTGCCGACAAGCAATTGGAAATTCAAAAAGGCTACAACCGCATCGCGTTCCTTGTCGAGGAAAAGAGGACAGGGGAGAAGTCTGGCGATATGTCGCGTTATGAGCAGCTCTTGAAGTACTCGCAGAAAGCGATTTTTGGCTCCGAGGGCGAAGTACTCATCAAAGCACTATCGACGGAAAGCGAGATTCCGGGCGAGCAAGTTCTGAAATTTGTCATCGATCAAATCAAGAAAAAGGGCGCGGCCAAGGAGAATTATGAGGATTCCATCGACAAAGTCATCGATACGCGTGTTCGCGAACTCTATTTTGACCAGCAAATCAACGGCTTGAAGCATAAGTTATCGATTTTGGAGGGGGAGTTATCGCAAACCAAGGTAGAAAACACACAATTGAAGCAGAAGGTGGCGGAACTCGAGCTGGAAGTCCAGAATGTCTCCAGCTTGAAGGAGCGCATCCTTGCTTCCTGAGGCCTTTACCGTTTGCGCATTGTGGTATACTGCGAGAATTAACGGTTTATGAATTTGTCACGACGTCGACCCGGTTCGGTGCATATCAATGCCCCGTCTTTTCCGACAATTTCCCAGCCAAGCGTGTATCGCCGTATCGCGTATACCTTTATCGCGCTCACGGTCGTCATTGTATTGGCGGTGCTTTGGCTCACGTCCGTGAAAGCGGAGGTCTTGGTGAAGGTAAAGCGCGACCGCGTGCGACTCGACGGCGTTGTGGAAGTCGCCAAGGAACCCAAAACAGGACAGATTCCGGGACGCGTCGTTCAAGGCGTGTATGAAAAGGTTCAGGAATTCCCAGTACTCGGTGCCGCCGGCGAACCTGTTGATCCGTCCAAATTGCCATCGCCGACCCCCGCTCCGACCCCAGTACCGACGCCTTCTCCGGTTGTCAGTGAAAGTGTGATCGCCAAAGGCACGGTGCGCATCGTCAATAAATATTCCAAATCGCAAACTTTGGTAAAAACGACGCGTTTGCTGACGAGCGACAACAAGCTGTATCGCATCGATGCCCAAGTCGTCGTTCCTCCGGGCGGAACGGTCTCCGTCGGCGCTTATGCCGATAAGCCAGGAAGCCAATTTGTCCTCTCCGGTCCCCAAAAGTTCACGATCCCCGGTCTCTTTGTCGACATCCAGCAATACATTTACGCAGAATCAGATGCGGCGTTCCAAGCGGTCCCGGTGAGCTCCGTCGAGGCGACCAAACCCGTAACGCCGCCGCCGGCACCGTCGACAGCACCGACGACAAAGCCCAAAGCCGGCAAGCCCGTCACCCAAGCCGACCTCGACCGCGCAGAGAAAACACTGACCGACACCGTGTTGAACCAGGCGATGAAGTCTCTCGCCGGAGAAGTCGGTAGCACAACCAATTTGGAAGTCGTCTACGTCGTGAAAGTCGTTGATCGCAAATTCATGGTTCGCCCGGGAGACGTCGCCGAGAACTTCCTCGCCTCCATCAAGCTCGATGTCACCGCCGTCTACTACGGAAAAGAAGACATGCAGACCTTGGTTCGATCCCGTCTGCGCGAGCGCGTCCCCGCCGGTCGTGAATTCCTCCCGTTCGACAGCGGAGCAATCACGTACTCGCTGGAATCCTCGGACATCAAAGCGGAAATCGCCTCCATCCGCGTTTCCGCCGACGCCGCGTACCGCTTAAGCCCTTCAAGCCCGCTCCTCCAGAAATCCGTGATTGCCGGCAAGAGCAAGTCGGAAGCGGAAAGCATGCTCAAAGCCGTCGATGGCGTAGAATCGGTAGAAATCAAAATCCAACCCGGCTGGATCGACTCGATCCCGTCGCTCAAAGACCGCATCGATCTCAAAGTAGAATAGAAGCAAAACGCTTGACCTCGGTCAGGCGTTTTGGTCTAATAGAGCCATCTCCGGCTTCACCAACCGGCGCAAAAAAAATCGATACCAAGAGTGGTCTGACGCATGTCGGGCAATTCGGGTGGAACCCTCCGAGCAATTGGAGCCCGACGAAACACAAAGGCTGTTTCGTTTTTTGTTTCATGAATAATCCCTTCACTATGGACTACCCAATAATGACCCGCCGCCACTCCGCGGCCCATGTTATGGCCGCCGCAATCAAGCGCGCTTTTCCGGAAGCAAAGCTTGGTGTTGGTCCCGCCATTGAAAACGGCTTCTACTATGACATCGATATCAACCGTCCGGTCACTCCGGAGGACTTGAAGTTGATTGAGAAAGAGATGCAGCGCATCCAAAAAGAAAACCCCGCCTTCACGCGCGAGGAAATCTCTCTTAATGACGCGATCAAACTTTTCGGTGAGCTCGGTCAGACCTACAAGGTCGAACTCTTGAACGATTTGAAGACCAAAGGCACGACAAAAGTGTCGGCCGAAGAAGCGCAGGACGTTGATCCGCAAAATGTCGGCGTCATTACGATTTACCGCACCGGCGATTTCATCGATCTTTGCCGCGGTCCTCACGTAACGGAAGCGCGCGAGATCGGCGCATGGAAATTAACCAAAATTGCCGGCGCATACTGGCGCGGGAATCAGGAGAACGCCCAGATGCAGCGCATCTACGGTTTGTGTTTTGAAACAAAGGATGAATTGAAAGCTTACGAGACGATGATGGCTGAAGCGGAGAAGCGCGATCACCGTAAACTCGGCGCTGAGCTCGACCTGTTTACCTTCTCGCCCCTCGTCGGCTCCGGCTTACCGCTCTTCACCTCGCGCGGAACCATTCTCCGCCAGAATCTCACCGACTTTATCTGGGATTTGATGAAGCCCTACGGTTACGAGCGCGTCATGATCCCGCATATCGCCAAAGTCGACCTCTACAAGACGAGCGGTCACTGGGACAAATTCGAAGATGACCTGTTCCACGTCTCCAGCAAAAAAACGGATGAGCAATTCGTGTTGAAGCCGATGAACTGCCCGCATCACACCCAGATCTACGCCTCCAAGCCGCGTTCCTATCGCGATCTTCCTATTCGAATGAGTGAAGTCACGACCGTCTATCGCGATGAAAACACCGGCCAGCTCCAAGGTCTCACTCGTGTACGTTCGATCACGCAGGACGACGCCCACGTGTTCTGCCGACCGGAACAAGTCATGGAAGAAGCACTCGCGATGTACCGCATCGCGGAAGAATTCTATGCAGGATTCGGCATGAGCTTCCACCGCGTCCGACTTTCCGTCCGTGACATGTCCAAGCCGGAGAAATATCTCGGCGACACGGCCGTCTGGGACAAGGCGGAACAGTCTCTCGCCGATGTCATGCGCTCGGTCGGACGTGAAGTAGAGATCGGAGAAGGGGAGGCCGCGTTCTACGGCCCTAAACTCGACTTCATGACCAAGGACGCGATCGGCCGCGAGTGGCAGTTGGCAACGATTCAGCTCGACTTTGTTCAACCGGAACGCTTCGGTCTCGAGTACGCCGACGCCGACAGCACACAAAAGCGTCCTGTGATGATTCACCGCGCGATTCTCGGCTCCGTCGAGCGCTTCATGGGCATCATGATCGAACATTTTGCCGGAGCCTTCCCGCTTTGGCTCGCCCCGGTCCAAGTCAGAATTCTTCCGGTCGCCGATCGCCACATTGAATTCGCCGACACGCTCGCCAAGGAACTCCGTTCACAAGGACTTCGCGTAGAAGTCGACTCGTCGACAGAATCCGTCGGCAAGAAAATCCGCAACGCAGAAAAGATGAAGCTCCCGCGCATGCTCGTCGTCGGCGATAAGGAGGCTGAAGGCGGCCCGCTCACCGTCCGCGTCCGCGGTGAAGCCGATCAGAAGACGATGGAGAAGGTCGACTTCATCGAAGAATGTCTCAAGTCGATCAAAGCGCGACTCGCGTAAACAAAAATCCCTCCGTTCGGAGGGATTTTTGTTTGTTGTTACTCGCCGCGTTCCGGTTTGCGTAGAAGGCTCCACAGAATCCCGAGCATGATTCCCGTAAACAATCCGTACATGGCGTTATTGATGAAGTTCGGACGTGCATACCAGCGCGAGTCGAGCGGGGAGTCGATCACTTGTACGCGGATCGCCGAGCCAAAGTAATTTGGAGCTTGTTTAGCGATCTCATTTGATGCGGCAACGACGAGCCCTCGAGCCTGTGTGACATCGCGATGGTACACGCTCACCGTCATGAGTCCGCTACCGGTATCGACGCTGGTCGAGATTGAGCGGTTCCAAGCGGCACGGCGTTCATATTCCTGAGCGGGGAAGTAGTCCGCATCAACACCCTGTGCCTGCGCAAGAATATTTTCAAAAAATGTCGATGTTCGGAGTAGCTGCGACAAGTTCTGCGCAATGCGCTCGTTGGACTTCAATACCGTAAACGCATCGACGTTAATCGATCCCGGCTGCGTAATAAGAAGGCGTACCGTCGAGCTGTATTGCAGTGGCTGCAAGAAGGAAACCGCAAGCGCTATCAATGCGCCTGCGATGCCAAGTCCTGCCAGCGCTTTCCAAGAAGCGAGCAGACTCCGAATCGGTTGATCTTTTATGGTCATATTTTTTGATATTTGATATTTGCTACTTGATACTCTCCGCCGTGTTGTGCGATCCAAGCGTTACGCGCGCTTGAAACGACTGTCCATTGCGTCGTCCGTACAACGTAATCGTTACTCCCGGTCGATACTCGAGCAAACGTTCTCCCAAATCTGCCGACCCGTCCAGAATATCACGTTCCACGCGTTCGATCACATCGTTCTCCACCAAGTTCCGATATGCGGGTGTCGCTGTCGGCACGCCGCGTACCCAGGATCCGATCTGCGGAAGCGTGGAACTCGTCGTATCAAGGGCAATATCCGCCAAGTCGATGCTACGGATTCCAAGGAGCGGCCGTGTGATCACTCCCGCGCCGATGAGTTGTCCGAGCGCCGTACCAATCCCTTCCGCCGGGATCACGCTTGCCCCGTTCCCGTCGATCTCATCCACGATACCGACTAATTTTCCGCCTCCATCCCAAACGGCGGCTCCGGAATGCTTTCCCGCAACACCTTGCACGAGGAATCGGCGACCCGCACGTTCGCTTGAGAGCGCTTCGCGCGTCAGCATTGCCGAGTTATCGATAATTAAGTCGGCGCGCAGGGCTCCGGGTCGCGATTCAAACCAGACGGCGGCTCCGCTTTCCACATCGGAAGCTCTTGCAAACGCGGCCGCGGGCAAACCGTTTGCATCAATATTCAAATAAACAACATCCGTTGCCGTGTCGCGTACGGCTCGGCGCACCGGATAGACGCGTCCCGACCAGACAACGCTAAGCTCGTTCAAACGCAGTCCTGCGACCGCAGGCCAGCTCGTCGCGAGCCAGCCATCGGATGTGATTGCGACCGCGGAACCAAGCTCGCGTTCTTCCGCGAGCGGTTGAGCGTCCGCACGTCCGCGCCGGACAATAGTGAGAACGGAAGAGATGCGACGTTCAAGAAATGCCGGAGGATATGCCGGAACAAGGGGACGCGGTTCAATTGGAACAATTTGTACGGGGGGCGGCGTGTAAAGCGTGCTCGTGGCTTGGCCGAGCATGTCGATTTTGCCTTGAATAGCCAAAAGCTGGGGCTGTACAAGGGCCATCGTGGCGACCAAGGCCATGACGGTTCCGGCGACGATGCCGGCCAACGTCGGTAAAAAAGCCAAAAACGGGTGTTTCATGCCCGTAATTCTACCACGTTATGCCCAACGGGAAACAAGTAAAACGGTGAGAAATAGAACGGTGACGCCAATCCCTTCACCCCAAGCCGCGACATACCGTCTTGTTGTACCCGTGCTGTAGCGGCGGATTCGGAGCGGGATTGCAAATAGGAATGCGGCAAAAGCACCTTGGACGACGATCGATACGGGCAAAATGATCGCGAGAATCCCGGCCTGCAAACCGATAGCCGCACCAAGAATGGTCCAGCGATTGCGATGAGCGTCATTATGCGAGTGATGCGAAGTGAGGAAAAACGCAAGCGCACCAAGAGCCGACATGGCGGCCGGCGTAATCCATTCGGGAGTTCGGATAAAATAACCGAGGCCAGTCAGCCCAAGGCAGGTAAAAAAAGCGGCAAGCGGCATGAACGCGATATTGAGGCGGGATAATCCGTGCACCGGATAGCGCGCAGGATCAAAGACAAGCATCCAGAGCATTTCAAGCGAGACGGCTGCGGAACCGGAAAAAAGAATGGAAACAGCAAGGCGGCTTTCCGGAGTTTCGACCATTAGGAACGCAAATCCCATGGAGAAAAGAACGACAACGCCGGGCGCCATCTTAGAAACGAGCTCTTCCAGCGATAAACGCCGATGCGCGATGAGCCCGGCCGCTGCTCCATACCCGATCACAACCGCAACGAGCGGCCACGGATAAATAGAGGCGTCACGCCATTGCCATTGGCAGACGGCAAAAGCAATGAGTCCGATAAAGAGCGGGAGTCCGCGGACGAGAAGAAAAATCATGTTCCGTTTCTGAATCGTACATACTCCGTAGCCGCAACGGAACAGGCGGTTGCGACCGGAATCGCAAAAATAGCACCGGGTGCGCCAAAGAGTTTGTAGCCGACGAGAAACGCAAGGATACTGACGACAGGATTCAGACCGACGGCGCGCCGCATGACCATCGGTGCGACAATATTATTTTGTAATTGTTGAACAACAAGAACGACAATGGCGACGACTACCGCCATCCACGGTGCAACAGTGAAGGCGATGAAAATCGCGACACCCGCCGCGAGAATCGGTCCGATGTAGGGAACGAATTCAAATAAACCGGCGACCAATGCAAGCAGCAGGGGATAGGGAACACCGATGACGGTGAAGGCGATGAAGTACGCCGTACTGATCGACGCGGAAAGGGCGAGCTGACCGCGCATCCAGTCGCCGAGCTTTTCCATGACCTGCCAAACGAGCCGGCTCGCAAATTCCTGATACTGCTCGGGAACAAGACTGCGAAACGCTTTCTTGGCCGCCTCATCTTCAATCACGATATAAAATGAGAGAACAATGACGATGATCACGCCCGCCACTCCGCCGGCAACCATGCCGAGCGTATCGATGACGCCGAGGGCGACGTCCTGCGCTTGCGAGGCTACGCCGGAAATGGTCGGCGGGATTCCTGCTTGGATACCGATGCGGCTCGCGACATCGCGCAGAACGCCCGTCGCGTCTTGCAGCCAGCCGAGCGTGCTGCCAAAGTTTTCTGCCGCAAGGCGCGTCTGGTCGCGAAGTGCAGGCACGAGGAAACTGATTGCGGTGATCAAGAGTCCAATAAGCACGATGTAAACCACGGCCACCGTAAGGCCCTTGGGAACGCGATGCCGTTCCGCCCAGCGCGCCAAGGGATACATGACGCCCGCAAGCAAAATTGCCGAAAACGTATAGAGCAGAATATCGCGCAGCTCCCAGGCAAGCCATCCGGCCAAGAGAATGGCCAGAACCTTGAGAATAGTTCCGGTCGAGACGGCGATCATGCGGGGAGTTTCCATGGTTTGAACAATAAGCAGAGAACAGTAAACAGTAAACAGTAAACAGCTACTTCCTATGTCCAATGTCCAATGTTTAATGTTTAATACTCTCCGTGAAGCCCTACTCTGAAAACCGAAAAGCCCGGCATGAATATGAGTTCCTCGAAACCTTTGAAGGAGGCATGGTTTTAAGCGGTCCGGAGACTAAGTCGATCCGAGAGGGAGGAGCCACTCTGAACGGGGCCTATGTCAGGCTGATCCGAGGGGAATTATGGCTCGTCGGAGCGCAAATCCGACCTTACTCCAAGATGGCCAACCGAGACGTGTATGACCCGGAGCGCAGTAGAAAGATCTTGGTAACCGCTAAAGAATTGCGCAGATTAACGGAAAAATTAGACCAAAAAGGCTTGACACTTGTGCCTATTTCGTTCTATCCTCTCCGCCGACGCATCAAAGTCTCGTTTGCCCTCTCTCGTGGGAAAAAAGCCCATGACAAGCGGGATTCCATCAAGGAACGCGACCGTATGCGCCATGCCCGTCGTTACGACGAGTAAACGGGGATGAATCAGCATCGACGACGTTCGTTCCACTTTGCTGCAAGCCGGACGCGCCTGTGAGTCCGCAATCCACACAGGTACAATGACAACTGCCAACGTCATTTCAAAGGTTCAGGACGCGATTGCTTCGGCTTTCCGCGCCCCGTCCTTCGCTCCGGTCCTCGCTTAATCGCGACGTGGCCGGCCGGTCCCTCATTCCCTGTTCTCGGGCATGAGATCGACCGTCATAAATGGGAACTTGGTTACGAGCGCGGTTTCCCGCTCATAACGACAGGCCCCGGAAACTCGGTTTCTGCGCTCTCGTCGGCTCCATGCCGCAGAAATGACACCCGACGTGCGTTGGGAAGAGCCGTCCAAGCTTGTGAATGAAACAATTTGGTCTAACGTTCGGACCCGGGTGCGATACCCGGCATCTCCACCATCGAGCTTAGCTCGTCCAACCCATTTCTAATGCGTATCCATCATCGCCGCCGCGGCGGCTATCAAAAAAAAGAAGAACTCGTTAATTACCTGGTCAACGATCAGATCAAGGTACCCGAGGTAAGTGTCATCGATGAAAACGGAGCCTTCATGGGCACGTTGACTACCGACAAGGCGCTCGCCACGGCGCAGGAACGAGGGTTTGATCTTGTGGAAGTTTCTCCCAAGGCAAATCCGCCGGTCTGTAAGTTCCTCGATTACGGGCAATTCAAATATCACAAGGAGAAGGAGATCAAGACCCAAAAGGCCCACGCCAAGAAGGTGGACGTGAAAGGCGTTCGTCTCTCCGTCAAAATGGGACAGGGGGACTTCGATACTCGAATGAACCAAGGCAAGGGCTTCCTCGCCGACGGTCACAAGCTCAATATCGAGATCCGCCTGCGCGGTCGCGAGAAAGAACACGGTGAAATCGCCAGAAAGAAGATCCAGGAATACCTCGACCAGCTGAGCAAGGACTACCAGCTCTTCATTGAACAGCCGATCACGCGCACCGGTGGCAATGTCACCGCCATCGTCGGTCGCAAAACTTAACCTCTTATATGAAACAGAAAACATCCAAGACCCTCCGCAAGCGCGTGACCATTACAAAGAGCGGAAAGATGCTCAAGCGTAAAGGCGGCCAAGGCCACTTCAACAGCCGCGAGTCCGGTACAACGACCCGCAACAAGCGCCGCGACATCTCCGTCGCCAAGGTCTACGTCAGAACGATCAAGTCTCTTATTAACGCCTCCTAACCAATATGCCTCGAGTTAAACGCGGTACACACCGCATCAAGCGCCGCAAGAATATTCTTGCCCGTACCAAGGGCATGATGTGGGGACGTAAATCCAAGATCACCCTCGCCAAGACCGCCGCGACCAAAGCCGGTCGCAACGCGTACGTCGGCCGCAAGTTGAAGAAGCGCGACAACCGCGGTCTCCAACAGATGCGCATCAACGCCGCCGCCCGTTTGAACGGAACGATCTACTCCAAATTCATGGACAGCTTAAAAAAGCGCAACATCGAGCTTGACCGCAAGGTTCTCGCCGAGATCGCCATGAAGCACCCGGAAGTCTTTGCCAAGCTTGTCAAAGCTTAAGCAAACATCCACATGATCCCGCCCTCGTGGCGGGATTTGTGTTATACTGGCGACAATCTCTCATATGCCCCGCAAAATGAAAAAGTTTGAAGCAATGGAGGAGCCGGTCTCGCGCCAAGAGTCGGTTCCGGGTCCGGCAAAACTCAAGCCGGGAACATCGCTCGAGACGTTCCAGAAGTCGTTCCAAAAGAAATACGACGCGGCATTTGCGAAGTTTGAAGAATCGGAGGAGCTCTACAAGATGGAGCCGACGGAAGAAAACGCCGCTGCGATGGAAGTCGCCCGCGCAGAGGCGGAGCGTCAGCGTATTCGCTTGCAGAAGACGGAAAATAAGCAGGAGGAAATTGACGATTCGGCGCGAATAACAAAAGAGCGCAGGTCCGTGAAAGAAACCGTCGGCAAAATGGCCGATGCGATTGATGCGGAAAAACCAAAGCGTGAAACGTCGGAGGACATGGTAAAGGAACTTCTGGATATTGAGAGCGCACGCCAAGTCGAGGAAGCAACTCCCGGCTATCAAGCAAAGCCGGAAATGCTTTCCAAGAAGCAGAAACGAGAAGCCATGCACCAGAGCAATGTTCGTGAATTGATCAAAGAATCAGGTGTTGAAATTCCCGGGCAGGAGCCCGAGATCGACGTAGACGTAACCATGGAAGCGATCGACAAAGCGTGGGTCGACAGAATCAAACGCGATATCGAGAAAGAAAAAACGCCAAAAGAAATCGCCAAGGCCGCATTGGAGGCGCACCCGGAAGAATCGGAAAAGCTGGAACGCGTCAAAGCAGGAGAGCGCATCCGAGCGCATGTGCAAGCGGAACGCGCCGCCGCCGAGATGGATCCTGCTCGCAAGCGTTCCATGGCCAAACTGAAAAAGCTCGAGGCCGAGCATGAAGCGACGGGTCAGCGCCTGCGCGACTTGACCGGCATGTCGCCGGAAGATGCATACGAGAAGCTCGTTCTGAACGGCGGTTTTATGCAGCGTATGCGTCGTGGCTTGGCCAAGCTTGCCAATGTTCCTACGTATGATTTGCTCGATACTTGGATTGAATCCGGCAAAAAAATGGAAGAAGTCGACCGTGAAATCGTTGGAACCGAGCCGGACTTTGGTCATGAAGTGAGAGCAAGGGGTCTGCGTACACGCGCGGATGAGGGAATGGCAACCAAGGCCGCGATCGGCCGTGAAGAGGCCCGCCGCTACCGCGAAGTGCCGTTGGATCTGTCCAAACCGGTCGGCGAAGTTTCCGATGAGACGCTCATGGAGGACGTGAATGCGCAAAAAACCAAAGAATTTAATGAGGCGATTGAGCAGTCGCGTATCGAGCTCGTCGCGAAAGCAAAAGCCAAGGCCGATGCGGAACGTGCCGCGATGAAGTCACCGGAAGAACAAGAGATTGAAAACATCGAGGCGGATTTTAAAAAGGGTGTTGTTCGTAACGCGGAAGGCGGTGTGATCGAAGATGAAAAGCAGATTCGTGCCAAGCGTCCGATGAGCCGTGTCTCGGGTCGCCGTGTCTCGATGAGCGCGGGCGGAAGCGTGGTCGAGTCGATGGCAAAAGCGGAATCGGTACCCGTGTATCAGCCGGGAGAAGAAGCGCAAGAGATGCCTCGCATGCGAAAGACAAAGGTAGAAGCGCCGGCGGAAGAAAACGAGTTGCTCAAGTTTCAAAAGGAGCGCGCCGCAGATATCAATGTCGTCCGCAAAGAATATCCGCGCGCCGCCGAAGTTTGGAACAGTATCGCTACGCGTTTGCAGGGGATGGAGAAAGATCAGCTCGACGGTCTCTCCGAGATATTCGGCACCCGCGACATTGCGACGGCCTATGTCCTCGATCGTGCGTTTAACGATATGGATGGCGACAAAGCGGCTTTCGCCCGTCTCCAAGAAGCAGACAAGATTCTCGGTATCGAGGAAGTCTCGCCTAAAAAGGTCAAAGCCAAGCGAACAAACGGAAAAGCCGCGTAAAAAATACCCCCGCATGCGGGGGTATTTTTTTACCCGAGACCATTGACAAAATCAAAATATTTTGTTATGCATTGTATGTCACGGGAAAGGAAGATTCATATGGTCCCCAGTGATCAGTTCCTTTGGAGCAAGATCGTGTCGCCTTCCCTGCGGGATCTCATCCCGGGGGTCACGGCTCATGTCAGCACGCCCTTCGTCGAGGACCTCCATCTGGAGGACTGCGGCGACTTTGTCTGGGCGCTGGTCTGTCTCACGCGAGGCGCGCCACATGAGCTGTTGGACGGCTTCCGATACGAGGGTAACAAGCCGACGCCGGAAGCGGGGGAAGCCCTCTTCTACGGCGCGCTGGAAGCCCGCGATTTCTACTCCTTCCCCGAAGGCTCGCTTCTCCGAATCATCAAGCGTCTCAAGCGCAATGTCGATTCCTGCGAGGTCGATAGCCCCGAGGAAGAGGCACACGCCAAGGCGCTTGAGCGTATCAAGGACGTGATCGTCTTCCTCGCCGAGGAGCATCCCAAGGCCACAGATTGGCTGAAGCCGGGCCCCAAGCGAGCGGTCGTGACCAACCAAGGCCATCGCCTTCAGGCAGCCCAGAAGCCGAGTCAGCCGCGTTCCCGCGCTAATCTCAGGCTCATCCGATAGGACGATACTCTGCAACCGCGACCCTCAAGCCATTGGGCTTTTGGGTCGCTTTTCGTTTTTGGCTAACTTGCATTAAATAGCTGTTTTATTGACAAAAAGGCAAAAACGTGTTATAGTATCTAGTTAAATAACGCTGTAGTTAGTCGATTTTCCTCAAAAAAAGCCAAGATTCGCCACTGTTAATCCTTGGACAAATAGCTTGTTACATACTCTTGACAAAAAGCTCAAAAAGTGATATTGTAATACGTTCCTTCAAATGCCGTTCGCGTAATAACGACAGGTATTTGAGCCGTTCCGTCTCTGGCGGGACGGCTCAAGGACCGGTCAATAATGACAGGTTCTCGCTATTTCCAAGTTTCAGATTCAGAACGATAAACCCGACCTCCACCCAGGGTCACAGACCACCGGGCCGGAAGGTTCGGAAGGAGCTCCCGTGAAGAAGACCAACCTGTTCCTCGTCTCGTTCGTGATCGGTTTCATCTCGGTTCTCGTCCTCGGCATCTCGTCGACGGCGAGCGCTCAGACCCGCGCCGACGTTCCGGACGGATTCACTGATCCGTGCCTCGGAGCGTTCAACGACGCCTACGACGGCGACGGCGCGATCTCGGCCGCGGAAGCGACCGCGATCACGCAGGCCTGCGTCGACATGGATGTGACGCAAGCCGGATTCTTCGAGACGCTGGCGGACCGCCTCAACGGTCCGGAGCCGCGTCCCACGTTCAACCACATCGGTGACGTGATCGGTCACTTCTCGCGCTGCATCCGGGCCACCGTCTGTCCCAACGAGGGAACGACGCTCCCGCCGCGCGCGACACCCCGACTCGTCCTCGAAGGCCGCGGCCCCCATCACATGGAAGGTCGTGGCTGGCACCAGCAGGTCGTCTGCGAAGACGGCACGGTGCCATTCAACGTCGAGGAGCGGTATGCACATGTCGATGGCGAGAGCCGTCGCATCATCCCGCGCGGCACGACGCTCGTGATCGTGTACTGTCTCGACCCCAACAACTCCGCCGCACCCGGTGTGGCAGAGCGGGGAGGCGACGTGGATCTCTCAAGGATCATCGCCTGGCTCGAGCGTCACGACAGCCATCTCACGCGCATCGACAATGCCTGCGCGGAAGAGGGCGGCATGCGCGGTGATCCCGACTGGGATCTGCTCTGCCTCCGTCTGGACCAGGTCGTCATCAACTCGACCAACATCCGGACGCTCACGCAGAACCTCCAGACACTCAGCGACGACGTCGATGCGCTCCGTGCGCGCGAGGACAATCGCTGGGCGGCCGACTGCGGCAGGTCGGACGCGGAGTGGACCGCGATGAGCGAGGACGATCGTCTCGAGCTCATCCGAAGCGGCCAGTGCGACGGCGCCTCCACTACGGTGGTGAACCAGAGCGACTGGCATCTCCGCTTCCACCTCGGCGTCGGCCTGCACCTCGTGGGTCTCACGGCTCCGGCCGGCATCACCTCGCCAAACGCGGTGGTGTACGGCGAGCTCGAGGCACTGCCGAGCGAGCACTTCGGGTTCTACCTGCGCGGCATGATCGGGGCGGGCGACCTCCTCGATCGTATCGGTCAGTACAACCCCGAGGGCACGATCGGCTTCGAGGGCATCGCCGGCGGATCGGCTGGTCTGACCATCCGATTCAACGAGATGTTCGCTCTCGACGCAGGCCTCGCATCTTCCTTCGGCTTCAACCCCGGCGGACAGATCGGCCGTAGCCTGCACACCTGGCCGTGGTTCCAGATCGGCGGTGAGCTTCGCCTTCATCGGCCTCGACCATGCACACTCCGAGGTGCGTCGCCCCAACGTCGATTCCTTCATCGGTGTCGACAGCGTGGGCTACCACGGCGGAGTCGGCATCGGCTTCTCGTTCTGAACTGCTTCGGGGGCCCGCTCTCTACATCTGTAGATTGAGCGGGCCCCCCACCATCCGGCTTGATCACTCCGTGGTCGACCCAGATGGTGGATCTAAAAAGTCCACATCGATGTAAACGCTACAGAACAGAAAACATTCCCCTTGATACGGGGAGAAGGACAGAGAAGATGACCAAGCTCAACGCTGCGCTCCTTTCCATCACGATCATCTGCGCGGCCTTCGCGGGCTGCGCCAACGCCGTCCTTCCGGACGAGCACGGCCGTATCTGCGAGCCCGGCTCGATGACGCCCGACTCGTTCGGGTGTCTGTCCGGATGCGACGCCGACGCGAGCGCGTACTTCTGTACGGCCGATGGCCGAGGCATGGAGTGCCGCATCCTCGCGGGTCGCACCTGCGTCACCGATCCGGGCTGTCCGGGCGGTGGAGCGGAGTGCGGCGCCGGTGTCGGAGCTTGTCTCCGCTTCGGCACGACGTCCTGCCCCGCAGGCTCGTCGGTCGCGAACATCTGCAGCGCCGTCGCCGGAACCCCCGGATCGGAAGTCTGTGGCGACGCGATCGACAACGACTGCGACGGCACGGTCGATGACGGCTGTAGCACCTGCGTTCCTTCGGGAGCGGAGATCTGCGACAACCGTGACAACGACTGCGACGGCACGGTCGACGAAGGCTGCGACGACGACGGTGACGACCACTGCGACGGGACCATGCAGATGGGCCCGAGCGGATCGCTCGCCTGCCCGCGCACGCCTCCCAGTCGAAGCACCGGCGACGACTGCGACGACACCAACCCCGGTCGGTGTCCCTCGGCCGTCGAGATCTGCGGCAATGGCATCGACGAGGACTGCAGCGGGAGCGATCTCGTTTGTCCTCCGGTCTGTGTCGCCGAGGTCTGCAACGGCCGCGACGACGACTGCGATGGCGTGATCGACGACGGCGTTCGCAACGCCTGCGGCACCTGCGGCTCGGTTCCGACCGAGATCTGCGGCAATGGCATCGACGAGGACTGCAGCGGGAGCGATCTCGCTTGCACCTGCACGGTTCGTACCGAGGTCTGCAACGACCGCGACGACGACTGCGATGGCAGCGTCGACGAGGGCGGTGTCTGCGGGCCGACCTGCGGCTACGGCGCTCTCGTCGGTTCCGAGATCTGCGTCGAGTACGGCGCAGTCCCGACGCTCACGACTGTGAGCGGCGCCACGGTGACGAGTCCTACGATCGTCATCTTCAACTGCGGCGGCGGTAGCACGTCGTTCGCCCCCGGCACCAGCGCCTGCGTCCCACTGAACGAGTCCTGCTTCGGCTGGCTCGCGATGACGGTGACGCACGGAAGCAGTGCGGACGAGCGGAACTACTCCACGTGGCTCGGCTACAGCGGCCGATCCTCGGAGTCGATGGGCATGCGAGTCTTTGCCCGCACGGGCACGACGACTCGCGAGCTCGCGAACCGCTCTTGGATCGCCTACGATCCGTCGGGCTCGACCTACTCGAGCTACGCCGGGCCGGAACACGCGGGTGACCGTGTGTACCGCGACATGATGCCGGTCCGCGAGGACTGCGCCACGTCGACGGCGCGTCCGCCCGACCGCTACTAGCACCTTCGCCCTCACGGGCATCTCTGGAAAGTGAGCACTGGTTTCTACCGGTGCTCCTTCCCTCAAAGTTCATCATCATTGATGGCCTTCGAGGGGAGTCCGAATGGTTCGGCCACTACTCCCTCACGGGAGTCGGGGAGTCCGACGACTCTCTCCTGTTCCGGTTTCAACCTGAGTTCCAAACGCGCCCGACGTATTTCGGGCATGGAGTCTGCCATGAACAAGATGACCACCGTTCTCGCGTTCGCTCTCGTCCTCGTCGCCGGCTGCAACACCAGCCCCGAGGGCCCCACGTACGGCACGGACTCCGGCGTCACCCCCGCGGGCGACAGCGGCTCCGTTGCCGTCGTCGACGCGGGCGTCCGTCCGACCGAGTGGCGCAGCTGCGGCGGCCCGGGGGCGATCTCGCCCACGCGCTTCCGCATCCGCGTGCTCGACGCGGCCGACGGTCCGCTCGGCGCCTGCGCCGCGGGCTGGGATCCGATCGCGTACGCCCTCCCGATCTCGGGAGACGTGCACGTCGTCGGTTCCGACATCGACCAGCTGGTCCGTCCCGAGTGGGTCGGCACCGAGGTCGACTTCAACTTCATCTGCGGATCGGACGGCCGCTACGCGACCGTCCCCGCCGGGTCGAACCCGTCGGATTGCCGCGTCTCGGTCGAGGTGAGCTACGACGGCATCTCGTTCGAGGACGTCTCGTCCATCGTCGACACGGCCGTCTCTCCCTCGGGCGGAACCCTGTTCCGCCTGCCGCTCTGCTCGACGTATCTCTGATCGCAAGATCGGACCTGCTCGCAGAGCACACAGAAAACCGCCTTCCTGGTTCACTCCGGGAAGGCGGTCTTTCATTTCCGCTAACCTGCGCGGCAGGATTGACAAAAATCTTATTTTATCGTAAGCAGAGGCATTGCCAGAGGGCAATCTTCCGGCCTTGAGTTCACCTGATACTCGCTTTCCTCCTCCGGTGGCGAGCTATCAGGTGGCCTCAGGGTCCGGAGGTCGGACTTTGTACAGAGCCAAGGAGGCGACACATGCGATACGGTACGTTCCTGTTCACACTGTTCTGTCAGCTCATCGTCGTCTCCGGGGTTTCGGCCCAGGAAGACGCCGGCGACAGCGCCGGAACGCTCGAGACACTCGATCCCACCATGGACTGCATGCAGCGCTGTTCCCAGACGCATGAGATGTGCGTCTCGGCAGCCACGTTCATGGACTGCATCAACAACGAACCGGCTTGTGCACCTGTTCGTCCGCGCGACGCAGAGATCATGGCCGCGTTCTGCGAGGCCTGTGGCCACGCAACCGTCGGTTGCGGAGACGATGCCCCCACGGGCGCCGTTGCCGGAACGGGCAGCTCGCCCGCTCCACCGGGCGCCACAACGGCTCCTCGCGCACGCACTCGACCGCCAACGGCGGAAGAACGCGAGCGTTCCGAGCTTGCTCGTGCGCGCGAGATCTGCCGACGTCAGCGCGGCATCTGGGAAGCGGAAACCGTCGTGGTCATGCCCGACGGAACGGCACGACTCGGTGTCTGCCGTACTCCGGAAGGCGCCGAGCTCATGCAGATGATCGACGACGAGCATGACGCCCGCGCGGAAGCGGACGAGCGTCTCGGTCGCCGCATCACGGACGAGGAGCGTGTTCGCGACACAGCCGACCGCCGCTTCGACGATCGCGCATCGATCATCGAGGATGGCGACCGCGCACGTGATGCACGCATCGCGACGCTCCTTGCGGAAGTCGTATGCGCGCAAACGCATGCGGAGCGTATCTCGGTCGCACGTCTCGACGGGACCACGCGCGCACATCTGTACGACACCGACATGGTGCACGACGGATACTTCATTTGCGGATCGACGGTCGGTCATTGGGCCGACGAGACGGCTGCGGCGCACGCTGCTTCGACAGTCTCTTCGACCGACGACTCGTCGTCGCATCGTCGTCCGGACGAGCATCCGACCGCGGGCGGTGAAGGTTGGGGTCTGCACCTGCGCATCCAGCCGTTCGCGTGGATCGGCTTCACGCCGCTCCATCCGACGCTCGCGCAGACGCGCGGCGATGTCAGCTCCATCCCGTTCGGGCTGGGCGTCGACTTCACCGTCTTCGCACCGCTCTCGCATGGGTGGTATCTGGAAGGGGGAGCGGCCATCGCCTACGATTGGCCGGAATTCTCGCCCTACGCCACCAACCTCCGCCTCTTCTATCACGCAGGCCTCGCCGTGTACCCGGTTCCGGTCTTCTCGATCGGCTTCGGCTACCTCGGCTCGGACCGCTTCCGGCCCAACCTGCAGAGCGCCCATTCGTTCCACGGCGGATACCTCGACCTCTCGCTGCACTTCCATCTCCGTGTGGAGGGCGGCCGGATCCGAGATTCCGGCGACGTGACCGATCCGGGCATCGTCATCAGTCTGCGAGGCGGCTTTGGCGCCACGTTCCGTCCGGCGGTCAGTCCCGCCCCCGACGGTCTCATCCAGCTCCTTTTTGGCTTCGAGATCTGAAGCCGACACTCCTGATCGCGGCCCTCTCCCAACTCGTGGGGAGGGCCGCTTTCGTTTGTGCTAGGATTCCGCCATGCCGATTCCGTTCGACGGCTTTCTCGGAAACGCCCCGATTAAGCGCATGCTCGAGTCCTTGGCCAATCACCCCGGCCACGCCTATCTATTTCACGGCCAAGACGGCCTCGGAAAACGTCTTGCCGCCCGTTCCTTTGCCGCAAAGATTTTACACATCGACAATACCGATCTCCTCTCGTTCCACCCCGACTTCATCGTCCTTGAACGGGAAGAGGGGAGCCGGGAATTGAAAATAAAACAAACGCGCGAATTTGTTTCCCGCATGCAGATGACATCGGCACATGGCGGTTTCAAAGTCGCGCTCATCGTCGAGGCTGATCGTTTGAATGAAGAGTCTGCAAACTCGCTTCTCAAATCCGTTGAAGAACCTTCCGGCAAGTCGGTCTATATTTTTGTGAGCGAGCAACCAGATCGACTACCCGCAACACTCCGCTCGCGCCTCGCCTCGATCGCATTCGCGCCAGTCCCGCTCGCGGAGATGTCCGGCAAATTCGCCGACGAATTCATTCGTGCCAGCCGCGGCTGTCCCGGCATCGCTCATCGCCTCCAAGCGGATCCGGAAACATGGGAGACAAGAAAGAGGGAAGCCGCAGCGCTCATCGACATTCTGTCGACGGCGCCGCTCGGGAAAGAGCTCGGAGAAATCGAAAGACTCTACAAAAAGCTTCAGTCGGAAGAAGATGCGGAACTCTCTTGGAGAGCGATTCTCGTCGAGCTTATGCACGTTGCACCCGAGCGTATTGCCCAAGATCCTGCGGCGTTTTCTCGCATTGGACGAGGCCTCGCTCGAGCATGGAATATGATCGGTTCCTCGCTCTCTCCGCACCTCGCGCTTGAATGGGCGGCGATTGAGCCGTATATTATAGACAAACGCCCTTTACCCGATCTCCTCCATCCTCGATATCTATGATTTCCAAATCCCGATCGTTGCTCTACGTCGCCGCTCCGATTCTCGCCATCGCCCTCATGGGCCAAGGCTGTGGCACCGCAAAGCCGGCTGCAGGTCCTGACGGCGGTATCTTCCGCAGTAAGGACAAAGGCGTCGCATGGACGCAGTTGAAGACCCTCAATGTAGGCGCCAAGCAGGGGAGCATTGCTAACGTCGGCATCGCGACGCTCGCGATCGATCCGCAAGACACCAAGGCGGTATATGCCGGTACGGAACAGAACGGCGTGATGTATTCACTCGATGGCGGAGAGTCATGGGAATCAGCCACGGGACTTGCGAGCGGACGTGTTCCCGCGATCGCCGTCGACGCAAAGGACAAATGTACGATCTACGCGACGCGCGACAACCAGGTTTTCAAAACATCCAACTGCTCGCGTGATTGGGCCGCTGTCTACTTTGATCCGCGCAGTATCAAATTTACTTCCCTCGTCGTCGACTGGTTCAACTCGAACGTACTCTACGCCGGTACAAGCGATGGCGACATCGTGAAATCGGAAAATGGGGGCGCGACATGGCGCGTGGCGCATCGCATCGACGGCTACAAGATCAACGGAATCGCGATGGACCCTCGCGACTCCCGAATCGTGTACGCCGCAACCGACCGCTACGGCCTTCTCAAGACCACGGACGCCGGTGCAACCTGGGTATCGATCCGCAAAGAACTTCAGGAATTCGACAGCGCCAACCGCGCCAACATCGTTATGCCGGATCCGTCCGTCGCAAACCGCGTCTACACGGTTTCCAAATACGGCATTCTCCAGTCCGATGATGCAGGCGCAACATGGAAAGCCCTCAAGCTCCCAACGCCGGCCGGAACCGTCGACATGAAAGCATTTGCCGTGAACCCTAAGGACTCCCGCGAGCTCGTCTACGCCACAGACAAGGCGGTAATCTGGAGCGCTGACGGCGGACAAACTTGGACCCCAAAGAAACTCCCAACCTCGCGCGGTGCATCGATGATCCTCTACGACCCCTCGTCGACCGCGGCAGCCGCGACCGTCTACCTCGGAACACTTCCGCCAAAACAGTAAGCAAAAAGACAAAGACTGGGTGCAAGCCCAGTCTTTACGTTTACGGCTAATCATGGCACTCTCATCGATATTCTATGCCTAATCGAATCGATGAAGTGAAGGGAGAATTTCAGGCCGCGCTCGAGCATTATCAGAAAGAGCTAAGCGGTATGCGTACGGGACGCGCGAGCGCCGCCCTTATAGAAGGCATCCGCGTCGATGTCTACGGCCAGAGCATGGATCTAAAATCCAATGCCTCGATTACGATTCCGGATAACAAGACGCTCCAGATCGAACCATGGGATAAGGCGATTGTGAAAGATATCGAGAAGGCGATTATCGATGCCAATATCGGCATGATGCCAAACGTCGCCGGCACGACCATCCGCCTCGTCATGCCTCCGATGACGGAAGAGAATCGCAAGAACATGGTGAAGCTCGTGAATCAACGCGAGGAGCAGGCCAAGATCACGATCCGCAACATCCGTGAAAAGATTAAGACGGCGATTCAGGCCGATGAAAAAGAAAAAGTGATCTCGCAAGATGAGCGCACGCGTGAACTCGAGAAGTTGGACAAGATGGTAGGGGAATGGAATGCCAAGATCGATGCGATCACCGCCGATAAAGAAAAAGAAATCATGACCGTATGATCTCACCCGAGAAAAAAATGGATTTGCTCGTGTCGCTCTGCAAGCGACGCGGCTTTGTTTACCCCGACTCGGACATTTACGGCGGCTTTGCCAACGCATTCGATTACGGCCCAAATGGAATCGAACTCAAAAACAATATCCGCGACGCTTGGTGGAAGCGTTTCGTCCACGGCCGCGAGGATGTTGTAGGTATCGACACGCCAATCATTCAGCACCCAAAGGTTTGGGAAGCTTCCGGTCACCTCGCCACGTTCAGCGATCCTCTCGTCGACTGCAAAAAGTGCAAACGCCGCTTCCGCGCGGACCATCTACTCGAGGCAAAGCAAGCCGAACCCGGTTATAACAAGGAAGTTCCTCTGCACATCAAGGACGTCGACTGTCCGGAATGCGGGGGAGAGCTTACCGACATTAAGAATTTCAACTTGATGTTCAAAACCTTCGTCGGCGTCACGGAAGATTCCGCCAACGTCGCTTACCTTCGTCCGGAAACAGCCGCCGGCATGTTTACTGCCTGGAAAAACGTTCGCGACACCATGCGCAAGAAGCTGCCTTTCGGTATCGCCCAAGTCGGCAAAGCCTTCCGCAATGAAATCACGCCCGGAAATTTCATTTTCCGCACGCGCGAGTTCGAGCAAATGGAAATTGAGTACTTCGTGAAGCCTGATGACTCCGAGCGAGCTTTCGACATGTGGTTGAACGAGATGAAAATCTGGGTCGAGGACGTTTTGAAGATCAATCCAAAGAATCTCGTCTACAAAGAGATCAGCGAATCCGACCGCGCCTTCTATTCCAAGCGCACGGTCGATATCGAGTACCAATATCCCTTCGGTCAAAAGGAACTGTACGGCCTCGCCAATCGCACGGACTACGATTTGTCCCGTCACCAAGAATTTTCCGGTGAAGATTTGCGCTGGCTCGATCCGGAAACCAACACAAAAATTCTCCCGCACGTCGTTGAACCGACTTGGGGCCTTTCACGCACCGTTCTCGCCGTCCTCGTCGAACACCTCGACGTCGATGAAGCCGATACATCGGAAGGGGAGACAGAGCCGCGCATGGTTTTGCGACTTCCGCCTCGCTTGTCGCCTGTGAAGGCCGCCGTGTTGCCATTGCAGAAGAAAGACGGCCTCGCCGATATCGGTCGCGAGCTCGCTTCGAAAATTCGAGCAGCCGGTCTCGTCGTCGAATATGATGAAAGCGGCTCCATCGGCAAGCGCTATCGCCGACAGGATGAAATCGGCACGCCATGGTGCTTCACCGTCGACTACGACACCAAAGAAAACAACACGGTTACGGTTCGTGATCGCGATGCGATGACACAAGAGAGAATCAAGATCGACGAAGTGGTCGCCTTCATCCAATCACGCTTGAACTAACATGAAACCAATAACAAAGAAGTTGAAAAACGGGATGCAGGCAATCATTGTCCCGCAAAAAGGAGCGACATCCATGACCTTCATGGCTTTTTGCCGTGTCGGTTCCCGTTACGAGTCGCGCGACATCAACGGCGCCTCGCACTTCATCGAACACTTGATGTTCAAAGGTACCAAACGTCGACCTGACACGCTGACCATTTCGAAAGAGCTCGACCGCTACGGCGCCGAGTACAACGCGTTCACGTCGAAAGATCTCACGGCCTACTACATCAAGATGGACGCCGCCAAAACCGCACTCGCTGGCGACATTTTGCATGACATGATTTTCCACTCGCATTACGATCAAAAAGAATTGGATCGCGAGCGCGGCGTCATTGTAGAAGAGATCAACATGTACGAGGACAATCCTCGCATGCACATCGAGGACTTGCTCGAGGAAGTTTTGTTTCCAAATTCGACCCTCGGCTGGAACATCGCCGGACCTCGCGAGACGATTCGAACGGTCCCACGCCAGAAACTCATCGACTATCGCGATGCGTATTACATTCCGGAGCGTATGGCGGTTTGTGTCGCCGGAAAGATCGACAAAAACATCTGGAAGATTCTCGAGAAAACATTCGGCTCGGTCAAAGCGCCCAAGAAACGCATCGACCACGAGTTCAAACGCTTCCACGCGCCGGAAACATTGAAAGACGCTGTCGCATTTCAGAAAAAGAACACGGAACAGGTACAGCTCGCGATGTCATTCCACGCACTTCCGCTCGGCCACAAAGATTTGCCGGCCGCGTCCCTCCTCGCAACCATTCTCGGCGGCACGATGTCGTCACGCTTGTTCATCCAAGTGCGCGAGCGCCGCGGTTTGTGCTACTCCGTGAACGCATCGCATCAGCCTCTCGAGGACATCGGAATTTTTGGCGTCATGTCCGGCCTTGATAAAACGCGTGTCGACGAAGCCGTGAAAGTTATCTGGAGCGAACTCAAGAAAACAACCAAAGAACTCGTGAAGCCGGAAGAACTTCGACGCGCCAAAGACCATGTCCGCGGCAAGCTCACGCTCGCTTTTGAAGACTCCGCCGCCCAAGCCGACTGGTACGGCAAACAATGGATTTTCCAGAAGAGTATCGAGACGCCGGAACAACGTTTGGCTAAGCTGGAAAAAGTTACATCTGCCGATATTCGTCGCGTAGCAAAAGCGATTTTCATCCCAAGCAAAATGGCATCGGCTTTGATTGGTCCATTCGAAAGTAAAGATAAGGTCAAAAAGCTGTTCGCCGTCTCTTGATTGTTTTGCCGATCTGCGGTAGGAATAAGCCGCTTATGCGCAAGACCGTCATTGCCAATTGGAAGATGCACTACGGCCCGGTAAAGGCCGGAGCATGGATTCGTGCCTTCCGCCGTGAACGTCTGCCCAAGGACCTCGAGATCGGCGTTGCCGTTCCGTTTGTGTCCCTTGCCGCCGCCCGCTCCTCTCTGGGACGTGCTGGAGTGCCCTATTTGGGCGCACAGGACGCGTTCTGGGCCAATGAGGGAGCTTTTACGGGTGAGATCGGCCCTGCCATGCTGAAGGAGTTTGCCTTGTCCTTTTGTCTCGTCGGCCACAGCGAGCGCCGCCAACATCTTGGTGAGACGGACGATATGGTCGCCAAGAAGGCGATCTCGCTTCAAAAGAACGGAATCCGCCCGGTCATCTGCGTCGGTGAAACCGATGCTCAGCGCAAAAAAGGGGAGACGCTCAAAGTTGTGCGCGCCCAAGTGGCCGCCGTCTTGTCGGCCGGTTTGAAAGTCGACGGCGCCGGCTCGCCGATCATCGCCTATGAACCTGTTTGGGCGATTGGTACGGGCAAGGCTTGTTCCGGTCAGGACGCCAAGGTTGTCCATGAAGCCATCCACGACATGCTGAATAAAAAATTCGGCAAAGCCGCTTCCGAGATCCCGGTGATCTACGGCGGTTCTGTCGATGCACGCAACGTCGGAGAATATCTCTCGACGACGCACATCGACGGCGTTCTCGTTGGCTCCGCCTCCCTCGACCCTCGTGCCTTTGGCATGTTGTGCCGCGCATCGCTTCCGGCTTAAACTGTTTTCATGTACGTCGCGATCATTGCTTACGTTATTGCGGCTCTCGCGCTCGGCGTGATGGCCTATTTCGTCGTTCGCCATTGGAAGGAGATTCGCCTGCTTGATCCGCGATCGATTAAAGAGGAACGTCAAAAAGAAGAACGCGAAAAATTGATCACACGCCGTTTTGAACGCGTCAGCGCCGATCGTCTCGCCGCCCTTCAACGCTTTGGCCGCACCGTCACCAAAAAAACCAAAGAATCCTACAAGCGCACCGAGGCGCGCTTGCAGTCTTTTGATAATTTGTATCGCAAAGTAAAAAGCCCGTTCGCCGCGATGGCCCCGTCACAGCGCGAACGCATCAAGACGCTTCTCGCGGAAGCTCGCTCGCTCACGCGCGACTTGAAGTGGGCCGATGCCGAGCGCCGCTTGCTCGAGGTCCTCTCCCTCGACCAACGTCAGTCAGATGTCTACAAACTTCTCGGTACATTGTATTTGCGTCAGAAGCTCTATCCGCAAGCGCGAGAGACATATGAGTTTCTTGTGAAGTCGCGTAAAGCCGATGACGCAACCTATGCGGGCCTCGCGGAAATCGCCGAAGCGGAAGGAAATTTCCAGATCGCGGAAGCGATGTTGTCCAAGGCTGTCGAAGCAAGTCCGCGCCAACCGCATCGCCATGCGGAGCTCGCGTCTTTTTATGTGAAGCGAGGTACGCCGGCCAAGGCTTGGCTCCATGCCAAACGCGCCAGCGAGCTTGAACCAGGGTCGGCTAAATACCTTGAACTATCTTTGGAGACTGCTATACTCCTCGGCGATCGAAAAGAGGCCCGCGCCCGCTATAACCGCCTGCGCCTGCTCTCCGACGATCCAGCCCGTTTCCAGGTCTTTAAGGACAAGATCGAGGCTCTCGAAAAATAAAATACGCCGCAGTAGCTCAGTTGGTAGAGCGTGTCCATGGTAAGGACAAGGTCACCGGTTCAATCCCGGTCTGTGGCTCCACGGGTGGGTACCCAAGCGGTCAACGGGGTCAGACTGTAAATCTGCTGGCCTTGC
>JAIOPK010000010.1 GCA_021413945.1 Candidatus Uhrbacteria bacterium
TGTTGTTTGGTTAAAGATATTGTTTAATTGTGTGCAATAAATCCTGATTTCTTTCATCTTCCATTTTGCCCATTTCCGAACTGTAAAGCCATGACAAATATCCTTTGTCGGTTATGGCTACGTCTTCGAAGGTGCGATTGATGTACTTTCCAAAGGTGAATTTTTTCAAAAGAACCGGCAAGGTCGATAAAGTCATCATGCGGTCGATTATAGCCGTCTTGTCTGAAGACTTGATTGATTGTTCAACTAAGCTGTAAAGGTGGTCAAATAACGCAACCAGTACATTCACGTCACCGGCGGCGTCGTGGGCTGTTCCAAGAACCCGCATGTCCAGCGAATAGCGAAGATATTGCAATCGGTAGCTTGGTGAATCAATTAAGTGCATACAAACGCGCTGCGTGTCGACGAAATTTTGAAACTGAACCCCTTCGGCGGCCAGCATTCGAAGGTCAAACGGGGCGTTGTGGGCAACGAAGATTGAATCTTCCACGCGTTCGGTCAGAAATTTCTTGAATTCCGAATCAACAAATGGGGCTTTGTCTTCAACCATGGCGTTCGTGATATGGTGCGTGGCCATAGCGTCAAAGGAAATCGGAAGCGGGGGGCGGAAATATTCGACCTGCGGTTCGGCGAAATCCAAAGAAATCGGGCGACGTAGCTTATATGCAAGCTGAATCAGTCTGTCTTCTTTGCCAAGTCCGGTTGTTTCAGTGTCTAAAAATAAAAGGTTCATGTTGTTGATGTTAGGGATTCGGTGCGCCTTCTTCTGGAATAGGCTTCAATGGTTGTTGCGGAACGGCTTGTTCGACCTTTTTGTTAGCGCCCGCAATATTGTCTGCTTTGGCTTTCTGCCATTGTTTAAACAATTCATGGCCGGTGATGATCACTTGCTTGTCTACACCGTAAACCTTTTGCAGATCGACAAACTTCGATGACATGAAGATCAGAAAGTCTAGTTTTTCGTCGACCGAAACCGGTTCAAGGTCAAGAACTTTTTGCAGGTGGACGGTCAGTTCAGTCAAAAGTTTCACCGCTGTTGTCATCGGAACCTTCCCTTCATTCATTCCGACGATCAGGTTTTGCATTGCTGCCAGTAATTCCCGCAGAAATTTATTCATCGTTTCGCTTGGTGTTAATCTTCGAAATGAAATGATTCGCTTCGATTTTGCCGTTGTCCACCTTCCAAAAGTAAATATCCTTTT
>JAIOPK010000016.1 GCA_021413945.1 Candidatus Uhrbacteria bacterium
GCGCCCGTCGCGAGCGCGCTCGTGTTGATCGAGGCGCTGCCACCGGACAGCGTCGCGAGGCCGAGCGACACGGCACCATCAAAGAACTCGACGCTGCCCGTGGCCGTGGCCGGCGTCACCGACGCCGACACCGCCACCGACTGGCCGAACACCGACGGGTTCGGCGACGTGGTCACGGCCACGCTGCTCGCGGCCGCGTTCACCGTGTGCGTGTGCGTCGCCGACGTGCTCACGCTGTAGTCCGTGGCACCCAGGTAGCTCGCCGTGATGCTGTGCGCGCCCACTGCCAGACTGGACGTGGAGATCGACGCGCTGCCACCGGAGAGCGATGCGAGGCCGAGTGACACGAGGCCATCGAAAAATTCGACCGAACCGGTCGCGGTACCCGCGCCCGGGGCCTGCACCGCGACGCTCGCCGAGAGCGTGACCGCGTCACCGAACGTGGACGGGTTCGGAGCGCTGGTGACCGTGGTGGCCGTGGCCGCCGGGTTCACCGTGTGCGTGTGCGCCGCCGACGTGCTGGCGCTGTAGTCCGTGGCACCCGAGTACACGGCCGTGAGGCTGTGCAAGCCCGTGCTGAGCGCGCTCGAGCTGATCGAGGCCGAACCGCCCGAGAGCGTGGCCGTGCCGAGCGAAGCGATGCCATCAAAGAACTCGACCGAACCGGTGGCGGTACCCGCCCCCGGCGCGTTCACCGAAACGCTCGCCGAGATCGTGACCGCCTCGCCGAACGCCGACGGGTTCGGGCTCGTGGAGACCGCGGTCGTGGTGCTGGCGGCGTTCACCGTGTGCGCGTGCGCGGCCGACGTGCTGGCCGTGTACGTGCCGTCGCCCGCGTAGCTCGCCGTGAGGCTGTGCAGGCCGGTCGTGAGCGCGCTCGTGTTGAGCGTCGCCACACCACCGGAGATCGTCGCGAGGCCCAGCGAAGTGACGCCATCGAAGAACTCGACATCACCGCTCGCAGCCGAGGGCGACAGCGTGGCGCTGATCGCCACCGACTGGCCAAAGGCCGACGGGTTCGGCGACGTGCTCACCGTGACCGTGGTGGCCGCGGTGTTCACCGTGTGCGTGTGCACCGCCGACGTGCTGGTGCTGTAGTCCGTCGCACCCAGGTAGGCCGCCGTGATGCTGTGCGAGCCCACTGCCCGACTGGACGTGGAGATCGATGCGCTGCCAGCGGACAGGGTCGCGACGCCGAGCGAAGCGAGGCCATCAAAGAACTCGACCGAACCGCCCGGCGTACCGGCGCCCGGCGCGACCGCCGCCACGCTCGCCGAGAGCGTGACCGACTCGCCGAACAGCGACGGGTTCGGAGCGCTCGTGACCGTGGTGGCCGTGGCCGCCGCGTTCACGGTGTGCGTGTAGTCCGCCGACGTGCTGCCCGTGAAGTCCGTGCTACCGGCGTAGACCGCCGAGAGCGTATGCGCACCGGTCGTGAGCGCCGACGTGTTGAACGTCGCGCTGCCGCCCGAGAGCGTCTGCACGCCCAGCGACGTGGCGCCGTCGAACAACTCGACGCTGCCCGTGGCCGTGCCGGCCGCCGGCGGGTTCGCCGCCACCGACACGCTGATCGCCACCGACTGACCGAACGCCGACGGATTCGGCGT
>JAIOPK010000014.1 GCA_021413945.1 Candidatus Uhrbacteria bacterium
CCGATGTACTCCGCACAGCGACGCTCTGCAGCTGCGACAAGTCTGTTGAGGAGGTGTTCATCGGCCTCGCCCTGGATGAGCTTGGAGGCATCATCAATCTGTTCGGGAGAGGAGAGTACGATTCTTCGACCTTTCGCGGCGGCACGCAGGAGCGTAGGGCCTCCGATGTCGGTCTTTTCAATGACATCGTGCGACGTACCGCCCGCGCGGATAGTCTCTTCGAGCGGGTAGAGCGTGACGTACACCAAATCAATGCGGGGGATGCCGAGCTTTTCGAGCTCTCTCGCATCTTCATCACGCGAGAGGAGTCCCGCATGGATTTCCCGGGAAAGGGTCACGACTCTGTGCCCGAGAATGGGAGCGCCGACTATTTCGGCGACATCGCGGCAAGGGATTCCGTTTTCATTGAGAAATTTTGCCGTACCCGCGGAGCCCAGGAGCGACCAGTCATGTGCCGTGAGGAGTTTGCCGAGGCGGATAAGCGGCTCATCTTTTGTATAGGAAGCAAGAAGTGCTGTTTTCATCCCACTACCTTAGCATGTCGGACGACGTCTGAACGGACATATGCCGCTTGCTATACAAATACACGGAGAGAGGTAGACTCCAGGGAAGCGCCTTATTCATCAGAGTAACCAAGAACCGAAACATGAACATTTTTACTACGCGTTCTGCGGCTGCAGGAATCCTTTCGGCTGCGGTTGTACTCGGCGCGCCCTTTGCGGCTCTGGCCGCGACGACTCCTTCGTTGGGCACTGCCGCCTCGTATGCAGTGCTCGGAAAGACATTTAATAATACGACGATAGCCAACGGCACGGCGATATACGGCGACATGGGGTATGTCACATTTCCGGGAGTCGCTGTGTATACGACAGGCACAACACATCTGAACGACGCAGCATTTCTGCAGGCAGGCATCGACCAGCATGCGGCAAGCGCGGCACTCGATGCACAAGCGTGCACGTTCACGTTTCCTGGCGCAGTCGATCTTGCGACGGATGTGTCGCACGGTGCTCTCGGTGTGTATACACCCGGCGTCTACTGTTCAGCGGGTAATATGAGCATCGGCGGCGGGGGAACTATCTCGCTCAGCGGAGCGGGCACCTTTATCTTCCGTCCGTCGGGCACGCTTACCACCACGGATTTCTCTACTGCTACGACTACGAACGGCGCGTCAGCATGCGACATCTTCTGGACGCCGCACGTGCCGCCGGTCCTTGCCTCCACCGTCATCGGCTCAAACGCGACATTCGTCGGTACGGTAATTGAACCCGTAGGTCCCGTGAATTCCGACATTACAGTCGGAGGAGGCACCAAGTGGGTGGGAAGAGCGCTGGCTTTTGACTGGACAGTGACCACGAATCCGATAATCCTGAAATACATCACGATTACCGCGCCGACCTGCCCCGTACCGCCTCCGCCACCACCCGCCACGGCCACGCTCCATGTCGTAAAGCATGTCATAAACAATGACGGCGGCGTTGCCGTCGCGTCATCGTTCACATTGCATGTGAAAGGAGCGACCGGTATGGGAATGGCGGACGTCGCCGGCTCTCCCGCTGCAGGTGTGGAAGCGCCCGGCACCTCGTACACGCTCAGCGCAGGTGCGTATGCCGTGAGCGAAGACACTTTCTCCGGATATGCAT
Organism: Candidatus Uhrbacteria bacterium; assembly: GCA_021413945.1. Taxonomy (GTDB): domain Bacteria; phylum Patescibacteriota; class Patescibacteriia; order 2-12-FULL-60-25; family 2-12-FULL-60-25; genus CAIXDN01. Next base: position 1,644 of record JAIOPK010000014.1, read on the forward strand.
CGGGCTTCAGCGGAGCATGTGACGCGAACGGTTCCGTCTCACTCCTCGCCGGTGACGACAAGACGTGCACCATCACAAACGATGACATCGCTGTACCGCCTCCTGTGGTTCCTCCGGTAGTTCCGCCTGTCGACCCGCCGGTTGTTGTTCCTCCTCCGGTCCTCCCGCCGGTCATACCGCCCGTCGTGACGCCACCGGTCGTTACATCTGTGACCACATCCGTATCTACGCCATCCGCACCGAATACCGGTGCAGGCGGAAATGCACGTGAGACACTCCTGATACTCGTTTTCTCAGCGCTCGTTGCAGCGGGTAGCGCTCTCGCATACTTCAAGCAGCGGAAACATCTGTAAATTTCCGCCAAGTTCTCATCGCACGGCAAATCGGCAGATGCTTGGAAGGGAAGTGCACATTCTGCGTCAAATGCGGAATGTGCGCTTTTCGTGTTCGGCATAAATTGACGAAAGATGTATTTCGTGTCGTGTAATTTTCTGCGTTTTCGGCCCGAGTCGCCTCATTTTCGAACTTTTTTTGCCTGTCTCTTTATGTCCATTACGGCTGCGCTGCGGAGCAGTCTGCCGAATCGCGGCTTAGAAAGCTGCCTCCAATAGGACAAGGGGCTCTCATGAAGATATTCGTGTGCCACTCCCGGGATTCCCGTCGCCTGCCGGAGACTTCATGATTCATTCACTCCTGAAATGGCACACTTGCAGAAGTTTGCGTTTCCCGGCGAGAGGAATACTCTTGAACGTCCAAACAGGGTTGTAGGTTTTTAGCAATAATTATTAAGTAGTTGTAGAAAATTATGAACAGTTCGAACGTTTTCAAAAGCTCTATTATCAGTCTCTCAGTCGGCCTCTCCCTTCTCGCTTTTGCAGGCTCTGCTTTTGCTGCGACCGACGTTAATGATGGCAATGTCGCTACATTGCAGTCCGCTATCGACAGTGCGGCACCTGGTGACACGATAAATGTTTCAGGTGCATACACTGGAGATGTGACTTTGAGCAAAGAAATCTCACTCGTCGGCAGCTCCGCAAGTCTCGTTGGAAAAATTTCGGTTACTTCCGGAACGTCGAGCATATCTGGCTTCGACATCTCAAACCCTGACGATGCGTACGGCATTGTCATCGACAACGTCAGTAACGTGTCTGTGACAGGGAACACCGTTCACGATATCGGCACGAACCTTACGACAGGTTCGGCTCAAGCAATCTACCTGGAAGGTAGCTCCGGCAGTGCAATCTCGAATGTAACAATTTCGGGCAACACAATCAGTAATGTGGGAAGTGCGAACCTCGCAGGCCCTAATACGGGTGGCACAAGCGCGAAAGGAATTTATGTCGGCGACACGGCTTCGACAGGAACAATTACCGGTCTCGTGATATCCGGGAATACAATTTCACACGTGAATGCTTCAACAGCAGCGTGGAATGTCGGACGCGGAGCATATGGAGTGCTCATAAACTTCGGCGGCGACACAACCGCTACAATCAGTGATAACCAGATATCTTTCCTTGAAGGTCTCTGGGCCCACGGCATCGGACTGGAAAAGAATACTCCTGGTACAGTTTTGAGCGGCAATACATTCGGTACACTCACCGACCACAAAACTCCCACTGATGCGTATGCGGTCTTCTTTGAAGCTAACGCCAGCATGAGCTCGGTCTCAGTTGATGGCGCAACTTACGGCGACACATCGTCCGTTTGGGTTGACGCCGCTCTCGACGGTACTGGCGGTAACCCGCTGGTCTCCAATGGTGGACAATCTTATATCTTCGGCGTAAATGCGTTCGGCACAGTTCAGGACGGCATCGATGCTGTTGATGCAGGAGGCACAGTGACGGTCGCGGCCGGCACGTATGACGAGCAGCTGACCATAAACAAATCAATTACATTGACCGGCGCAGGTAATGATGCAACTACGGGTACAATTCTTGCCTCGACCGCGACAGGATACGGAGCGACCGTTTCTGCAAACGATGTCTCGCTCAACGATATTCGTATCGACCGGGCAGGCTTCGGAGGTGGTGCACAAGTAACCGGTACCGCGGTAACGAATCTTTCGTTTGCAGGTGTTACGGTGACTGGCGCGTCAAACGCCGTAGACCACCTCGTCAGCCCGTATGTCGGCTTGCGCGTCGGTAGCGGTACGGACATCGACGGACTTACTGTCGTCCAGAGCCATTTCGACGGTAACGATATCGGTTGGTACTTCGCTAAGGAGTCAGCCGGGTCAGGTGGCACAACATCCGTCTCCAACATCGATGTTTCGTTGACGACGTTCAGCAACAACTTGATGAAGGGTATCTATGCGGAAAAGATGGATGATGCGACGTTCGACAACATCACCATCGCTGATTCAGGTACTGACGCGACGTACGGTTTCAACGCGGGCATTGATATCAACCTCAAGTGGTCTGCGTACTCCAACATCACTATCAAAGACTCTACTATCACAGGGAGCGGTTTGATGGGCACTGCATCGAATCCCTTGTTCCCCTCAAGCATTACAATCAAGGCTCGTGACGATGCATCTTCCTACAATTCAACTCCTGCGAGCCTCACTGGCGTGACTGTTGATAACGTCACCGTTTCCGGCGGTGTCGTCGGCATCCGTTTCGGTGAAGCCGGTAAAGTAAACCTCGGTCCCTCAAGCACAACGGTTGTAAATTCTTCACTCTCCGGTACAGGTGGTTTCGGACTTGCGAATGAGACGAGCGCGACCATTACTGCTGAGAGTAACTGGTGGGGGAGCTCAACGAGCCCCGACGGTGTTTCAATCGGCGGTTCGGGAACTTCGACCGTAATATTCTCTCCGTGGTACACGGATGCGGCGATGACGACGCTCCAGTTCACGACGACCTCCACTGCTACTACGACAGAGGCAACGACAGGTTCATCGACAACCAACTCGACGAGCACGACGACCGGCGGCGATGATGTCACGGTGGACATCCCGGCCAGTACGACCATCACCGGTGACCAGAACTGGGACGGTGTACTCAATCCGGTAGCGGTAGTGTCAAGCATCGGTGTACCGCCTTCGAACGGCAGCAACCAGACCTCGACCATTCTCTCCGTCACTGTCGGCTCTCCGGACAGCGTCCTCTTGCTCTCCCAGGGCACACGTCTCTTCTTCGAGAATCAGGCGGGCAATCGTGTAGGCTGGACACACGGGAGCACGTTCACCGAGATAACAGCGACATGTGCAGCTGACAACCAGACCGTCGGCGACGCTCTCGCAGACGGCGCTGATTGTAAGATTGATGTCGGCGGTGACCTCGTCGTCTGGACCAGGCACTTCTCAACATTCTCTGTCTACACAGAATCAGCTTCAACGCCGAGCGGCGGTGGAGGTGGCGGTGGTGGAGGCGGTAACGGCGCGCCTGTCGCAAGCGGCGGCGGTGGCGGTTCAGTCTCAACCTCCGGCAGCACATCGGGTAATGCGGCAGGCAGCACCTCTGCAGGCACAACAGGTACGGCAGGGGGCTCGACAGGCGGACAGGTCTTGGGCGCCGCGACGTACAACTTCTCGGCCAACCTCACTGTCGGTTCCCGCGGAAACGATGTGACTGAACTCCAGAAGCTGCTCATCAGCCAGGGCTTCTCCATCCCGGCCGGTGCTACAGGATACTTCGGTGCGCAGACCAGAGCGGCTGTCATCGACTTCCAGAAGGCGCATGGCATCACGCCGGCGGTCGGCTACGTAGGTCCGATTACCCGCGCTGAGCTCAACAAGGGCGTAGCGCCGACGATGTCCGACGAACAGCGCCAGATGCTCATCCAGAGCCTCCAGGCCCAGCTCGCCGTTCTCGTCGCTCAGCTCGCAGCGTACGTAAAGTCGCACTAAGCGAACCTCACAACGGTTCATCAACAGCCCCGCATACCGCGGGGCTGTTGTTTGATAGGATGAGTCGATGGCACGGCGCAAGAAGCGGAGACTTCACCGGACTCTGCACGACTACTTCATCCCGCACAGAGGCAACCGCTACAAGCCCGGCGTCTTTGCGCTCGGCTCTGTCTCGGTTCTTGTCGCGCTCGTACTCGTCTTTCTCGGTATCTACGTGGTGGATACAAAAGTCGGGACCAAGTCCGGATTCTTCGCATCTGTTTTGCCTGCGGCACTGACCGCCTATACCAACGCCGACCGCTTGGCACTCTCGCTTCCCGGCCTTACCGAGGACCCGCTTCTGGCCAAGGCCGCACAGATGAAGGC
>JAIOPK010000015.1 GCA_021413945.1 Candidatus Uhrbacteria bacterium
AAAACAGCGTGCGTATGTTCATCCTTGAGATCACGGCCCAATTCAATCTGCTTGTTTTTTAGCGCCGATCGCACAAGCCGCATGACCGAGAGGGCGAGTTCATCCTTGGATTTCATCGCTGTCTTGAAGTCAGTTTCCACGCGTTCGAGAACAGTCATAGATGTGGCCTATCATAGCAGAAAAACAAAACACTCCGCCATAGGCGGAGTGTTTTGAATTTTAGCGGCGGCCGTACTTGCGCTTAGGCTCTTCCTTCAACTGTCCGGTCTTGGAGAGATATTCGTATTTCTCGCCCATCGTGACGCGGCGCAGGGCGCCGTCGCGGCGCTGGTTCTTGTTCTTTCCGCTGTCGTGGAAACGGCGTTTCTTGCTTTCAATTTGCTTGCCACTGGATTGAAACCGGCGCTGGAAGCGTCGGAGCAAGGCGTCAAAAGTTTCGTTCTTTTTGCGTTTTACTTCTACCATGAGGTTCGCTCCTTTCTATTGTAGGATTTGCGAAATCTACACGGTAGCCGCAGGAGTGTCAACCCCGTTGGCCAGCTTCTTCTTGATTTCATGCACCGCCTTCTTCACATCGACGATTTCCTGGCTTCCGGCGTCCATATCGCGGATTTGGACCGTGCCGTCGAGAACCTCCTTTTGGCCGATCACAATCGCCCATTTGGCACCGCGCTTGTTGGCGATTTCCATCTGCGCCTTGATATTAGCCTTGGAGAAGGCCTCGCCGACCGGGATTCCGGCTTCGCGGAACTCCTCGTAGAGGGCAAGCGAGCGCTTGCGGCCCATCTCGCCAAGCTGTGCCAAGAATACGTCCACATGAGGCATGCGATGGTCCTGCGGAGGCGGATTCTTTTCCTTAAGACGCGAAACGATGCGGTCGAGACCGAGGCTCATGCCGGCTGCGGGCGTTGCCGCGCGTCCGCCGAGGGATTCGACGAGACCGTCATAGCGACCGCCGCCACCGAGAGCGGATTGCGATAGTTCTTGGTCGTCGGAGTTGGCGTACCATTCGAAAACAGTCTTTGTGTAGTAATCAAGACCGCGTACGAGGTACGGATCGAGCTGGTATGGGACGCCGACTTCATCGAGGAATTCCAATACACGCATGAAATGCGTTTTGGATTCTTCATCGAGCCAGTCGACGATTTGCGGGGCTTCGGCTTTGAGCTCGAGGATGACCGGATCCTTGGAGTCGAGCAACCGAAGAGGATTCTTGAGCAAGCGCTTTTTGTCTTCTTCCGAAAGCTTGGCTTTCTTGGAACGGAAATACGCAACAAGAGCGTTCTTATAGTTGGTTCGGCATTCCGGCGTACCAAGCGAGTTGATGCGGACGGTTGTTTCAATGCCGAGGCCTTTCAAGAAATTCCAGCCGAGAATAATGAGCTGTGCGTCGATGACCGGATCGGCATCGCCAATCACCTCGTAGCCGGCTTGGTAGAACTGGCGGAAACGGCCGGACTGCGGGCGGTCGTGACGGAACATCGGACCCGTGTACCAAAGGCGGACAGGTTGTGGCAGGTTCAGCATTCCGTGCTGAATATACGATCGGACGACGGATGCGGTACCTTCAGGGCGAAGCGAAAGGCTCTCTCCCCCGGCGGTTTCCCATGAGTAGAGTTCTTTTTCGACAATGTCCGTGGCACGACCGACGCCGCGTACAAAAAGCGACGTGTCTTCAACGATTGGCGTGTCGATACGTTCATACCCATAAGCCGCGGCAAGATTCTCGGCCATCGCGTTTGTCTGTTTCCAGTAAGCCTGATCCATCGGAAGCAAATCGCGCATGCCGCGCACAACTTGGAGCGGCTGGGCGGATTTCTTAGTCGTAGCCGGAGCGGGAGTTGACGCCGATTCCGTTACGGCGGGTTTTGGAGCGGGCTTTTTGAACGGTCCTTTTTTGTTAGGCATAGTTGATAATATTAAATTCCGTAGTCGTGAGAGTCAAAATGCTTCCAGCGATCGACAGGATAGCCGCGTACCCAAACGCGTCCGACGATAAACTTTTCGTCGACAGGACCAAAGAATCGGGAGTCGAGACTGCTTGAGCGGTTATCGCCGAGCAAATAGAACTGATTGGGTTTTAAGGTGACGGTTTGGGAAGCGGCGGTGAAGTCTTGGTCGAGGTAGGAAGTTTCATCGAGGACGACGCCGTTTGGATTTGCATCGTTATAAATTTTCACTTTGCCATCCGCAACTTCCACGGTCTCCCCCGGCAAACCGATCACGCGTTTGATGAAAAATTGCTTGGGATCGTTCGGGTAATGGAAAACAACGATATCACCACGCGATGGGTTGCGGAAACGATAGGAAAGCTCATCGATGATGAGGTATTCATGGTCAAAAAAGTTCGGCTCCATGCTCGCGCCTTGTACGTAAAAAGGCTGGATCAGGAACCAGCGTATCGGGATGATAATCGCAAGGGAAATCGCGAGAACTTGGACCATCTCCAAAACCAGTGCAATCGCACCGGAACCGCCTATTTTAGCGGTGCTCAAAACGTCTTCCGCAGGTTTTCGGTTAAAGAATCGCATAACAGAGAGGATATCTTAAAATGGGGCTCTTGTCGAGGGTGCGCTTCAACCGATCAGCAACCGAATCTTGCGGCGGAATACGTAGCGATTCAGTCTCACCGCGGCGATCACCGTCAAACCCGCGACGATTGATTCGACCGAGCCTAATAATGCCAGCACCCAGCCGTTATGCACGATCTGCGGGAAGCCGGCGAAGACGGTGGCGGCGGCGATCGGGGCGGCAAAGGCGCCAAGGAAAAGGCCGAGGCGGGCGGGATTGCTGAAATCTTGGATAAAGGCGAGTTTCCAGAGACCGCGCGTCTCTTGTGGAAGTTTATTTTCAACTTGCTGTGATCGATAGGATTTGTGATACATCCCGATCGACTGGATCGCGGTCGTAAGCGAGAGGGCTACGGCCGATAAGCCAAACACAGCACCGGCAAGAGCGATTTGGCCGTGTTCGATCAGCGAGTCGACGGACAAGACGCCCCATGTCGCGAGAGCAAATACGGGAACGAGAATCCATCCGCGTTTGGCGAGGGACTTCCATGAGAATCCGGACCCGTGAAGCGCAAATAATTCCGCCGTCTCGGCGAGAATGTCGTCGGCTGAAGCGGCAAAAAGCTTACCGATACCCGAAGCGTACTGCTCGAGACCATGGGCGATCGGTCCGACGATGAGGAGGGCCTTGATAATACTTTGTGCGACCTCCGTGCGCGTGTGGGCGTTGTCAAAGAGGACGCGATTAATAATGTAATCGATCGCAAAGGGATACAAATCTTCATTCACTTCGCGCATCAAGGCTTGCTCATCGGCGCTCACTCCTCTGTTGTGTAAGTCGACGAGGACGATTTTCTTGAAGTCAAAACGATGCTCCATGATGAGGCGCGCGTCGCTATTGAGATTGACGCCGGCTTTTTCCGCGTGCACGAGATCGGGTTCGGTGAACACGGGCAAAGCGCCTTGTTTCAGCAGATTCGGCAGCCACGGAATAATCGTATTGTGCTGGGAGTGGCGCGAGATGTTGTCGATGGATTTCAGTACGGCTTCCGGCGTACGGTCGACGGTGCGAATCGCAATACCAAAACCACGTACGAGAAGGTCGGCGAACATGACATGCCGCTCAGGTCTGCGGGACAGGACGAATCTAATTTCGAGCGGCAATTCATCGACGAGCTCAAGCTCTTCCGGATGCGTCACCGTGGCGATGTGGTAGCGGTCGATGTGGCGCTTGGCCTTGAAGCCAAAAAACCGTGCAACAAGATTCATAGTTGGCGAATCTTTACACGGTTTTGGTATATTTCAAAATCGCTTCCCACTGGGCCGGAGTGACGGACATGACGGACAGTCGAGGCTGTTCGACGAGGGGCATGATCGACAAACCGGCCGTATTACGAATTTCATCGAGCGTGAGCGTACGGCCGACGGGTCGGACGGCTTTCAGGCGCACCGCAACCCACTTCCCCTCTTCGTCCGTCGGATCTTGTTTTGCGGATCCGATGACTTCCGCGATACCGACAATCTCCTTATCGTCTTCCGTGTGATACACGAGCACCGGATCGCCAACCGCCATCTCGTTTAAAAATTTGCGAGCTTGAAAATTCCGGACACCCGTCCAATCAGCCTCGACATCGGCGACGAGCTGATCCCAAGAGTATTCCGACGGATCGGATTTTACGAGCCAATAGGCCATACGGAGACTGTAAACCGTTATTTCCTGTCTGTAAAATAAGATTACTTGGTCCGAGCTTTTAGCCATTTTGCGACAAGCTTCTCCGCCTCCTCTTCATCTTTTACCCAGTTGATGCGCGTATCGCGTCTAAACCACGTTAATTGACGCTTGGCATATTGCCACGTCGCACGTTTGGTACGTTCAATAGCTTGTTCGATAGTCGACTCTCCCCGAATATAGGATCCGAATTCGCGATAGCCGATGGATGTCATCGCCGGCGCGTCCCAGCCGATGCCAGATCTATGCAGACGGCGAATCTCATCGATCCATCCGGCCTCCACATAGGCTTCAACGGCCAGATCGATACGCTCGCGCAATTCCTCGCGTTCGCGCTTGATGGCGATGAGCAGCGGCTTGATCACGGGTCTGGCCGCGCCTTTTTGTTCGGTAAATGGTTTGCCCGTAAACGTCGCGACTTCTAGCGCACGCAAAACACGACGCGGGTTTTTAATGTCGACAAGTTTTTCCGCCGCCGGATCAAGACGTAATAATAATTTAACGAGCTCCGCCAGCGGCTTACCTTCCATGGCCCTCCGGAAAGAATCTTGCGGAGGAACCGCGGGGATTTGATAGTTGTCGACGAGGGCTTGGATATACAATCCCGTTCCGCCGACCACGAGCGGGAGATGACCGCGGGCTCGGATCCCGCGTATCGCGGTCATCGCTTTTTCACGCCACTCGGCCACCGTCAGCAGATCCGAAGGCGGCAAATAATCCATCAAGTAATGCGGGACGCCCTCGAATAGATACATGCTTCTTCCGCCTTTCGACGTACGCTTCCCACCCATCGGTTTACCCGTTCCGATATCGAATTCCCGATAGACTTGGCGCGCATCGGCATTGACGATTTCCCCGCCGAATTTCTTGGCGAGCCGGATTCCGAGCAGGGTTTTTCCGCTAGAAGTGGGCCCTATAATGCACAAAACGCGCGGAAGAGCGCGTTTCGTACCTCCTCCCGTGTTTCTCGAGAGGGTCTTGGTCTTGGCCTTTCGTATTGCTACGGCCATTAATATAAGGGTAGCCGAGCTTACCTTAACTGGCAAGCTCGCATTCCAGAACCCAGGATTTCCCTTCTTTAACGATAGCGCCGACCAAGGAGCCGATCGGCGTCTCCTCGGTTGCCCGGAATCGCGCGAGCTTCATCTCGCGAGTACAGCCGTAAGCAAATCCGTGATCGAGACGGTCAACGAGAATTTCGACGGTCAAACCAACTATCGCCTGATTCTTTGCGAGCGACGTTTGTTCCATCAACGTTTGCAAATCGTCCCAGCGATCGCGCTTCTCTTCTTTGGCGACATCATCTGCGAACAACTTCACACCGAGCGTTCCGGAGCGCGGAGAGTATTGTGCGTTGTAAGAAATATCGTAGCCGACTTCTTTGTAAAGAGAAATGGTTTCGTTGAATTGTTCGCGCGTCTCCCCCGGGAATCCGACGATGATGTCGGAGCCGAGCGCGATCTCGGGACGTCGAGCTTTGATTTTGCGAATCACATCGAGATATTGCTCGCGCGTGTACTTACGATTCATGCGACGAAGTACTTCATTCGAGCCGGACTGCACTGGCAAATGCAAATAGTTTACTTGTTTCTCGAGTCCGAGTGCGTCGATCACTTCGTCTGTCATCGAATTTGGGTGAGCGGCGGTCCAGTGCAGGCGACGAAGGCCTTCGATTTGGTTGATTTCCCAAAGCAGGGCGGCGAAATGATCCTTGTACGGGTTCGTGTTCGAAAAGGTCTGCGGGTCCGAGGCCTTGAACGAGTTCACCGTTTGTCCGAGCAAGGTAATTTCGATCACGCCGTGCGCGACGAGTTCGCGAACTTCATCGAGAATGTCTTTGACAGGGCGATTGCGCTCGAGTCCGCGCGCATATGGCACGACGCAGTAGGTACAGAACTTGTTACAGCCGGTTTGAATCGTGACATATGCCTGAACCGACGGGGCGCGGAGCGGGTGAATTTTCAGATAGTCGGCCTCAAGGGAATCCGAGTTGACGAGCTCGGGGCGTAGCTCCGAAATCCAGCGCGGGAGGTTCACCATTTCCGGCGTTGGGAAATAGAGGTCCGTCGCAGGGAGCTGTTTCTTGAAATTCGAGGCTTTGTCACGGCCGGGCATGCATCCCGTGACGGCGACGATCATCTCGGGCTTGGTCTTTTTATATTCCAAATACTTTTCCTGCGATCCGAATACGCGATTCTCGGCAGACTGTCGGACAGAGCAAGTATTGATGACGATTAGATCGGCCACGGACTCGTCCTCGGTCGTCGAAAAGCCCAACGAATCGAGGAGGCCCGCGATGCGTTCGGAATCGTTCTTGTTCATTTGGCAGCCGTAGGTCGTGATCGAATACGTCGGCATATTGAGCCCAGAGCTTACACAGAATAGGCCTTTCCCGTATAGTATGCGGGTAACCTATGGACACAGCCATCACACCGGAGGACAAACAAAAAATCCTCGATGCCTATAAGCGCTTTCAAGGCGAGCTGCGCGAGATTACCCATAGCCACCGCGCGACCGTGGGCGAAATTCTGTCGACGATCGACAAAAAGCAGATCGAGGCCATTGAACAGCAAATAAAAAACGCCTGATTAGGCGTTTTTCATCTCGAGCTCGATCTCGAGTAGTCGATTGTACTTCTCTACACGCTCCGATCGCGACAGTGAACCCGTTTTGATGTATTCCGATCCGCAGGCTACGGCTAAGTCTGCGATCATTGTGTCTGATGTTTCTCCCGAGCGATGCGAGATCGACGTCTTGTATCCGTTTTGATGCGCGAGATTGATTGCGGCTACCGTTTCCGACAGGCTGCCGATTTGATTCATCTTGATCAGAATCGCGTTGGCGGCTTTTGTGTCTATACCGCGACGGAGGCGTTCGATATTGGTGACAAAAAAGTCGTCGCCGACGATGACGGTTTTCTTTCTCAAGTCAGCCGTGGCGATTTTCCATGCGGCCCAGTCGTCTTCCGCGAACGGATCTTCGATCGATTCGATCGGATAGTCGTGGACGAGCTGCTTGTAGCGAGCGAGCAATTGTTTTGCATCGTAGTCACGCCCTTCCGTCTTGAAACGATAGAGTTTTGCTTTTGCATCGTAAAATTCCGAGGCGGCGATATCGGTAGCGATGGCGATGTCGCGGCCGGGTTTATAGCCGGCCATCTTGATCGCTTTTACGAGGACGTCAAAAGCGTTTTCGACGGTTTTCAACTTGGGTGCGAAGCCTCCTTCATCACCGACCGTAGTCGCGAAGCCTTCGGCCTTAAGAATTTTGGCGAGAACGTGGAAGGTTTCAACACCGGCGCGTAGTCGATCGGCCTGCTTTTTCTGCTTTGGCACGAGCATGCACTCCTGAACATCAATCGACCAGTCGGCATGCGCTCCACCGTTCAAAACGTTCATCGTCATGATCGGCAATCGAACCTCACGATGGAAGTTGAAGGTTTTGCGGAGGCTCTTCCAAAGAGGTAGACGACGGTGAACGGCGGTCGCTTGGGCGCAGGCCATCGACACGGCAAGAATCGCATTAGCGCCGAGCTTGGCTTTGTTCTTGGTACCGTCGAGCTTGAGCATTACTTGGTCGATCTCCTGCTGTTTGGACGCATCAAGACCATGCAACACTTTTGCGATTTTTTTGTTGACGTTATCAACGGCTTTCAACACGCCTTTTCCGCCATAGCGCTTTCCTCCATCGCGAAGCTCGAGGGCTTCATGCGAGCCGGTCGAGGCGCCCGACGGGACCTTAGCTTCTGCTGTCGCACCCGACAGTAATGTGACGCGACAAGCGACCGTCGGATTTCCACGTGAGTCGAGCACTTCTCTGGCAAAGACCGATTTTATTTTGTTTCCTCCGAACATAGTTTTATCGAATTTCGTATTCGACGGTTACATTAGCAACGACATCGAGTTCACCAGCCTGGATTTCAGGAGCTGGAACAGGGGCGGCAACCGCTGATGCGTCGAGGCGGCTGAAGTACATGGGCGGTACCGGGGAACCGGGAGTCGACTCGCTGAAGCCGACGACGCGGACAAGTGAGACACCGAGCGCATTGGCAAGTTCGCGTGCTTTCTTTTCCGCATCGGCGATGGCTTCCTTACGTGCTTCCTGCTGGATTGCGGACGGCTCATCGATCGTGAAGCTGATGCCGTTTACCTGATTCGAACCGAGCTCCCCTGCTTTGGAAACAACGGCACCGACTTGCGAGAGGTTACGGACTTTGATCGCGAGGTTCTGACTCACGCTGTAACCAATAATATTCTGACGGCCGTCGGTGTACTCGTAGCGCGGGCTAATCGAGTAGTTGCTTGTCTGCATATCGGCTTCCGCGATGCCGAGACCCTTGAGCGCGGCGATGATCGCATTCACTTTCTTGGAATTATCTTCCTGCGTTGCCGGAATATCGCGTCCTTCCGAGAGAAGTCCGAGGTTCACTTCCGCGAGCGTTGGCTTTGCGGAGATCTTCCCCTCGCCGGTCATCGAGATCGTGTCGCGGACAGTCGGCGCATGACCGACTTCGCGCGCTTCCAACGTCGCTTTCCATGCTTGAACGCCAAGGAATACGACGAGGACGATTGCTACACCGGTCCACGCGCCGGACAACATGCTTTTATCTTTCATTTCAACTAGCATAGGTTTGGGAGGCATAGAATTATTTTGTCCCAAGTATACCACGACGACATCCCAATTGAGGCTAAATCTAAAAACAGTTGATCAAATGAGACATCCGAATTAACTAATCAATTATCTTCTTGATGTCGTAATCATCGATATTTCCATTAATACTTATCGCATGCTCAATGTATTTATTGATGTCTACTATAAAATAGTCCCACTTTACTGGATATATATAAGAATGGTTATCGCCAACATGGATTGCGCCACCTCCGGAATGGATACTACATTCAGTTGTCTGCGACACCTTCCGATTGAACATGTTCTTACCCAACATTAGGAATGCGGTTCCGATTTCCCAAGAAGTACACCCTCGCATGCAAACATTTTTGACGAAATATTCGTAACTCCCATTTTCATCCGGAAGCACAATCGCCAACATTGCGTTTGTTTTGCTAGTCCTACCTTCACGGCTTGATTCACGCAAAGAGAAGGAGATCTCCCATGGGATCCACTGGTCTTTCTCCGTCTTGGACGGATCTTTCATATTTTTTGAAATAAAAACAACCGTCAAACTACTATCAAAAATTTTGTCACGCAGTTTTGAAGCGATCGTTTCGTCCGTGAATTGCCCCAAGTCCTCACCGTCATCTTCACCTTTATAAATATGGTCCTCAGCGTCGATCATGGTAGCCAACGAGTCTACATAATGTCGAGCCTGAGTATTATCAATATTTTCGATAGGGCGCACTCCTGGGTCGCCATATTTATAGCTGACAAATATCTTCCTCCCCATAATGCGCCAGTAAAATTAATTAATAAGCTATCTGTGAAACCCATGTCGTCCATGTAAGTAGCGTTGGTGTTGCACTGACCATGCTTGATGAGTCCCGAGCGGGGGCATTGCTGGCTTCGTGACAAAAGCTACGACCAGCATCTGACCAAGAACGAGACCTCCGTAAAAAATGAGAGCGGTTTTCGATACTGCGCAATGGTGCCATCTAACACCCTTTCGGTGAGCGGATGTATCCATCGAGAAGTCGATCGCAGCCTCATCTTTCACCCTGACTTCGTCATACAGCTTCACAAAAAGACGCTCCTGCCAAAGATAAAAACTATCCAGTAGCCAAAAGAAAAGGAGAACAACGAACGCGACGCAGATATAGAGTCCGTTCAATTCTTTGAAACTAACCGCGAGCAAACCACCGACAATGGTCACGGCCCAACCCTTTAAAATAAAACTATTCCCGGCCATCCGATTGATGGTCGTCTGAATGAATTCAAGATGCTTGAATTTCGCCTCCATAATTCGACGATCAACAAATTAGCGAAATAGCAGTCCTTGGTCAAGACTGCTAGGACGCTCCTGATTTCTCTACAGGATATACGTACTCGGCTCCTACTCCAGACTACAACGAGATATAATCGAAAATGGCCTCAGGGCCATTTTATCTTTGATTGACGTTGTCCCTTTTTGAAGAATCCGGATTATCGCGGACATACTTCTTGCCTTCAATTTTTACCGTGTGAGCCCCGGGATGCTTGCCTGCCTCGACCTCTTTTACTGCTTGGGGTCGCGACACATGTTTACGATCACCAATTCTGTAACTCTCGTTCCGCCCATTCGGGCCGTCTTTATTGCCTCGGATCTGTGTCATAGGATTACGGTTAATTCCTAGAAATTAACCCTCGCATGTGCGAAAAGACCACGCAAGATGTTTCGTTGCCGATATTTATCGAGCCTCTTCTACAATACGAATCTCATTGCCAGTCAGATTGTAGAGTTTGTACACTAGTTGGTCGATCGTGCGATCGGTTGATTCGATTTGGCGCATCATTGAGACTCGTTCTTCTTCTGATTTTAGACTTTCAAACTGATCGCGCAACTTGAGTTCGATCAGAACATTTTCTTGCATCTCGGAATACAACTGATTTTCTAGCTCTGATTTAAAGTCGATGTTTTTTATTGGGAGGCTGAGTAAAGCATTCTTGAGCACATCGATTGTTACAAAGTAATTGCTATAAAAATAATTCAATAGCCGAGAGTTGATTATGCCGAGTATATAAAGCAGCGAGAGCTGCTTGTCATTAGGAAGTAATAACATCGCATCTTTTACGTACAGCCCGCCTGGGTCATAGGACGCTACGAGCGCCTTACCCATTCTCGCTACAACAATTTTTTCAGAATTAAATCTTTCCTTTGTACCGGGTCGCGCTGTCTTAGCATTCTTTATCATTTCCTCTGGGATATACCGTACATATTCAGACGGTTTATCGAAGTGATACTTTTTTACCCCTGCACTGCGTATAAAAGGCTTGTCTTCTGGGTATCGCGACACTTCGGAAATGAACTTTTTATCATCCGCAGTTTTAAATCCATATTGGAAGTTGATAAATTCAGACAAGGGACTACCCTTCTGCCTAACCTTCTCTAAAAGCGCATCACCCGTAGCAGCACTGTCTAGATTAAAATTATAAAGATGCGATTGTTCAATTGCTAAAAGTTGAAGATTGCGAACAAATGTCACTTTTCCGCCAGAGTCTAAGCTTTCAATAACGATTTCGTTTTCTTTGGTAGGACTTTCTGTACGTTCAAAACGAAAAATGCATGTTTCTACAGTTGCTTTTTGAAAAACTTTCTTTGGTAGTTGGGTGAGGCATTCAATATTTACGTTACTTAAAATGTAGCGTCTAATCCTCGAAAAGCTCTCGAGAGATGTCCATGTTTTGGGAACGATAAAACTAAATTCGCCACCTAATTTCGAAATATTAATTCCTTTCTCAATGAAGACTGAGTACAGGTCCGATTTTGCGACAAAAGTCTGATATGTTTTCCAAATAGCTTTTTTTGTTTCGACTGGTATATTTTTTGGTCTTACGTATGGCGGGTTACCTATAACTGCATCAAACCCGCCTCGGCTGAACACATCTTTAAACTCGATTTCCCAATCGAACGGATTAATTCGTGCTAAAGCAGCCGGGTCTGAAATATCCTGCCCAGTGAAATAATTTGTTCCTATGAGCGAATTCCCACACTTAATATTATCCCCTAGTCGCGGAAGCATCCGGTCGTTAAACAAACTCTGTTGCTCTGGTGAACTCAGGGCCTCCAGCATTAAAGACAACTTGGCCATCTCCACCGCCTGTCGGTCTAGGTCAACGCCATAAATATGCGCTGTTAGAATGCGCTTCTTTTCTTCGAGCGTTAGTTGCCACTGTTCGCTCTCGTCGCGATAAATCTTCGAAGCTTTTTGATGCTTCACTGCATTGTCGGCTACGTACCAATCGCGGTACCAATCGGCTAGGAACTTGTACGCTCCAAGCAAGAACGAACCCGAACCGCAAGCCGGGTCGACGATGGAGAGTTTCTCGATTTGCTTAGGCGTTTTACCCTCGACGAGCTTTCCTACCGTATTTTTTACAATATATTCAACAATATACGTCGGCGTGTAGTAGATTCCGCCCGCTTTTCTGACTTCTGGCTTCAGCTCAACTCTTGCATGACCGCCTTCAGTCAAGCGGATTACCTTGCCTAGAAACTGTTCATAAACCTGTCCGAGAATTTCAGCCGGAATCGCATCAAACTTGTATGGACTCTTCGGGAAATAGAGTTCTGAAATAACCTCTTTCAAAACTTTGTCATCAATCTTTAGATCAGCGATCGATTCGACCTCGAAAAGATCAGAATCATAACGCTGTTCGGCTTTCTTAAAAAGTTTATAGAGCTTTTTATAGTTATCCTCACCCTCAATCACATTGCTCAACTCCCCTTCATGTGCAATCCCTCGATCTTCACAGATACGCAAAAACAAAATACGCGCGATTGAATCCTGCACGATACGATTCAGCCTCTCTTCCGGAATCTTGTTGCGGTTCGCGATGTTATGGGCCAACAACTCGCGCCATTTGGAAATATCGTCCAATAACTCGTCATCCACGGCCTGCTGGGCTCGTTTCTTGGTCAATTTCTCTAACGATCCGCCGAGAACGGCTTCGCGTGAAAACAACCCGGCGATTTCATCCCATCGCTCGACATATTCTGTGAATTTTATGCAATCGAGGCGGGCAATCTTGGCAGCATCACTCGACTTTGGCCTTATGGCCGTATCGTAAATGGAAAGTTCTTCAAAATCCGTCAGAATGCTGCGTGCCGTTTTTGCACTCCAGCCATATCCTCGCAACTGCAGTGCCGCATCCTGATTGCTACAGACATTCAGAGCGGGCTTCTTGGCTTCAACGAAAAAACGGAGTTTCTTGTCTAAATAAAAACCAAAGTCAGGAGCCTTGCCGTGTACAAGCTTCTCGTAGTGCACGTCTCGATCAGCTCCTTTGGCGAGCTTATTCTCCATGTCCCATCCTAAAACTTCAAAAAATGGGTTCAGGAACTCCGTTCGCAGCTGTTCCTCGTTGTACTCGTTCGATTGATAGTAATTGAAGTTCTGCTTGAAATTCTCAACGAGCTCAATGATCCGTTGCGGGACTGGCATACGGTAAGGAGCTTACAAGAACTACTTCATCAACGCCAATAACCCCGGAAGTTTTCCTTTGAGACTCAAGAACTCGAGCATGGCACCGCCTCCAGTTGAGATAAAGTCGAACCATTTGGCGGTTTTTGTTTCCGCGAGAATCGGCAGAGTATCTCCCCCACCGGAGACGCCGAAGGCGGGGCCCTTGGCGCGAGTGGCGATGATGCGTGCGAGGAAGCGCGATCCGTTTCCGCATGGCCGGCACTCTGTCCAGCCGACAGGTCCGTTCCAGAGAATCGTTTTCGATGAGCCGAGAATCTTTGACCAGGCCGCGAGCGTTGAAGGACCGATATCGACGATGATGTCTTTCTTGCCAATGGCATCGACCATGACGCGCTTGAGTTTTGGGTTTACGACGAGCTTGTCGGCAACCATAACGTCGATAGGTAGGACAAGTCCGGTTTTTTTGAGAAGCTTCCCCGCATCGGCGACCGAATCTTTTTCCAAATACGATTTCCCGACTTGAAGTTTCTTTGCGACGAGGAACGGTGTCGCCATGGCTCCTCCGACGAGGACTTGGTCGCATCGCGCGAGCAGTTCCTTTACCACGGGAATTTTTGTTGAAAGCTTTTTTCCTCCAATGACCGCGACAAATGGCGATGACGGCTTCTCAAGCAAACGGCCTAGGTGTGCGACTTCTTCCGTCAGGCTCGGTCCCGCATAGGAAGGAATGAGCTTGGCGATACCGACGACCGAGGAATGGGCGCGGTGGCAGGAAGCAAACGCATCGTTAATAAAAATGTCACCGAGCGAGGACCACGCCTTGGAAAGCGAGATGGCGTTCTTCTCTTCTCCTTTCTCAAATCGGACATTTTCCAACAAATGGATAGAGCCAGGTTTGGCTTTTAACAGACGTTCGGCAAGACGTTTCCGGTCGTCAGGCCTGGATACGGATTCCGGATGAAATGCGATCGAGAGACCGTATCGCTTCATGCGTTTGGCAAGAAAATGCGTCGAGTGGACCTTGTCCTTTCTCTTGGGTCTTCCAAAGTGCGTTAGCAAGATCACGACGGCTCCACGTTTTGAGAGTTGTTTGATAAATGAGACCGAACGCTCGAGCTTGAGCGAGCCTTCGAGACCGTGGACGGCGGCATCCGGCACATTCCAATCAACGCGCACCAAGATAGGTGCGCCTTTAATTTTTTGTTTGGGAGAAAATGTACGGAGATTCAACTTCATTTTTTTCCGTTAATGGCTTTGCCGACGTGGAGCGCCATTTCCGCCAAGCGATGCGAGTAGGCCCACTCATTGTCATACCAAGCGATGACTTTCACGAGATCGCCGTCGACAACTTTTGTTAAACCAAGGTCGGCGATGGATGAGGCGGGGTTGCCGATGAAGTCGGACGAGACGAGAGGTTCTTCCGTGACTTCCAGAATCCCCTTCCAGCGGGCGTTCTTGGAAGCTTTCTTCAACGCATCGTTTACTTGCTCGACCGTGACTTTCTTTTTGAGAACAAAAGTGAAATCGCAAAGAGAAACGACTTGAATCGGAACGCGGATTGAGAGGCCGTCGAACAGTCCTTTCAATTCCGGAATGACTTCCGTGGTGGCGATCGCTGCGCCCGTTGTTGTTGGCACGATATTTTCTGCGGCGGCGCGCGCTCGTCGGAGATCCTTGTGCGGACCGTCTTGTAAATTCTGGTCGGCGGTGTAGGCGTGGATCGTCGTCATCATCGCTTTCTTTACACCGAACACTTCATGCATGACCGCGGCGATGGGCGTCGTGCAGTTGGTGGTACAGCTTGCGTTGTTGATGACCTGTGCACCTTTACCCGCATCCTTTTCATTTACGCCGATCACAAATGTCGGAACGTCTCCCCCTTTTGCCGGTGCGCTGATGATGACGCGCTTGGCTCCGGCCTCGATGTGCTTTGACGCGCCGGCGAGATCGGTGAAGTGACCGGTGCACTCAAGCACGATGTCGATACCGAGCTTGCCCCAAGGCAAAACAGCCGGATCTTTCTCTGCGTACACAGCGACAACTTGTCCGCCGACTTTAAGCGATTTGGCATCCGCCGAGATTACGCGATCCCAGTTTCGGTAAGCGGTGTCGTGCTTCAAAAGATGCGCGAGGGTTTTGGTATCGGTGAGGTCGTTGATCGCCACGACCTCGAAACCGGGTTTGTCGAAACCGGCTTTGAACACGTTACGGCCGATACGGCCAAAGCCGTTGATAGCGATGCGGGGCATAGAATGAATACAGTATAACAAAATCCCGCCGAACGTGCGTTGGCGGGATTTTATTTCTGCTTCGATTAGCAGGCGTTGGTCGCGTGAGCGGCCATTTGCATGCGCTGGAAGCGCGTGACCACAATCTTTTCTCCGATCGTTCCGGACAAAGCGACGATGAGCTGTTCGATCGTCCTTGTATCGTCCTTGATGAAGGATTGCTTGGTGAGGCACACGTCGGTGTACCACTTGTTCAACTTGCCTTCTACGATTTTGAGTTTCATTTCTTCCGGTTTGTTGTCGGCGGCCATCTCGGCGAGGAATTCTTGTTTCTTTTTCTCGGCGATTTCCGCGGGAATCGTTTCCGGGCTGACAAACATCGGATCCATCGCGGCAACCTGGAGAGCGATGTCGTCGGCAAGAGCGATGAACGCCTCATTGCGGGCGACGAAATCCGTTTCACACGAGAGCTCGACGATGGCGGCCAGCTTTTTGTTGTGATGGAGATAGGTTGCGAGCAGTCCTTCCGAGGCGGTGCGCTCGGCCGACTTTTTGGCGGCCTTGATCGCTCCCTTCTTTTTCAGGACTTCGATGGCTTTATCCATGTCGCCACCGGCTTCTTCCAAAGCCATCTTACAATCCACCATTCCGGCGGAAGTGCGGTTGCGAAGCTCGAGGACCATCTTGGCGTCGATTGCCATATGTTTTGAAAGTAAGGATTATTTTTTGGTGACGTTTATTTGACCGGTTCGATGAACGCTTTGTTCATGGTCTGTCCGTTTGGGACAAGCGAGCCTCCGAGGCGGGCGCGGTTGGATTCCCAGTCCTGTTTGCCATCATTGATGGCTTGGGCCATGAGATCGGCGATCATAGCGATCGCTTTGACGGCGTCGTCGTTGGCCGGAATCGGGAAATCGATTTCGGACGGATCAACGTTGGAGTCACAGACGGCGACGACTTTTACGCCGCGCTTGGTGGCTTCATCGAGAGCGGTCTTATCTTTCTTCACGTCGAAGATGAACAAGGCATCCGGAATGCGGGTCAGTTCCTGGATACCGCCGATTTTCTTTTCCAAAATCTGGATGAGTTCCGCGATCTTCAACTGTTCAAACTTGGTGTACTTACCGAGTTCACCCTTCTCCTGCTTGCGCTTCCAATCTTTGTACTTACGAATCTGGGCGGCGATGCTCGAGAAGTTCGTGAGCGTACCACCGAGCCAGCGCTCGTTCACATACGGCATGCCACAAGCCTTGGCAGCGGCCTCGACGAGAGGTGCGGCCTGCTTTTTGGTACCGACAAAGAGGATGACACCTCCGCGACCGGCGGTTTTGCGGGCAAAACCAAAGGCCTCTTCCATGGCCTTCTGGGTCTCCTCAAGGTTGATGATGTGGATACCTTGGCGGGAACCAAAAATGAACTTGTTCATCTTTGGGTGCCATTTGGATGTCTGGTGGCCAAAGTGCATGCCGGCTTGCAGCATGTCGGCCAATTGCGGGATCTTTCCCATAACTTAGCTCCTTTTTACGCGCGTCCTGGGACTCCGTATTCGCCGTGGCGAACAAGGGGCTGGAATCTCCAATAGGTTGGACGAACGGTGTGATTTAGTGACGAAAGGATACCGAAACCCCTTGATTTTGGCAAGGGTTTAGGCTAAAAGTATCGGACGCTCTTTCCCCGGAGGTCGGACGTGACAGAACAGCTCAAGGTAGTGCAAGTCAACGTGGAGACCACGGAGATGTACCACGTGTATCGAGGTGAGAAGCTCGTCGCCTACGTGATCGCAATGGATGGCAATGGCCAAGCCATCAAAGAGCTGTTGGAGCCGACTCCTGAGCGGCGCGTCCGCAGTTCCGGCATCAGCGCGGTCAAGACCGCCGAGCGCCTCGACCAGCTGGTCCCCGATGACCCAAAGTTCAACGAGGCGGACGACGGACCGCCGACCAAGCGTCTCGGGATTCCCGTGCGCAACAAGACCTAACTGCAAGACCCCTGAACCAAGCTAGGTTCAGGGGTCGCTACGTTTTTATAAATAGAAACGCGCGCCAAACCTTTTCAGATTTGGCGCGCGCGGTAGTGCAGAGCGATGGAGGGGCGCTCTGCGAGTTCAGGGGAGGTTGATACGCATGGCTGCATGCGTACCGTCGAGTCCTGGGCGATTCTCGAGTCCGCAACGGCCGCCGGGAAAGGCGGGATCCGTCGAGTACTCGGTACCACGTACCCAGAGACGCCATCCCGCATGATACGCGGGGCAGGAGCTCATGATGCAGGGCGAGGTGCCGTCAGCGTGTTCCGGATAGACGTACGCGAGTCCGGTATCGATCACAGGGGTGCCGGGATCGGGAATCGCGATCTCGCATTCGGTCGAGTCCGCATCGATGACGCGGATGCCGCCGATACAGTCGATACGATCTGCCCAGTCGATCGTGTGAAGCGAGCCGCCGGGACGCGTCCAGTGGAACTGGGCGGCCCAGTCGGCGACGAGCGGCACTCCGTCGAGACGGATACAGATGCCCGTCGTCGTGTCCTCGCAGCGGCGCGGGGGGCCACCGTCGGGAAGCGGACCTCCGTCGACAGGACCGGAGTCCGTGCCGGCGTCGATCGGATCGGGGCCCGAGTCGATCGGACCCGAGTCGGGGCCGGAATCGACGGGACCGGCGTCGCCGTCGGACAGACCGGTGTCGGCCATGATCATGGCGTCGCCGGCGTCGTTCGGAGGCAAGCCTCCGTCGACCATGTCCGCGTCTGCGGCGGGCACGCAGGCTCCGCCGATCTGGTACATCGTACCCGGCGGACAGCTGAGCCCACTTCGATCGAGCATGCAGCCAGGCAGGGCAAGAAGCGCTACCGAGAACAAGAACAGGTTTCGAGTCATTTAGCCTCCTTTCGGGAGCTAGGGGTTAAAGAACATGCCAGAATCTGAACAACGTAATGTAGCATAAAATGCCCGTTTTGTCAATGAAAGAGGAAGAGCCACCCGATGTAGTTCGGGTGGCTCAACAGAGCGGTTTTTTAGACCGCTTTTCCAGGGTGGCCTCAAGGGAGATTAATGCGCATGACCGCATGCTCGCCGTCGAGGGCGATGCGATTCTCCAGAAAACAGCGGCCGCCGGGGGTGACGGGGTCCGTCGGATACTCGACGCCGCGGATCCAGAGACGCCAGCCAGTGTGATACGCGGGGCATGCGCTCATAATGCAGGGCGAGATGCCGTCTGCATGCTCCGGATAGATGTACGCGAGGCCGGTGTCCAGCACAGGGGTGCCGGGATCGGGAATCGCGATCTCGCATTCGGTCGTGTCCGCATCGATGACGCGGATGCCGCCGATGCAGTCGATGCGATCTGCCCAGTCGATGGTATGAAGGATTCCGCCGGGGCGAGTCCAGTTGAACTGGGCGGCCCAATCGGCGACGAGCGGAACGCCATCGACGCGGATGCAGATGCCCTCGACTGTGTCTTCGCAGCGACGCGGATCGCCGGCGTCGCTGCCTCCATCGACGGAACCGTCGAGATAGCCGGAGTCGAGAGAGGCGTCGCCGATATCGGCATCGACGAGCAGACTGCCGTCGCCGACCGATGCGTCGAGATCGACTCGACCGGAGTCGAGGGAACCGTCGGGAGCGTCCGCGGGGGGCCACGGATCGAAGTCGAGTATCAGGCCGCAGCCTGATACTCCGAAGAGACACAGGCTGAGAACCAAACGAAACATGGACCGTCTCCTTTCAAGGTGCGTCTACCGAGACTAGTATTAAAATGGCTTTTTGTCAATCCGTCAGGCCTGGAATCCGGAGATGCCTTCATCGGTTTTCTTGGGGACGACGATCCTTGGCTGGAGGTTCATTTCCTGACGGATTTCATCGCGCATTTTCCGTACGCTCTTGTTTGCCGGTTCATCGGCTGAAGGGGTCTCCATTTGGCTCGC
This sequence comes from Candidatus Uhrbacteria bacterium, assembly GCA_021413945.1. Lineage (GTDB taxonomy): Bacteria > Patescibacteriota > Patescibacteriia > 2-12-FULL-60-25 > 2-12-FULL-60-25 > CAIXDN01. Next base: position 19,463 of record JAIOPK010000015.1, read on the forward strand.
TCGGTCGACTTTGTTGGCACGACCCGCAGCTCCGCGCATACGGTCGAGGACGGTCATCTCCCGCTCCGACGGAACAGCCTCGGCTTCCGAACGCTGTTCTTGAGCGATGCGCTTCAATCGAGCCTTGATGGCGCCTGCAGTCAATCCCGGATTCGCTTTCAACTGCGCTTCGCGGCTCGCCATCAAGACCATCTCCCCCGCCGACTTGGCGTGCTTGGCGATTTTGACCTCCTGCAAAGCCTCAACAAGATTTTTTAATTCAGAATGGCGCCAGCCGGATCGATGTTCACCCGATAAAACTTTCGCGATTTCTTTATGATCTTTTCCACCCAAACCTCGGCGCGAAAGCGCGTCCTTCATCTTCCCTTTGTCGACCGTACCAAGCGTATGCTCGATGCGTTTGGCCGATTGGCCATGAAAAATCATCTTGCCGACATTGGTGCCGATGTCCTGATTGGAAGCGCGTTGGGGCATGGGGCAATTATCGCAGAAGCCCGCCCCGAAGTACATCGGGACGGGCTTGGGATCAGACGGTTAGCTTCACGACCTTTTCGGTTAGGGTTCTCATCATGCGTGTTCCGCACTTTTCGCGTTCGGCGAAGTAACGCGCGGCTTCGGGCTCGTTGACGAAGCGGCCGATGGGCTCGATGTAGCGGTCGGTGCGGATGTTGGAGAACATCGTGGTGGACACGCGCCACGGGATCTTGCCGACGAGAAGCTCCTCACGGATACGGATCTGGGCTTCCTCGCCGATCACGACTTCATGATAGCCGCGAAGGGTACGGCCGGCCGTGAGATGCTCGAGGACGCGGCCGCTCTGGAGGAGCAGACAATCGTCGTCGGGCAGGCGCACGGGGAAACGCTTCCAGCCGCGCGTGTAGGCCCAGAGCCCCGGGTAGTTGGAGCGACCGTGCATCGTGACGGCGGAAAGATCGTTGTGGAAACCGGCGGCAACCGTTCCCGACTTACCGTGGCGGTAGAGATCGAGACCGGTGGGAGCCAGCTTCTGGACGCCCTCGAAGAGCATGTTCGTGAAGAGGTCGACGGGCTCGCGGAAACCGAGTGCGAGCATCTCCATCACGGACTTGAGCGCCGATGACATCGCAACGCCCCAGGCGTCACAGATCGGCACCCAGTTCTCGATCTCGACCGGATCGATCCTTGACAGGAAGTCGATGTCAGGAAACTCGCTCGTTTCCGGCCTTGCACCGACCGGAAGCATGTAGCGCTCCTTGGGATCGGCGGGCGGCGGAGCAGAAGGTCGAGCGCCCTCGGGAATGAGATGCAGGACCTCATCTCGGCGACGCGGCTTCTCCGTGAACGGAGGGCGCCAGCCGGTCTCGTAGATCTGCGTGCCGTCCGCAAGCGGGGTCTGCACGTACTTGGACTTGATCTCGACGGGCAGGCGGTAGAAATCCTGCATCATGTCGCGATAGCGATTGGGCAGTCCAATATCGACGCGCGGGTCGCGGATGATGAGCACGCCATACTCCGTCATCACGTCCTTCACCTGACTGCAGGCGAGCTCGTCGTCGCCGGTCTTCAGGAAACGGTTCAGGTCCACGATGGGGATGTCGATGCTCACGCGGTATCTCCTTATGAAAGGAACCGCGATAACGATAGGACTTGGGAATTGCGCGGTCTAGCAGATACGTCAATAGGCGCCGAGTGGCGCCTATTGCTTATTCCTCCTCTTCATCATTCCCCTTTTTGCCGGACTTCACCGCCGCGATGAGCGGTTCGAGATCGCCGTCCATTATTTGGTCGATATTATGCCAAGACTTTTTGATACGGTGGTCCGTGATGCGATCCTGCGGTGAGTTGTAGGTTCGAATTTTTTCCGAGCGGTCACCCGAGCCGATTTGATTGCGGCGGTCGGCCTCGAGAGACGCGCGTTTCTTTTCTTCCTGCGCTTCCCAGATACGTGCGCGCAACACCGTCATGGCACGCTCACGATTTTGCACCTGCGAACGTTCATCCTGACAGGAAACGACGACGCCGGTCGGAATATGCGTGATGCGGACGGCAGACTTGGTCGTGTTTACCGATTGTCCGCCCTTGCCTCCTGCGCAGAAGGTGTCGATGCGGAGATCTTTGGTGTCGATCGTGATTTCCGTTTCCTCGATTTCCGGAAGAACGGCGACGGTGGCAGTCGACGTATGGATTCGACCTGCTTTTTCTGTCACTGGGACGCGCTGGACGCGATGGACACCGGATTCGAACTTGAGAGAACCGTAAACGCCGTTGCCCTCGATCGACATGACGGCTTCTTTATATCCCCCGCTCTCATTGGTCGACTCGGAAATGAGTTTTGCTTTCCAACCGCGACGTTCTGCGTAGCGTAAGTACATTCGAAGAAGATCGCCTGCGAACAACGAGGCTTCATCGCCACCGGCACCGGCGCGGATTTCGATGATGACGTCGCTTGCATCGTGCGGATCTGGTGGGACCATCAATAATTCGAAACGTTCGAGGGAGGCGGCGAGTTCGGGTTCGAGTCGAAGAAGTTCATTTGTGCCCATCTCCTTCATTTCCGCGTCTTCCGACGAGACAGCTTCCTTTGCATCACGCACAGCTTGGTCGAGGTCGAGTAATTCTTTGGCGACTTCCGCTTTGTCGCGCGCATGCGTGAAGGCGATTGAGGCGACCTTGAGTTTCTTTGGATCGCTAAGCACTTCCGATGTCGCAAGGACGGCTTCGGCTTTTGCGAGCTCTTCCATGGCCTGCTTGGCCTGTGTGAGAAGTTGGGACATATGAAAAACCAGCTTTCGACTTCCGGCGTAATGATACACCGAACGACGAAAAGCCGGCTTTACTACCTAAGCTTTGCTGGCCTTCTTGGCAGCCTTAGCAACAGCACGCTTGGCCGTCTTGATCTTCTTGGAACCAACGCCGGCGCGGTCTGTTTTTGCCTTAGCGAGGCGCGAGAACTTGTCGATACGGCCGGCCGTGTCGACGAGGTTCTGCTTGCCCGTGTAGAACGGGTGGCAAGCGGAACACAATTCCACGCTGATCGCGGGAACCGTTGAACCTACCGTGACAGCGTTGCCACAGACACAGGTGATTTTTGCATCGGCGGTGTACGCCGGGTGGATTTCAGCCTTCATATTGATTGGCCGTAGGTTAGCAGAAACCTCCTCGATTGACAAGGGATTGACTCTGCACAGCTTTTTGGCTTAGATAAGCTACGTTCTTTTTAACGGGAGATGCAATGACCCAACAAGTTCAGTCGTCGACGTTCCTCGAGTTCAGCCATACAATCGAGGACAAGAAGGCCGGATTCATCGTCACCGTCTACATCAAGCTGGGTGATGAAGGCATCATCATCGGCCATGAATTCGGCACGACCTGCGGAACGACCCAGGCTACGGCGCAGGGGGAGATCAACGTCGAGAGCCTCCGCAAGCTGCTCGATTCTTGCCGTAACGTCGACAATGAGGGCGTCGGCGTGGAGACGGCGATGAAGTCGTATGACCCGGAGACGCGCGAGATGGAAGACGAGATGGAGGATCTCCAGATCTCGTTCGAAGAGCCGCTGAACTTCCGGCCGTTCCTTCTGCAGTTCCTGCCGATCATCATCAGGTCGGCCGAGCTGGTCGACAAGAGCAGTCTGCCCACGATGGTTACGACCACGAACGTAGCCAAGTGCTGACAGAGCCACAATCAAAACCCCGCCCGACAACTGTCGAGCGGGGTTTGAACGTTTTAGACGATGAGAAGTTTTACGATCACCCAATAGACCTTCATGATCGGATTACCAATGTACTCAAGCACCGGATTACGAACGCTTTCTTCTTGGAATCGAATGTCGGCGACGGCGAGGCGAAGGAGCTCTCGATCACCGACCGTGCGCGACTTTTGAATCGCGCGACGACGGGCGCGGATCCATTTCCAGAATTTTGGGTCGAACAATTCTTTGATTTGTTTCCGCTTCATGTCGAACCAACCATTTTTGATGGCGAAAAGTGAAAGTGCGAGATCCATGACGAGGGCCATCGGTGCGATGAGGATGAGCGTCCAGATTCGATAGAACGACAACATCAAAACCCAGCGATTGCGTTCCATCCAATAATAATTGATCTTTGCTTTGCCAAATTGGTAGTGATGCCAAATGATGGACGCGGGTTCGACCACGATTTTCCAACCCTTGGAGCGCAAGAGAAGTGAGATATCCGTGTCCTCGTGATATGAAAAGAATTTTTCATCAAAGAGCTGTCCGCCGTTTAATACAGAGACACGGACGAGCGCGGCGGCGCCTGAGGCATAGCCGATCTCACTCGGTCGTAAAGTGGAAAGCGCAGAGCGTAAAGCTTTATAATCATTCGAGTAGCCGAAACCGAGGAAATGGTAGGCATTCCCGGATGAGTTGATGCGTTCGCGTTCCTGACCGAGGAGCATGAGCGATTGTACAATGGCTATTTTCTCGTCCGATTGCATGCGCTCGACGGCGGTGCGGAGGAAAAGCGAATCCACATCCGTGTCCTCGTTCAATAAATAAACGAGCTCACAGCCAAGCTCGCGCGCTTTTTCCAGACCGAGGTTGTTGTTGCCGGAGAAACCAATTTCTTTCTCGAGAAAAAGATATGAGATGCGCGGGAGCGTCGTGCCTGACTTGGCAAGCCACGTTTGATCGAACCAAGGCTTGATCGGTTCGCGGCTGCCTTTGGATTCCACGCAGATCAATTCAACGAGTTCGCGCGGATAGTCGAGCTTCTCGAGTGAAGAGAGGCAGCGCGAAATATCTTCACGACCGTTGGAGGTCGGGAAGGAAAGAAAAATAATTCCAACTTTTGGCAAGCTCATACGATCATGCGGATATGCGGGAGGCCGAGTTTTTCCAATTCCTTGCGGCGCTTCCACATGCGGGGGAACGATTGGGCGAGCGAGGAGACGGCGCGGAACCAAACGATCGGTGAAGTGATAAAGACGAGGAACGAACGGGCGAGCTCATTAACCAGGGAACGGAAGAAGTCGTCAAAGCCGAGCGATGGTGCGGCGTGGAGGGTGTAGATGTGATGCTGATTCCTGTAGGCGCATTGGCGAAGCAGGGTCGGGCGCTTTCGTTCCGCGACAAAGCGCGCGATCAAACCGCTCCCCTCCTCTTTGACTCCGCGTTTATGCCAAGCGATGGCTCGCGGCTCGAAGTTGCCGATGAATCCCGCACGTCGGAGTCGAATCGCAAGATCGACGTCTTCCTTGTACATGAACCACGTCGGATCAAAGAGGCCGCCGGCTTTCTCGATTGCGGAAGAACGATACAAACCGACGGCGCCGGAAACGCCAAAGACTTCTCCGGCGGATTCCGGTGCGGTGTGTCGATCGAGGACGCGAGCCATGCATCGATAGTCCAAGCCCGATGTGTCGATGGTTTTGCCGTCCCACCGATAGACAAGACCTGTCACGGATCCAATGCGATCGTCCGACTCGATGCGATTCATCGCGTGCTCGAGATACTGCGGATCGAGTTTGGTATCATCGTTTAAGAGCATGACAAAGGGAGACTGATGCCGCTTAAACAGCTCGACATGTCCGCCGGCAAATCCAATATTTTCTTCTATCGAATTATCGCGATAGAACACTTCAAAATCACGAAACGTTTGTGCATCGAGCGAGGCTTTCAACGTTTCGATTTTTTCGTCGCTGTAATACAGAATCACCTGAATTGCCAATCGAGCCATATCAATACATGACAAGGTCGGCGACTTTGGCGGCGATGAGAATCGTCGGACGTGCCGCGCGAATCACCCACACGCGCCAACCCGGATGCCATTTCTCGAAGTACGACAGCATGGATCGCATGAAGTGCGTCTGCTTCCAGAACAAATGTCTTTGCTTGAAGCTCTCCCCGACCAAGTCGTGCGCGACGATCGTTGGCACGTACATCACTTTCATTTTGTGGAAATGCGCGCGCTTGCAGTAGTCGACTTCCTCGAACCAGATGTAATAGCGCTCGTCGAGTTTTCCGATCGTGTCGAGGGCGGTGCGGTTGATTGCGAAGTAGGAGCCGCGCACGGTGTCGACGGCTTGCTCATGCTCCGGATTCAAATCGCGGGCGTGGTACCTGTCGAGCAAGCGCGGAAAAAGTTTGCCGAGTTTAAATATGATGACGAGCTGATCGCCGATCGTTGGGAAGCGTCGGAAGTGATGGATCGGTTTTCCGTGCTTGTTGAGGAGCTTGCCAGACACGACCGCGACATCCGGATGCGCGTCGAGGTACGCAATGGTTTTAGCGAGCGCATCGGCCTCGACGAGCATGTCGGGATTCAACAGAAGAATGTGACGAGAATTCGAAGCGTCGATTCCTTGATTGCAGGCCTTTGAAAATCCGTGATTTTCCGTATTGGCGATGACGGTCACGTCGGGATAGGCGGCGCGAACAGCATCGACGGTGCCGTCTTTGGAGTGATTATCGACCACGATGATTTCAAAATCGACGCCTTGGCTCTTGCGAAGGGAATCGATGTTCTTAAGCAGGACATCGCGGACATTCCAGCCGACGATAATGACCGCGAGGTCTTTTTGGCTTATTTGGGCCATAAATCGCCAGTAACCGTATCATGCTTGGACAAGTCGTCAATCTTGATGAAAAATGCGGTTATGCACCTACTTGTAACCGGAGGCGCCGGATTTATCGGATCGAACTTTATTCGGTACTGGCTTGCCAATCACCCGGACGACCATGTCACGAACTTGGATGCTCTTACCTATGCCGGCAATCCTCGCAACCTCGACGGAATCGATGGAGCTCGGCATACGTTCATTCACGGCGATATTCGAGACGTCTCGACGGTCGAGAAAGCGATGAACGAGATCGACATGGTCGTACACTTTGCGGCCGAGTCGCATGTCGACAGATCGATCGACGGGGCACGCATCTTTTTGGAGACGAATGTTCTTGGGACACACACACTGCTCGAAGAAGTGCGACGTCGCGGCGAACAGATCAAACGCTTCCACCATATTTCTACGGATGAAGTTTTTGGATCGCTCAATATCAACTCGACGGAGAAGTTCAACGAGAATACTCCGTATGATCCGCGATCACCGTATAGCGCGTCGAAAGCGGCGAGCGATCATATCGTGCGCTCGTATTTCCATACGCATGGGACGCCTGTGACAATTTCGAACTGCTCGAACAACTATGGCCCGAATCATTTTCCGGAAAAACTCATTCCGCTCATGATTGTGAACGCCATGCGCGACCTTCCCCTCCCCGTCTATGGCGACGGCATGAACATTCGCGATTGGATTCACGTCGAGGATCACTGCGCGGGAATCGAGGCGGTGTTATCGAAAGGAAAAATTGGTGAGACGTATTGCCTCGGTGGAAATGCGGAGAGACATAATATCGATGTTGTGAAACAGATTCTCGAATTGACGGGGAAACCGGAGACGCTGATCAAATATGTCGAGGATCGCAAGGGACACGATCGACGCTATGCGATTGATTCGTCTAAGGCGAAGAAGGAATTGGGTTGGGAGCCGAAGAAGACGTTCGAGCAGGGATTGAAGGAGACGGTGGAGTGGTACAAACAAAACGAGAGCTGGTGGAAACCGCTCGTAAAATAATATGCGAAACGCCCGCAAGGAGTAATCCATGCGGGCGCTGCAGTCTACCGGTCTAGCAGGTCAGAAGGTGATGAGCTTGCGAAATGCCACGTAGCTCCAGTGGCCATACTTTCGACGATCTGCTTGACTCATCAACTTCATCTCGAGGTGATTCTCGTCCTTAGAGACAAGGCACGGATAGCATCTTGCGCCGTGGTTTCGCGGGAAGGATCGATCTACCTCAGAGATGGAAGTGACTTTATCGAAACAAGATCTCTTTAGCGCCAATGCAACCAATAGCGCGGGGTTGCCATGAAAACCCTTCTCAGCGAAGTGAGCTCGCACGGCGGTATCGGAGACCAGTCGCTCCGGATCCCACCATTCGACTGCATACATCCCTTGAGACTCATCCCGCTTGAAGTCCCAGTTATTGAGATCCGGGTCGACGGAGGCGAGCCGAAGCTTCTTTTTTGCGTGACTGATGAGCTCTGACGAGCTGAGATCAGGGACTCGGACGAGCCCACGACGCCAGCCGTCGAAACGACACCTGTCTACCTCACGGTAGAATCCGACAAGACTCCTTGCGTTGTCTCCAAGCGTCGCCCAGTAGAGAAAGTCCTCTCCGGCTCCGCTCTCATTCAGCGCGTTGAAGAAACGAGCGAGTAGTGCCATGTTGCTCATTCGACCATATCCTTTGCAACTAGTAGCGAGCTAAACATGTCAGAAAATTACCCTTTTGTCAACCGTTGACATAAGCCTCGAAATGTAGGCGTTTTTGGTGTAAGACAAGGGCTGAAATCGTATGAAAATCCTCGTATTTGGATCCAAAGGCTTTATTGCCGGGAAGATGCTAGAAACCTGGGCGGATGCCGTCGGGACGGATGCGCGCATCGACGACAAGGAGGCTGTCCTTAAAGCCCTCGACGAGCATAAGCCCGATGCCGTTGTGAATGCTGCCGGTAAGACCGGGAAGCCGAATGTGGATTGGTGCGAGACACATCAGGCAGAGACGTTCCGCGGAAATACCATCGGCGCCCTTGTGTTGGCCGAGGCGTGTCAGGAGCGCGGGATTTACATGCTGCATTTGGCGACAGGGTGCATTTTTTACGGACCTTCTCCGGATCCACGCGGCTGGACGGAGGACGATCACGCAAACCCATCAGCTGTTTACACACGTTCCAAATACGCGGCGGATCTTGCGCTTACGACATATCCGAATGTCGCGATCGCCCGCTTGCGCATGCCGATCGATGATGTGCCGAGCCCGCGCAACCTCATCGACAAACTCGTGAAGTACAAACAGATCATCGACGTCGCCAATAGCGCGACCGTGATCAGCGACTTGGTCGATGCCTGCTACAAAATCATTCAGAAACGTGGCACCGGAGTTTTCCATACCGTGAATCCGGGCATCATGCGCCATCGCGATTTGCTGAACTTGTATCGCGAGCTGGTCGATCCGACACATACGACGGAATGGATTCGTGAAGAAGATCTCGTCGCAAAAGGACTTGCAACGAAGAAGCGCTCGAACAACATCATGCAAAGCGATCGCTTGAAAGCGCTTGGAATTGAAATGCGTCCGATCGACGTCGCGCTCCGCGATACAATGATGAAGTATGCAGCCGCCAAACGTGCGAGCGAACGACCTGTCGTACCGAGCTTTCTTGCTAACCCCCAGCAGAATGCAGAACGCGTGAGTGCGCCGTCGACCGGCAAGCGAATGAAGGGTGTGATCCTCGCCGGCGGAAAAGGTACGCGTCTTGCACCGCTCACAAATATCACCAACAAGCACCTGTTGCCGATTGGAGACAAGCAGATGGTGCTCTATCCCCTGCAGACATTGCTTGATGCGGGCATCAGGGAAATCATGATCGTTACGGGACCAGATCATGCGGGGCATTTCATGAACCTACTCGGAAGCGGCTATAAGCTCGGGTGCCGACTCACGTATCGCGTTCAGGACGAGGCCGGCGGGATTCCGCATGCGCTCGCTTTGGCTGAAGATTTTGTTGGAGATGACCATGTCACCGTCATCTTAGGCGATAACTTGTTCGAGGATAACTTCAGCGCACCGATCAGCACATTCCAAAGTGGCGCAATGACGTTTTACAAGCCGGTTCCGGACGCGCATCGCTTTGGCGTCGTCGAGGTCGACTCGTTTGGACATGTCCTGTCGATCGAGGAAAAACCGCAGAATCCCAAAACAAACTTTGCACAGGCCGGTCTCTACATTTATGACAGCGGCGTGTTCGACATTATTCGCAATCTCCGACCGTCGGGACGCGGAGAGCTTGAAATTGTTGATGTGAACAACGCGTATCTACAAAAGCGACAGTTGGCGGCAAAACCGATACGCGGGTTTTGGACGGATGCGGGGACGTTTGAGAGTCTGCAGAGGGCGAATGAGTATTTTAGTAAAAAGTAACATTTGTCATTGCGAGGAACGAACGTGACGAAGCAATCTTGATCCCGCATCATCGCTCAAGATTGCTTCGTCGTCGGACTCCTCGCAATGACGTATAATGCTATCTATGTCCAAACGCATCGTCATCATCGGAGCCGGATTTGCCGGACTTCTTACGGCTCGGAACTTGGCGCGACGTTGTCATGCCGACGAGCAGATCTTTCTCGTCGATCCGCGGCCTCGTTTTGTCTTTACGCCGTGGCTCGTCGACGTGCTTGCGGGCGATATGAAGATGGATGAGATTACGCACCCGATCGACGAGATTGCCGGACGTAGCGGTTTTTCTTTCATTCAAGGCAAGGCGTCGGAAGTTGTGCGCGAGGAACGCCGCGTGATCGTTGAAACGGCGGATGACATAAAGTCCGTCGGCTATGACGTGCTCCTGCTTTGCCAAGGCGCGCATACCGCGTTTTATGGAATCCCCGGAACGCAGGAGTGCTGCCTACCGCTCAAAGTCGAGGAAGATGTCAGACGCATCCATGGAGCTGTTAAGGCTTTGCTCGAACAGGGAGGGGGTACGGCAGCGGTGATCGGAGGTGGGCCGACGGGTATTGAGGCGGTCTTTTCCTTGAAACGTTATGCCGAGAAGCAGGTACGCGAGAATCCTAAACTCGGAAGCGTGTCTCTTTCACTCACGCTTGTTCAAGCGGCACCGCAAATCTTGCCGGGCTTTTCTACAACCCTCGTCGATCACGTTGCCGCAGAACTTAAACGTCAGGGAATCGTCGTTAGCGTCGGCGACCCGGTTGCGCGCGTCGAGGACCATACGATTGTCACGAATTCCGGCAAACGCATTCAAAGCGACATGACCGTCTGGGCCGCGGGTATTGAGGCGAATACGGTTCCTATCGCACCGGAGCCGGAAACCAATCACGGATATCTTATCGTCGATAATTACATGCATCTTGGTCCGGATATTTTTGTCGCCGGCGACGTCGCCTCGTTCCGACTCCATAACGCCGTCGTGCCTAAAACGGCACAGGCCGCCATGCAGATGGCCGGCGTTCTCACAAAGAACGTGCTCGCCGCTTTATACGGGAAGGATCTCAAACCGTTCAATATCGAGAACAAGGGCTTCATCATCACGCTCGGTACGACTGCCGTGGCAAGCCTGTTTCATCGACTTACCATCAAGTCGTCATTGTTCATGTTCCTTCGCAAAGTGTTTTATCGGGCGAGGTTCAAGGAGATCGTTGGGTAAGGAAACGGTTGACGACTCGCGGGATTTCTCGTACTATCTCGACACAAATCGATCATTCCGAGATCGTCTAACGGTAGGACTACTGCCTCTGGAGCAGTGTATCTAGGTTCGAATCCTGGTCTCGGAGCCAACAAAAACCCCGCCTGATGGCGGGGTTTTTGATTGTTGATTAGTTGTTGGGGAGCGTATTGGTCGGGATAGCGGAACCCTCTACCGGCATGATCTTTTTCATCAATTGCTCGTTTGACGGAGCGTTGGCACCCAAGACTTTGTCGAGCTTGCCGTCGATGCGGCGCATCATCTCTTTGAGCTCGGCGATGTCGGCGCGTGAGGCGCTCTGCTTGGACAGGATCTGTGCTTGTTTGTTTTGCGAGGCTTCCGCGGATTGGAAGGCGACCGTGCCTGTGACAACGAGGGCAAGCGATGTGATCAACGCGGCGGCCCAGATATGGGTCGATCCGCGCGAGGCTGTATAGGCATGATGATCGCCGAGACTGGAAACCGGCCCGACATAGCGGACGCGGCATGAGGGGCCGGAACAGCTGTCATGACCGCAAGTGGAGCCGGGACCGCAAGGGATTGGCGATGCGCCAGCCTTGGCGGAGCGTCGGCGAGCCGGTTTCTTTGTAAGGGCGTCAGACATACGTGCGAAAAAAGGACTTTTGATTTTGTGATTAAGCGATGAAGACATTATAGCATTTTGGGATTTGGCATGCAAAAACCCGCCTTGTGGGCGGGGTTATGCATGGTGCGCGCACGTAGATTCGAACTACGGACCTTCACAATGTCAATGTGACGCTCTAACCAACTGAGCTATGCGCGCAAAACAACGTGCGAAGATATTAACGAAAGACCGGCCGAACGTCAACGGAACGACAAACCCCCGCCCCGAAGTGATCGGAGCGGGGGTGTCAGCAGCCTCTACGCGAGGCTCATCATGAAGGTGTAGAGGTAGCTCTCGAAATCCTTCTTCTCGATGGGCTTCTGGTCGACGAAGGACTGCTTGGCCTCGATCTCGGCCTTGCGGGCGTCGTCGAGCGCTCCCGTAATGACGAGGCGCCACACGAGCTTGATACCGAGTTTTTTGTCGAGACGGTCGATGAGCTCGGCGCCGGTCATGTCCGGCATGTCGTAATCGGACAGGAGTCCCCACTCCGCGTCCGGGAACGCCGACCGCTTCTCCTCGGTGATCTTGAGCGCCTCGGGACCGCTGTGCGCGGTAAGCGTCTCGATCTGACGGCCGCTTTCCAGAAAGTACCTGCCCGCCATGCGCATGTAGGCCCGATTGAGAACCGGGTCATCGTCCACGATCAGAAAGAACGCTTTTCCCATTCCGTTACCTCCGTGTTTGTGGGACGGGTTTGTTTACCACTATTTGAGCCTTTTGTCAATCGTTTGAACTTCGAAGGCAACGAAAAACACGCCCTTTTGGGGCATGTTCTTTCTTTGCGCGCTTGGGCAATAGAAGAGTGATTGGAGGACCGGTCCGACCGTGAATCTACTTATTCATGACACCTTCGAGGATGTCACGAATAGTTTAGAATCGACCTTCGGTTGTTTAGTCCGACCCGAAGGTCAGGACTGAAAACTCCCTAGAAAGGAGGTGATCCATCCACAGCTTCCGCTACGGATGCCTTGTTACGACTTAGTCCCTATTGCTGGCTCTACCTTCGTCCTCTCATCGAGGCCTTCGGGCATATCCAACTCTCTTGACTTGACGGGCGGTGAGTACAAGACCCGAGAACGTATTCAACGCCCCGTGGCTGATAGGCGTTTACTAGCAAATCCGGCTTCATGGGGGCGAATTGCAGCCCCCAATCCGAACTGGGGCCAGGTTTGGTGGGATTAGCTCCGCCTTGCGGCTTGGCAACCCATTGTCCTGGCCATTGTAGCACGTGTGTAGCCCTAGGTGTAAGAGCCATGCTGATTTGACGTCATCCCCACCTTCCTCCCCGTTATCCGAGGCAGTCTCTCGTGAAAAATCAACACGAAATGGGGGTTGCGCTCGTTACCCGACTTAACGGTACATCTCACGACACGAGCTGACGGCAACCATGCAGCACCTGTACAGCACCCTCGAAGGCGGCCGATGTTTCCACCAGCTTGCAGCTGTATGTCAAACCTAGGTGAGGTTCCTCGCTTACCATCGAATTAAACCACATGCTCCTCTGCTTGTGCGGGTCCCCGTCTATTCCTTTGAGTTTTAGCCTTGCGGCCGTACTCCCCAGGCGGGATGCTTAATGCGTTAGCTATTTTAACCGACTCTGGGAGGGTCGATACTCCCAAAATCTAACATCCATCGTTTAGGGCGTGGACTACAGGGGTATCTAATCCCTTTCGCTCCCCACGCTTTCGTCCCTGAGTGTCAGCAATGTTCCAGTACGCTGCCTTCGCATTTGGTGTTCTTACTGATATTAACGCATTTTACTACTACACCAGTAATTCCGCGTACCTCTCCCATGCTCGAGCTAATCCGTATCGTTGGCGGTGTTAGGGTTGAGCCCCAACATTTAACCAGCGACGTGAAAAGCCACCTGCGGACCCTTTACGCCCAATAAATCCGGATAATGCTTGAGGTCTCTGTATTACCGCTGCTGCTGGCACAGAGTTAGCAACCTCTTATTCTTCAGGTACCGTCATGATTCGTCCCTGACAAAAGCAGTTTACGGACCGAAGCCCTTATTCCTGCACGCGGCGTCGCTCGGTCAGGCTTTCGCCCATTGCCGAATATTCCAGACTGCAGCCACCCGTAGGTGTCTGGGCAGTGTCTCAGTCCCAGTGAGGGGGGTCGTGCTCTCACACCCCCTACCCGTCATAGCCTTGGTGAGCCATTACCTCACCAACTAGCTGATAGGCCATAGGCTCCTCTCGTAGCGTCTTGCGACTTTACTCTTGCGAGACCATCGTGGAATTAGCGTCCCTTTCGGAACGTTATGCCCGACTACGAGGCAGATACCAATGTGTTACGCACCCGTTTGCCACTAACCATCACCTGTTGCAATGATTCGTTCGACTTGCATGCCTTAGGCACGCCGCCAGCATTCATCCTGAGCCAGGATCAAACTCTCAGTTAAAACCCACAACGTCCCTGGCGGAACGTTGGGATCATGTAACCCGTCAAAAAAAGCTTGCGCCGTTTTGACGGGCCCACCCCTCCACGCGTGAGCGCTTTGGGTGGGAAGACCAGATCTTTCCAATCACTCTTCTATTGTCAAAGCGTCGCAGGAACGTCCACAGGTTATCCTCGTGGAGTTCAAGATGTGACGGAAGTTTAATGAAACGCCTAAGGTCTGTCAAGGACCTAGGACTTGGTCATTTCTGGCCTAGACTAAGGCTCAAAGTGAGGCGCACCCAATCTTCCGGACGGAGGTCTTCTGCGCGAGCCTTAGGATTCAGGCCTAGCGTTGTCGCGGTGATCAACCAAGTATCGGCTTTCTGACCGAGGTTCGATGAGAGAAATTTGCGAGGATGAGCAAAGCCAAGCTTGGCCACGGCCATCACTTTTTCCGTGTCGATTCCCCAGACCGCCAGCCGCTCCTTGTGCGACATTGGGCTCACACGAAGCACGGCGGACTCGACCTTGGGCGGCGGGAAAAAGGCACCGGCGGCGACGCGACGGACGAGCTGGGTTTCGTGCGATGCGAAGGCGACCATGAGGGAGACGAGGGAGTGCTTTTGATCACGCGCGAGGATACGCTCGGCGACTTCACGCTGTATCAAGACGACGAGATTGGTCGGCGGATTCTTTCCGTAAAGCGCTTTGCGGAGCGCGAGCGATGTCATCGAATACGGAAGGTTCGAGACGAACTTCCACTTCCCTTTTCCGACGATCGTATCCCAATCAAATTTTGCCGCATCGGCTTGGGTGACCTTGAGATGCTTCGGGAGCTTGTTTCCCAGATAGCCGACGAAACGGCGATCGCGTTCGATGGCTTCGACCGTGGCGCCTTTTTCTATGAGAGCACCCGTCAGCACCCCAAGCCCCGGCCCAACTTCAAGGACACGATCCCCTGCCTCGATCTCGGCTTCATCGACAATGGTCGATAGCGTCATTTTGTCGATCAGAAAATGCTGGCCAAGGCCCTTGTTGGCCGTGCCGCCTAGTTCCGATAGGACCTGCTTTATTTCAGTGGGATTCATTAGACTTCAGCGTTTAACTCGGCCCGGAGGTCGCGGCCCTCGGCTTGGGCTCGGAGATACCCTTCGACAAAACGGTCGAGATCGCCTCCAAGCACGGCATCGGTATCCGCCGTTTCGACGCCGGTCCGATGGTCCTTAACCATATGATACGGATGGATAACGTAGGAGCGAATCTGGCTCCCCCACTCGGCGCTTTGGAATTCGCCGCGAAGCTTCTGTTTCTGTCTCTGTAATTCTTCTTCCTTCAGTTTCAAAAGTTTTGACTTCAAAATCTTCATCGCGGTTTCGCGATTCTGGGTTTGGGAGCGTTCGTTCTGGCACGTCACCGTAATCTTGGTCGGGAGGTGCACGATACGGACGGCGGAATAGGTCGTGTTCACCGATTGGCCGCCTTTGCCGCCGCTCATGAAGGTGTCGATGCGCAAATCTTTGGGATCGACTTCAATGTCGATGGTTTCATCGATTTCCGGGACGACTTCGACTAATGCGAATGATGTTTGGCGAAGGGCGTCGGAGTTAAAGGGTGATTGGCGCACGAGGCGGTGGACGCCGTGCTCCGATTTGAGATGGCCGTAGGCGTAGCGGCCGGTGATTTCGAATGTGGCCGACTTGATGCCGGCTTCTCCGCCACGTGACTCGTCGAGCAAGCGAACTTGCCAGCCTTTGTTCTCGGCGTATCGAAAAAACATGCGCATGAGCATCTCGGCCCAGTCTTGGGCGTCGGTACCGCCGGCGCCGGCGTGGATCGAGAGGATGGCGTTTTTCTCGTCGTAATCCCCGGAGAATAAGAGAGTGAATTCGAGGTCGATGTATTGCTTCTCGAGCTCGCCGAGACGCTTCTCGACGCCCGCGGAAACGGACTCGTCTTTGTCGGTCATGGCCATGCCGATCAACTCTTGAGTGTCCATCGCAGCCATGCGCACATTGTTCCAAGCGTCGTACTCTTTTTTGAGCTCTGAAAGCTTCTGCGATTCGCGTTTGGCACGCTCTTGATCGGACCAGAAGTCCGGGGCCATGGTCTCGACTTCGAGAGCGGCCATTTCCTTCTTTACGGCATCCAATTGCAAAATACGCCAAGCCTCATCGACTTTGGCGCGGAGATCGGTTGTACGGGTTAGAAGCTCTTCCAGCATGGCGGAAGCTTAGCGTTTTTCATGAAAAAGAAGAAGCCCGCCGACCCAGATAGGGACGGCGGGCTTGCTCAGACGGTTCGACCGTGAAACCAGGGGCGAACCTGATACCACTCCTTGGAGGGGCCGGTTCGCGCAAGGTACAGGTCGATGATGACGGGGTCTCCGGTGACGATGACGCCGTCCCTCTCCTTCCAGCACTCGAGCATCATGTTCCTGGGGTACAGGTCACGATGCGTGAAGCGCTGGTTGAATTCGGCGGTGATCGCGACGCACTCCTCTACGATCTCCTGCGAGAAGCGCTTCCCCTGCTGGAGAAGCTGCTCGATCGTGGAGCCGTAGACGATGTCCATCAGGAACACCGCTTGAGAGAGAGCCTCTCCCTGCGGTTCCGGAACCGAGCAGCCGGCCTCATACGCCTTCACGAGCATGTCGTACTCGTGGGGCGCGTAGCCGAGCTTGTGGTACTTGCCACAGATGTCCTCGACGCCGGGGAGGCGAAACACGATTCCGTGCTCACCTTCCCCGATCGCGAGCTGCGAAAGGGTCTTGAGAGCCTCGGAAACATTGGTCTCGTACACGGAGTCTCCTTTGAAGGTACTGAAGGAACCGCTAAGTTAATACGAAAAATCCGATTTTGTCAAGAGGTGGCCATCCGGTTGCGAAACCAGCCTTTTACCCTCTGGTATTCATCGGACTTTCCCTGAGCCGACTTATTAAAATCGATGATGATTGGCGTTCCACTGATTACAATGCCGTTTTCAATGACGGGCGATTCGAGGAGGATATTTCTTGGAAAAAAGTCATTATGGTTGAAATCCTCGCAAAAATCTTTTGCGATCTCTTCCACATCCTCCGCGATCTCCCGAGTAAATTTATAACCCTTCTTCATCAGTTCTTCCAGATTCTGTGCCTCCGGGACACGCTCCATCACAAACATGTTCTTTTCACTCATTTCAAAATATGGACGTGGAACTTGTTTTCCAGCCGCGTAGATTTCCTGCAATCTACGGAACTCTGTTCCGTCATATCCAAGCTTCTGATATTTGGCGCAGATACCCGCGAAAGCCGGACTATTGAACGATACGACAATTCCCTGCTCCCCTTCTCCGATCGACGAGGCGACAAGATGGTTGAAGACTTCGCCGATTTCTTTACGCAAATCATGCTCAAGCCGCTGCTCGCGAGCTTCCTGCGTAACAGATTCAGCGCCTTGAAGTCCTTCAAAGGGATTCGACATAGAGATTAATAATTCAATACTAACAAAAAAACCGCCGGATGTCC
Source organism: Candidatus Uhrbacteria bacterium (assembly GCA_021413945.1). Classification (GTDB taxonomy): domain Bacteria; phylum Patescibacteriota; class Patescibacteriia; order 2-12-FULL-60-25; family 2-12-FULL-60-25; genus CAIXDN01. Next base: position 37,233 of record JAIOPK010000015.1, read on the forward strand.
AGCGGTTTTTTTGTCTTTCGGATTAGATGTTGATGTTCTTGCGGAGGGCGCCGAGAACGGGCACTTCCCAGAATTCACCCATCAAGCACTTGATGATAGCGATGAGGTTCAAGATCACGAGAACGAGCCAGAGAAGCCAGCCGATCAACGGGATCCAAAAGATAAACATGCCGACCAAGCCGATGATGAACATGACCAAACCCTGCTTGGCGTGCTCTTGGGCGAACTTGGAATCCTTTTTAAGGAAGAGCGGAATGAAGACGAGAATCCAGAGATAGGACAACGCGGCCAAGACTTTGTTGTCGTCAATGTCTTTCTTGTCGAAATGCGGAACGGCGGTAGCGGGCTTCGGAGCCTCGTGTGAGGAGTGCTCGGATTGCGTGTTGTTTTCCATACGGGGAGCATTATACAGGAAATCGAACGAGTGATCAAGCAAAAATGGGCTTGTGGCCCATTTTTGGCTTAAAAACCCATTCCTCCGCCCATCCCGCCCATTCCTCCGCCGCCATGATCGTGAGCCGATTCATCCTTCTTTGGCTTCTCCGAGATCACGCACTCCGTTGTCAGGAACAATGCGGCGACCGAGGCGGCGTTCTGAAGGGCGAAGCGCGTTACCTTGGCCGGATCGATGATTCCGGCGGCAACCATGTCCTCATACCGGTCGGCTTCCGCGTTGTAGCCCATGTTTCCTGTGAGCTTCTTCACTTCTTCGACAACGACGGAGCCATCTTTGCCTCCGTTATTGGCGATGATCTTAAGCGGTTCTTCGATCGCACGGCGCATCAATTTCACACCGATCATTTCCTCTCCCTCCGCTTTCACGGAGTCGAGAGCGACGGCTGCACGAAGAAGTGCGACGCCGCCGCCAGGCACAATCCCTTCTTCGATAGCCGCTTTCGTCGCAGCGATCGCGTCTTCAATGCGATGTTTCTTTTCTTTCATTTCTACTTCCGTCGCAGCACCAACCTTGATCACGCCAACGCCGCCCATGAGTTTGGCATAGCGTTCCTCGAGTTTTTCCTTGTCGAAGGACGAGTCCGTTGTCTCGATTTGCTTCTTGATCGTCGTCGCGCGAGCTTCGATAAGCGCTTTGTCGCCTTTACCGTCGACGAAGGTCGTCGCATCTTTCAGCGAGATGACTTTGCGTGCACTTCCGAGATCTTCCAGCTCGACAGATTCAAGTTTGCGGCCGACTTCTTCCGAAATATACGTGGCACCGGTGACAATCGCGATGTCTTGCAACACTTCTTTGCGGCGATCGCCAAAGCCCGGAGCTTTAATCGCGAGCGTGTTGAAGATTCCGCGGAGCTTGTTCATGACAAGCGTCGTCAATGCTTCTCCGTCGATATCATCGGCGATGATAACGAGTTCTTTACGTCCGGCTTTCAAAACTTTTTCCAGCAACGGCAAAATGTCGTTCACGGAAGAAATCTTTTTGTCGGTGACAAGAATCATCGGGTCGGCGTACTCGGCTTCCATGCGGTCGGCGTTGGTGACCATGTAATGCGAGGCATATCCTTTATCGATGCGGAGACCTTTCACGACTTCTTTTACGATGCCGAATGATTGACCCTCTTCAACCGTGATAACGCCTTCCTTTCCCATCTCGGCGACAATTTCCGCGATCGTTTTGCCGATTTCTTTGTCGTTGGCCGAGATTGAAGCGACGTTCTCGATCATGCTTCCCGTGACAGGCTGAGCGACTTTGTCGCGAAGCTGGGCGACAAGCGCTTCGACGGATTTCTCAATGCCGCGTTTGACCGCGAGCGGTGAAGCACCAGCCGTAATATTCTTAATTCCTTCCGCAATCATCGCTTGAGCGAGAACCGTGGCGGTCGTTGTTCCATCGCCGGCGACGTCATTCGTCTTTGAAGCGACTTCCTTCACGAGCTCGGCGCCCATGTTCTCGATCTTGTCTTCGAGTTCCACTTCTTTGGCGACCGTGACTCCGTCCTTCGTAATCGTCGGCGAACCGTAGCCTTTGTCGATCACGACATTGCGACCCTTTGGACCGAGCGTGACTTTGACGGCGTTGGCGAGTTTGTCGACACCGCGCTTCAGAGCCTGACGTGCCTCCTCATTAAAGAAAATGACTTTTGACATATATTATTCAATTACGGCGAGAACATCGGATTCGGAAATGACAAGATATTCTTTTTTGTCGATCTCGACTTCATCGGGTGAGTATTTCTTAAAGACGATCGTGTCACCGATTTTGACGCTCATCGGAATGCGAACACCTTTTTCGTCGAGACGGCCGGGACCGATCGCAATAACTTTGCCTTGTTCCGGACGTTCCTTGGCGGCTGTGTCGGGCAAAAACAAGCCCGATGCGGTCGTCTCTTCTTTCTTGCCGGCCTCGATAATGAGGCGGTCTGCCAGAGGGCGTAAGTTCATATAAGTAACGTAGTTTTATACTAAAAAAAGGCTAACCGTCAAGATTTCGAAAGCCCCGCACCAGATGAGGTGCGGGGCTATCAGTCAGTGTTCTTCGTACTCGATGAAGCAGGAGAGCTGTTCCCCTTCCTTCACGCGGCGTTTGCAGGTGAACATGCACCTGTCGGCGAGCTCGAGCAGGGACTTGGCGTCGGGGATGTAGAGCCCCTCGCGCCAGACGGCACCGATGTCGGCCCGAATGTCGACCTTTTCGATACGGCCGGTGTGCGGGTCGACCAGCTCGATATCAAAGCTGATCGCATTGGCGAGCTTTGCGACCGCCTTCTCGACATCGCCGCGGTTGATGCGGGTCAGGAGAACGGCGTACTCGTCTCCATGCAGACGCGACTTGAAGTCGGTGACGAAGATGGTCTCGTCCAGGAGCTGGCCGACCTTCTTTAGCACGCGGTCGCCCTCGGCATGGCCGTAGCGGTCGTTCAGCGGTTTGAAGCGCCGCATATCGATGTAGACCATCGCCATCGGCTCGTTCTTGCGGCGAGCCATGCGAATCTGCTCGTCGACGCGCTTGAGGAACGCGCGCTCGTTGAGCAGACCGGTCTTCTCGTCGATCTCCACGAGCTTCTCGAGCTCGGTGCGGTCGCGGAAGACGCCAAAGGCGCGGAGGATCTGTCCCTCCTCGACCAGCGGACCGACGCAGAGCGTGCAGGAACGGCGCGTGCCGTCCTTCCGCTTGATGAAGACGTGCCGATTGCGGATGAAGCGATAATCGGAGACCTGGCGTCCGATGGCATCGGCCAGGGAAACGCCGTACTCGTCCTCGAGATGGGAAAAGATCGGAGTCTCGACCAAGTCGCCGAGCGCAAGGCCGAACAAATCGAGTGCGGCCGGGTTGGCATCGGTGATGATCCCGAGCGGATCGGTCGCCACGACGCCATCCGGCAGGTGATGGAACATGAGACGCAGCAGCTTCAGCTGGCCTTCCTCATAAGCCGGCACGAGGACCGGATTGGAGGGACGGCGGCTCGGGTATCGTCCCATGATACCCTGCTCTGCCTTTGGAGGAATCGAGGAGCCGAACGGTTTCCTATCGCTTAAGTCCACACAATCTCCTTTGTTAGAGCCTGATAGATTTACGTTATTTTGGCGCTCTTGTCAACCCCAAGACACATCCAAACCGTCAGCAAAGCTAATAACACATGGCCGGACCAGTAGGACCAAAGATAATGGTCAAGTGCGGCGAGAATCGCGACTGGCAAGATCATTAGGAGGAGACGATCTCGTCTGACGATTGTTGATGTGCAAAAAAGAGATCCGAGTAGAAGGAGCGCGCCGAATCCTATTACTCCGGTCTCTGCCAGAATGAGTAGCGGAATGCTGTGCGGAAGTGCGTAGTTGGGAAGCGTAGCACTAAAAGCGTTCAGACCGATGCCGGTCCAAGGATGTTCACGGAAGATCGTAATGCCAGCCTGCGTACCTGCGACGCGCTCGGAAACGGAACGCGCTTCAAGTCGGCCTTCTGCAGTGACTCGAGTGTGAAGCAAAGGCCATTGCCAGATAATGGCGACGACGAGTGAAGCGAGGACGACGAGCGGCGCACGTTTGTCAGGAAGGGACTTTCGATACTTCCAAGCGAGAGCGATGAGGAGAACGGCGCAAGCGATCCATGCGGATCGGGAATGCGTGAGGACGAGGGCGATAGCGAACAAGCTTGAGGCGATGATCCAAAGTCTGTTTCGATAAGCAAGCCAAATTGAGGCGGGCAAAGCAAAGACAAGGTAACCTCCAAGAATATTCGGATACGGCATTCCGCCATACGCGCGTAGGAATCGAACACCGGCGGACTCGACAACGGCAACGCCGCGTGTGATCGGATCTTGCGGGGCGATGCCGAGTAGCGTGGAGCCAAATACATGCTGCGTCATCCCCTGCTGAATTGCGAGAAGGGCGTGAGGGATGATTGAAATGACCGACCAAGTGAGCAAGTCGTGCAGATCGACGTTGAGACGAGTCAGTGACCAAGCAAATCCTGTCAGAAGAAGGGCTTGAATCCACCACTGCCATGTAGCAACGGGAAATGCGCTGACCATTGAGACGAGAACGAGCGCGACAAAGCCTAAGATTGCAAGCTTGTTACGTCGATTTAATTTCGGCCTCGGAGAAATCACTAACGCGAGGTAGATGCAAACGAGCATCGGTAACCACGATAAGTAAATAAGGAACCCGTTTATAAAAATAAGATGCGTCTGCCATGGCAGAACAAGAAGTGCGAGGCGCCACGACCAATTACGAAACTCCATATTTTTTACAGGTCTCCTCGGCTCTTGATCGGAACAGCTCGCGGCCGTCGTCAGCGTGGAATTTGAGGACATGCGCGTTGATGATGACGCGAGTGTCTTGATTGCGCATCGCTTTTAGCTTCGAAGAGATTATACGCTCGTGCAAACGGGAGGCGAGCGGGTCGAGAAACGATACTGTCGGCAAACGCCACCAAGGACGATGGACACGGAGATCTTCTGCGACGATCCAAGGCCGGGCATTGGGATGGTGCGACAGGATCGAAGCGTTGGCTTTCCAGAGATCGGTAGCGACGCCATCGTCGAATAAGGGTAAAAGCGAGAGGAACCAGAAACGGAAGTAGGGATCATCGCCGGGCAGCATGTGCGACGAGAGGTCGAGGGCGGAGTCGTCGACAAAATAGGAGAGGCAGACGGCGTCGCGGTCGGAATCATGCGTGCCGGGGCGGGAGCCGGCGAATCGCAAGGTCGACCAGCCGCGGGTTTGCATGATGGTGCCTTTGCGGGTGATGACAAAGAAGTCGAGATCGCCGTCTTCGCTCGCATGGGCAAGCGCTGTCGTATTGCAAAGCGCGACAAAGCGGACTCCCGAGAGGCCCGCGAGAAATTTGGCGACGGTTTGCGCGCGTCGAACTTTTGCGGGAAACAATTTCTCGCGACGCTCGTGTTCCAAGATCAGATTTTCGCGACCGTCGAACACGACTCGGCCTCGGATGAGTTTGAATGGCGGCTCGATCGGAGCTGGAACAGAAGACGCATCCAGTTCTGGCGCGGTGGGCGGATAAGCCATGGCGTCGTAGAGAGCCATCGCTTTGATCCGCGAGACACGCGCGTCCATATCAAGCGGTCGCGACAGCGGAAGAGCCGACGGGAATCGCCGTATCGCTTACGATGATTTTTTCAGGCGTGATTTCCATGACTTGGTTCCACGCGATGACGAGTTCATCGTTCAATAAACCTTTCACGATGCCGGAACTCACATGAATAGCGACAAGATGACCCGTGTCCGCATCCAAATCCAAACTTGCGAGCTTGCCGAGTGACTGGCCTCCTCGCGTCACGACATGTGTTCCTGCTAATTGTTTGGAATTGACCTGCATATTAGGACTCGACAACGGAACCACCGAACGCTTTCAAGATATTTCCGACTATATCCTGACTTCTCTCCTCTGCCGCGGCCACATCTTCTCCGACAATGCCGTCGATGTTGAGCGTGTCGTTGACCATGACGAGTCGGACGGCGTCTTCTACGGTTTTCCGATTGCGCGGATCGGAAATAATTTTGTCGCGGTGGAATCCGTACTGGAAACGGATGACGACGGTACTCCCCTGAATCATTTCCGGCTTGCTGATCTTGAGAATGAAGGGCAAGGAGTGGTTGATTTCATCGACCGCGCGAATGATCGCGGCCCACTTCATGCGGACGGTGTTCAAATCGACGGATGAGGGGACGGTTTCAACGGGAAGGGACTGATTTGTTTTGGGTTCGGCTTTTGGGACGGGGGTGGGTTCAGGTATTGGTTCGACTATGTCATTGCGAGGAGCCTCGGGCGACGAAGCAATCTTGGGTGCAGGGGCAGAGATTGCTTCGCTTCTGCTCGCAATGACAGTAGGAGGCGGAGCGACGGTGCCAGCGTTCTTTAGCAATCCCCCAGCAACGATCGTCCCCGCGAGTTGGAGCGCAAACAACGCATCGATACCTGACTTTGCATCCTTGCGGCGCTCGAATAACAAAAGCGCCATGTCATTTAGTTCTCCGGGTTCAAATTTGCCGATGAGTGGAACCATCGCGCGTTCGTCCTCTGTTCCTTTGGACCATTTGTCGACGAGAGTCGGATCAGCCGAAGCGACGAGGAGTTTGCGGACGATCGTAATTAAGTCATCGAACAATGGAAGTAGAGGCAAGCCTTCATCGGCGAGGCGTTGGGCTTCATTGATGGCTCCGACGTGGTCGCGACGGGACCAGAAGCCGACGAGAGCTGCGGCGGCGGGCAAGTGGCCGGGAGGGATGACGAGCTGGGCGACGTCGAGCGTCAGGTGCTTCTCGCCGAGACCTCCGAGTTGGCCGAGAAGCGTCTCTGCATCGCGCACACAGCCGTCGGCGCGGGAGACGATGAGCTTGGTCACCTCTTCATCAATCTTCCATCCTTCTTGCGCGGCGATAAACTCGACACGTTCGCGCATGACATCGTCTTGAACGCGCTTGAATTCGAAGCGTTGGCAACGTGAAACGATGGTGGCGGGAACTTTGTGCCATTCGGTCGTCGCGAGAATGAAGAATGCGTATGGAGGAGGTTCTTCCAGTGTCTTCAAAAGCGCATTCCATGACGCGGACGAGAGCATGTGGGCCTCGTCGAGGACGTAGACCTTGCGCGCACCGCCCATCGGAGCAAATCGAACGTGCTCGATGATGGATTCGCGGACCGTCTCGACGCCGGTGTGGGTTGCGGCGTCCATTTCTATCAAATCGATCTGGCGTCCTTCGTTGGCGGCGACGCATCGCTCGCAGGAATTATCGGGTTCACCGTCTTTTGGATTCAAACAGTTGAGGGCTTTGGCAAAAATGCGGGCCGTCGTCGTCTTCCCGACACCGCGCGGACCGCAAAAAAGAAACGCGTGACCGAGTTTACCTGTCGCCACTTCCTTGGCGAGGGTATCGGTCACATGGGCTTGGCCCGTGACATCCGCGAACGTCTGTGGACGGTATTTTTGGGACAAAGACGGCATAGGGATCGGCCCTATCTAAACACAAAGGCGCGCCTTACGGAACGCCTACCATTCCGACCCGTCTTTTTTGATCATGTTCTCAACGGCAGCCCAGCTGGATGGAGCACTTTTTGGTACAAGAATGACGGCTTCATCGCCAACCTCTCCTCTATGAAACGAGATCGCTGCGGCGAGGACGTTGTAGCCGTTTCCGCCGGCAACGACCTTCCAATCGCCGGACAATTCATCCTGCATGAGCGAGCCGACGAGGCGCTGACGCTCGATCGGGCCTTTTTGTTTGAAGAGGAAGCGGCCGTTCTCGCTGATAGTGAGGCGGAGCAAGTCGCCTTCGACCAGCTTCGACTTTGAGGCGTAGTTTGGCGGTACGGCGTATTGACGGCCATCTTCTCCGACCATGTGCTCGCCATCGAATACGCCCTCGATGGAACGGCCTTCAAACGATCCGAATGAAGACTCATCGGTTGAGGACATGCTGTACGAATCCATGTCGGCGGATTCCGAGCGACTCTCAAGGAGGCGCTCCAAGTTGTCCAAACGCGATTTTAAGTCGCGAACAACGCGCAAAGCGAGCGCAAGCTTGGTCTCGGCCCCCGATAACGCGGGAGCTTCCCCTTCTTCCATAACAACCCCCTCATCGAGGATGTCATTTGATTCTTCCATAGATTGTTTTTGTTTTTATTCCTCCCGCGACTTCTTAGCAATAGGATACCACATTATATCTTGAAGTCATCCCCACTCTCCGCTTCCATGACCGCTTCACGGCGCTCCAGGATTTCCGCTTCCACCAATTCACGCTTGCGGCCAAATTTGTAACGCGAGAGCTCCTTGATCATCTTGGAAAGCTCCTTGTCTTTTGGACGCTGCGGCATGATCGGCTTCATGTTGAAGGGACGCGAAGCCGTATTGTCGATCAGCATCTTGATATTGCAGGTAAACGCCTCGGCATTCACCAGATCATAATCGCTGAAGACGGGGGTAAATTCTTTGGAAAGGAATTCCGCGTCCTCCACGCCGATACGGAACGCGACCATGGTGCCGACGTTTCCAAAAATAGCATCGCGAATCATCGTATCCCCTCCCTTGCCCTCGAGCTGACCGATAAATTGGTGGGCGATAATCAGGTTCAAACCGTATTTGCGGGCTTCGGAAAGAATTGCGCTGATCGAATCGGTGAGAAAGTTCTGGAACTCGTCGATGTAGAGGTAAAAGTCCTTGCGGTCTTTCTGATCCATGTCGCCGCGAGCGAGAGCGGCCATCAAAATCTTGCCGACCAAGACCATGCCGATGAGATAGGCATTCAAATCGCCGATTTTTCCTTTGGACAATTTCAGCAGGAGAATTTTCTGACCGTCCATGACATCGCGCAGGTTGAAGGCGCTCTTTTGCTGGCCGATAATCGGCCGCATGTAGTCGTTGTAGATGAAGGGCGTGAGTTTACTCGTGATGTACGGAACCATGTTGGCGAGCGAGGCTTCACCGCCGGCCTTGGTCGCCTCTTTTTGCCAGAAATCTTTCACGTCCTGCGATTTACACTTGCTCAATTTGAAGTTGCGATATTCCTCGTCGGCCAAAACCTTTGGAATCTCCATCAACGTGGAGCCGGATGCGACGTCTTCCATGAGAAGCAAAATCGCATTGCGCATGTAGAGCTCAAACATCGGACCACCCGTCGACTTCAGGTCGTACAGTTTGTCGAAAATCTTAAGCATCTCGTTGATCACGAAGGTTTTCTGCTCCGGATGCGTCTCGTCAAACTCGAGCATGTTCAGACCCATCGGACGGGAGTAATCGGCGGGGTCAAAGAAGATGACGTCGTCGGCGCGCTCCTTGGGAACGTACTCGAGGACTTCATCGCACAAATCTCCGTGCGGATCGATGACGCAGACGCCGTGGCCGGCCTCGATATCCTGTTTGATGAGGGACGCCTGATAGACAGATTTACCTCCACCGGACTTACCGATGATGTACATGTGACGACGGCGATCCCCCGGCTTCATGCGGATCTGATAATTGTGGCCGCGGTATTCCGACTGGCCGAGGAGAATTCCCTCGCTCGGGAGATTCGACGGCGGCAAAGCGCGGCGGGAGAGAAGCCAGTTAATTTTTGGCGTTTCCGTGGTCGGCAACGGGAAATGATACACCGTCGCCATCTCCTCGGAGTTCAAGACGATGCGCTGATTCTCTTCAAAGTGGCGATAGATAAAGGACTCGACAATGCCGGCTTGCTTGCGCGGCATCTCGCTTTTGAAGCTGTTGCCAAATTCGTAAATACTGAATTGACCGTAAGCATTCAGGATGTCGTTCAGATAGCGCTGAGCGCGTTCCGGCGTTTTTCCGCAGACGACGACGCGCACATTCACATCGAGACCGGCATGCGAGGCTTTTTCCTCAAGGCCTTTCACCATTTCTTCCTCAAGCGGAGACAGTCGATAGCCTTCGTCCGGCTTCTTATCCTTTGACTTGGTCGAACTGAGACTCGAGAGTTCCTTAGTCACCTGCTTCGTAAAAGACTTGCGCTCGACATCCTTGAGCTTTTTCCCTTGCTGCATGCCTCGGGCAATGCGCAACCCCTCTTGGCGCCATTCCTTGCGGGCGCTGCGGACGACGTATTGAATCGCAACACCATCCCCCGTCTCGATCTTGGACAAGGCGTTGGTAATCGAGTTCATCGAGTCGGCCTCGAGCTTGGTGTAGAGCTTGATCGGGAAATAGTTGGGACGGCGCAGTTTGAGGTAGCTGCCCATGATCACGCCGTTTGGCGAAAAAATATTGTAGTCGGGAACTTCGTCGATTTGCGCGTTTGGATATTGTGCATGGATCTGCTGTTCCATGAAGTCTCGGAGTTTTTCCGGAACGGTGACATAGAAGCTGATTTTGTCGCGATGGCAGACAATCTCAAACGTGAAGAGGTCACTACGGCCGGCAAACCAGGAGCCAAAACCTCGCTGCGCCTTCATTCCGCCGATGGTGGCAAATACGGTCGCCATCGCGCCGACCAATTCCTGAATCTGCTGTTGGGATTTATCCTTGCCGGCTTCATCGCCGCTCAATTCTTTTGGCACGCGGACCATTAATACCTTGAGTCCGAACGCAACTTTGGCGCGATTGCGGCGGACATTGATGGCGCGGGCGATTTGGACGGTTATAAAGACGGCTACGATCAGGGCGAGCAGGCCATAAACTAGAAAAGCGATCGGACTCGTCAACAAAACGACCGGATCAAGCAAGTTCGGCGACGATGCGATCGGCGTCGTCAGATCGAGCTGGAGAAGGAACAGGGGGATCATGTGATTGGATTAAACTTGGCGCTCCGAATCTTCCTTGCGGTTACGAGCAAGTGAAATGATGCGGTCGGTTTTGATTTTGGCTTCCTGTTCGAGGAAGTAGCGATTAACTCCCGGGATGGTCAGCAGCCAGTCGCTGATCAGGGAGACCACACGGCGAATCTCGACTTTGAGCTCGCGCACCATCACGGCGATCTGCGTCGAGACGTCGCGTCCCTTGGCGAGAAATCTTTGGCGAGCATCTTCCGGCATGGATTCAACATAGTCGCCAAGACCGTCTTCCATGATTTTCTCGACCTCGATCATGACTTCATCCGCGGGAACGGCGGGCGCGGCTTCCGCAACGGGAACTGCCGTGGAACCGGCGGCGACCGTCGTCGTTGGCGCATCTTCCGCCGGTTTTTCCAAGAACTCGTCTTTGCGTTCTGCGGACTGTTCAAACGCCGCACGATCCGCAAGAAGCGGAGCATCCTCAAGTACGGCCGCCGACTCGACGGGCGGCGTCACAACCGGCACCGGTGCCTTTTCCGGAGCCACTCCGGCCCCCTGTAAAAAACCGTCGGACATGTCGGAAGTATAACACAAAACGGGCTTTGTTAGCCCGTTTTGTGTCGATTTCCTATGAAAGTGGCTGTAAATCGTATCCTCCGTTCTTTCCGTCCTCGATGAGCCAGCCCTTGGCGGCGATTTTGTCGCGCAATTCATCAGACTTTTTCCAATCCTTGGATTCTCTCGCAAGCTGACGTTCTTCCGCGATCGCGACGATCTCCCCCGGAGCCTGAATCGGTTTGCCGAGGATACCGGCGAGACCGAGGCCGAGGACCTCATCCATCGCGAGCAAGTTCGAAGCTTTTTCCTTCTCGTCGGTTTTGGATTTCAGCATTTCCCACACAACGGCAAGCGCTTCCGACGAATTCAGATCGTCCGACATAGCACTCGTGAACTTCTCGATCCACTCCCCTTTTGTTGCGGCCTTCGCCGACGGAAGTCGGCGGGCTTCAACCTGCAGTTTGCGCAATGCATTCTGCGCACCCTCCAATCCTTCCCATGTAAAATTTAGTTTGGATCGATAGTGGGTGCCGAGACAATAGAATCGGTACGCGAGCGGGTCGAATTTTTTGGCGATCAAATCGTCGAGAAGATACGCATTCCCCTCGCTCTTGCCCATGCGGCCGCCGTCGACGAGAAGAAATTCTCCGTGCACCCAATAATTGGCAAGCGGTTTGCCGTACGCGGCTTCCGACTGCGCGATTTCATTCTCGTGGTGGACGGCAATGTGATCGACGCCTCCGCAATGAATATCAAAAGGCTGACCAAGCAATTCCTCGGCCATCGCGGAACACTCGACGTGCCAACCAGGGAAACCACGGCCCCAAGGCGAGTTCCATTCCATTTGGCGGACGGCATCGGCAGGAGAAAACTTCCAAAGCGCAAAATCCGTGGGATGTTTTTTCTCGCGATTCAGCTCGATCCTGATTCCCGCCTGCTTGTCGCCGATTCTCTGGCCGGAGAGCTTGCCGTAGCCGTCGAACTTGGTGGTGTCGAAATAGATGCCGTCGCTAATGCGGTACGTCAATCCCTTGTCTTCCAGTTTTTCAACGAGTGCGATCTGCTGCTTGATGTAGCCGGTAGCATGCGGACGGTCTTTGCCGACGGGCGTAATGATGTTGAGACGCATCATGTCCTTGTCGAACATGCGCTCGTACATCTTGGCGATGTCCCACGCGTCTTTCCCCTGCTTGGCCGCCTCTTTCTCGACTTTGTCCTCTCCGGAGTCACCATCGCCGACCAAGTGGCCGACGTCGGTGATGTTCATGACGTGATGGACTTTATAGCCAAGGGAGACGAGCGTGCGCTTCAAGATGTCCTCGAATACATAGGTTCGAAGATTGCCGATCGTTGCCGGATTGTAGACGGTCGGCCCACAGGTATAGAGGCCGACGTTTTTGCCCTTGATGGGTTTAAACTCCTCCAAAGCCCGATGCAGAGTGTTCCAAAGCTTGAGCATGCCCGCAATTGTAGCGGATCAGGCGCTTTTTGTCATTTTACGACGATTAGCGAGCCATCCGTCCACTCCCCAGTAGCGGCCGGCGTCAAAAGCGACCAATGCGAGTAAAGCGGCGATATAAATGATGTGTTCGTCGACGAGAAAGGCGTGCGCGTTAGGATACGGGAAGTCGAGGATCGCCAGATAGTAGAGCGCCATCAGTCCGACGCCTGCGTAAGAGCTGAAGCGGACAAGACAACCGACCAAGAGCGAGATACCGAGCAAGGTCAAACCCCACTCATTCAAGAAATTAACGATTGGAATAATGGAAGGATCCAACATGCCTTGGAAAAGGAAGGAGAATGTTTTTGTTCCTTTCAAATAACCGGCCGCCGACCAGTTTGGATCCATGAACTTTGTGATGCCGGCATAGAAATACATCCAGCCGAGCGAGAGACGAAGAGCAAAGAGCGCGATGCGTTGATATTTTGTCATACATTTTTACGAAAATTTTTGGACGTGATTACCCAGAGCGCGAGCGGCGCTCCCCAGTTTGCCCATCGCTCCACAAAATCCCAGACCGGAGCTCCCGAGAGCGGGCGGATGAGAGCGGTCATGAATCCCCAGAACGCCATCCAGAGCAGGATCGGGCGCACCGGATAAACGAGGACCAAGAGGCCAAGCACGATGTCCAAGCTGCCGATCATCGGCATCAGCTGGTTCGCGAGATCGGGTCCGATGCCAAAGACGACAAAGAATTTAACCCAATCGGCTTTCTGTCCGAGGGCAAAAACGCCGTGACCGATGAACTCGCCCGCAACGGCGATACGGAGGATCCAGTTGGCGGCTTCAGGCGTTGTGAGGCGCTGCATCAATGAGGAGGGATTGGGCATAGGGCTTAAATGATTCGGCGATCGTTCGCATTTCCTGCGAAGTGAATGGATGATGATTGGCGAATAACGGATCAAGTGTAACAGACGGTCGATAGGTTTGCAGACGATAGCGCTTTGCGCCCCGGATAAGCTCCCTGATTTTTTCTATGGTTTTCGTGCTGTGACATTCGCGGATCAGCGTCGTGCGAAATTCGTAGTCGGGAGCGCGGGCCTTGATGAGCGCGATACTTTCGGCGATCGCTGCGGGTCTGATGCATGGTCCGACAAGCTCCGGATATTTTTCCAGAGATGTTTTCACGTCCATGGCGATGTAGTCGATCAGATGATCGTCGAGGAGTTCAGCCAATACTTCCGGCCTGCTTCCGTTGGTGTCGAGCTTCACCTTAAATCCCTTCTCGCGGATACGGCGCATGAAGTCGGACAGTCCGGCGTGCAGTGTCGGTTCGCCGCCCGAGATGACGACGCCGTCGAGCAAGCCACGGCGCTGATCGAGAAAGTTGAGAAACACGTCTTCCGCAATCCAGCTCTCCGACGTTTCCGCGAGGCGCTCTGTGAGAACGAACTCCGGATTATGACAGTAGCCGCATCGAAAATTACATCCGGGCAGGAACGCGATGCAGGCGATCGATCCGGGAAAATCGATTTGGGTGAATGTCTGGACGGCGCTACACCGTACACGCGGTTTCCCCTGCATAGGCCGCGAGAAAATGATGGTTTGCGGCGACGCACTCCGAAAAGTGCTTGCGGGAATAGTGCTCACTCTTTTTTCCCGTGTTGAATTGGGAAACCGGACGGTGATAGCCCATGACGCGTGTCCAGACTTCACAGGGTGTCCGCTTGGCTTGCATGTCGGGGTGGATTTGGTTCATATTTTTATATTGAATGGGATAAGTTATTTTTCCGCTTGGGCCGATGCGTGGACGCGTCGTATCTCTTGGTCGAGATGGGGCGCTTCTATACCCAGTGCGACGTCGCAGGTTGGACAGAAGTCCCATTCCCCTTGGAGATAGCCGTGCTTGGGACAGATGGAGAACGTCGGCGTGATGGTCACATACGGCATGCGATAGCGAGTCAGGATACGGCGGAGAAGCTCGCGGCATGCTTCCGGGGAACTCGTACGCTCCGTCATATACGCATGAAGGACGGTACCGCCCGTATAACGCGTCTGGAGGTCGTCCTGCAGGTCCATAGCCTCGAATACGTCGTCCGTGTAGCCGACAGGGAGCTGGGTCGAATTCGTGTAATACGGCGCCTCCTTGGTTCCGGCTTGGAGAATGCCGGGGAAACGTTTTTGATCCTCCTTAGCAAAGCGATACGTCGCGCCTTCCGCGGGAGAGGCTTCCAAATTGTAGAGATGGCCGGTTTCTTCCTGATATTGCTTCAATCGATCGCGCATGAAGTCGAGCACTTCTCTTGCGAAGGCGAGTCCATCTGGCGATGCGATATTCTCGCGGTCATCGGTTAGGTTGCGTATCGCCTCATTCACGCCGTTGATGCCGATGGTCGAGAAATGATTGCGCAGGGATCCGAGAAAGTGCCTCGTGTACGGAAACAAGCCGCGATCCATCCACTTTTGGATTTCTTTGCGCTTGATCTCGAGCGATGTGCGCGACAAATCCATGAGACGTCCGAGACTTTCAAAAAAGATATCCCGATTCCCCCGAGCGATATATCCGAGACGCGCGGCATTGATCGTCACGACGCCGATGGAACCGGTCATTTCCGCGGAGCCAAACAGTCCTCCGCCGCGCTTGCGTAGCTCGTTCAAATCGAGCTGGAGCCGGCAGCACATCGAGCGGACATCGCCCGGCTTCAGATCGGAGTTGATGAAGTTCTGGAAGTAGGGCGTTCCGTATTTTGCCGTCATTTCGAAGAGTGGGAGCGTTTTTGGATCGTTCCAGTCAAAGTCTTTGCCGACATTGTAGGTCGGGATCGGAAACGTGAATGCGCGGCCCTTGGCATCACCTTCGGTCATGACCTCAATGAAGGCGCGGTTCACGATCTCCATCTCGTTCTGGAGTTCGCCAAAGGTATATTCGTAGCTCTCGCCGCCGAGGACCAGCTTTTTCTCGCGTAAATCCTCCGGACAGACCCAGTCGAGGGTGATATTGGTAAACGGCGTCTGCGTTCCCCAGCGCGACGGCGTGTTGAGGTTGAAAACAAAGGACTGGATGTTCTGCTTCACGTATTTCCAAACACGGTCTGTAACAAAGCGTTCGCAGGCGGCCTCGTCCGGAAAGGAAACACCCGCATCTGCGAGCTCAGCACGAACTTCCTTCTCATATTTCTTCACGAAAGGCGCGAGATACGTGTCGAAGCTAGAAAATGCCTGCGCTCCGGCCCACTCGTTCTGCAAGGTGCCCAGAAAGTTCACCATTTGAGCCACGGCGGACGTGAGATGCTTTGGCGGAGCCGACTCTGTTTTGCCGGGAACGCCGTTGAAACCCTGCTCGAGCAGCATGCGGAGGCTCCAGCCGGCGCAATAGCCGGAAAACATGTCGAGATCGTGAATATGCACGTCGCCGTTGCGATGCGCTTCTCCGGCTTCACGCGGAAGGACATGTGAGAGCCAATAATTGGCCGTTACTTTTCCCGCGCTGTTTAGAATAAGACCGCCGAGCGAAAATCCTTGGTTGGAGTTGGCAAAAACGCGCCAATCGCTCTTTTCCAAGTATTCATCGATGGTTTTTCCGACTTCTACGACGACATCACGCGTTTCACGCGATTCGCGGCGCTTCTCTCTGTATAAAATGTAACCTTTGGCGATGTCGGCGTAGTCGTAACGTATGAGGACGCGCTCGACGACGTCCTGCGTCTGCTCGACGGACGGGATCGCGCCGTTATATTTTTCCTCGAGATCAAACATGACCTCTTTGGCAACCAAGTCGGCCAAGCCTTCCTGATTGTTGCCTGCGGCGACGGCCGCTTTGCCGATCGCGAGACGAATTTTCTCCGGCTCAAAGTCGACGATGGCACCGTTCCGCTTTTGAATCTTGTAAATGGGCATAAGGTACGGATGTCCTCCGTACCTCTACAAACACGCGAGGCGGGCAAAAGGTGTCAAAGCTCTCCGCGGAGGCGTTTGCGGGATCGAGAGAGTACGAGTTTCACGGCGTTTTCTGATTTTCCCGTGCGAATCGCAATCTCGGACACGGAACAACCCTCCGTATAGAAGGCTTTGAGTATTTGCCGGTCCGACTCGGTCAGAATGTCCATCGCGCGCTCCAGGGCATCGCGGTTTTCCATGGACTCGATCATCGACCCTGCAGGCGGGATATCCATCCGCTCGGCATTTTTCATCTCCGAGGTAATACGGCGATAGCGGTTCAAGAGCTCATTGTGCGCGATACGGAGCAAGTAGGTTTTGTACGAGGCGTTCCGGACTTGGTAGCGCGAGAGCCCGTTCATCGCCTTGATAAAAACGTCCTGTGCCAGGTCTTCCGCTTCCGCGGCGTCGGCTAAACGTCGGCGGAGGTAGCCGACAATGGTTCCGTAGTAGCGTTCGAACAGCGATGCATACTGATGCATATCTTGCTGTGCCAAGAGGACAGAGCGATGGTCAAGGTCACGGCCGGCAAATCGTTCCGACATCGGATCGATCAGGGCGCGCTCTACGCACGAGACAACGGATTCATCGGGCAAGACGTCGATTTTTGTGCCGATCCAACGTTCGATCCAGAGTGATAACGCGACAGGGTCGCGGGCTAATCGTTGCCATTGCGTAGAGAACTCCATATCGAACGTATTCCACGCGGCAGGGTCGGGCTGCATCGCAAAAAAGTACTTTGGCGCACCGTTTTGCATGACCGGCAATACGGTCAACAGCGACGGGAGCGTGCGTCCGGCTTTGGATCGATTTGCGAGGCGCGATGAAAACGACTTCTTATCGATTGCGATCGACTTCCACATCGACTGGTAAAAACTCTTGTCCATGTTCCCGCCCCAGAGGTCACCGGGCTTGGCTCCGACGGATTCCGCAACGGAAAATCCCGACCAGTTTTCCACGGATCGAGAAACGTACGCGATACGGCCGGCCGCATCGGTCACGAGCAAGACACCACGCTCCTCCCTCGTCATAGGCCCATCTAAGCACCCTCGAATCGATCCTTCAATCAGGCGTTAGTCTTCATCGTCATCGTCAAATACTTCACGACCGATCACAAAGAGGAGCGGGATTGGGGCGATGAGCCAGAATGAACGGCCGATCTCGCCGAGGAAGGCTTGCTGAAAGAAGGGCGAGAGGGTTTGGGTCGCTTCCGGCGGCAAAAGGAAGAGCGCAATGGAAACGAGGAGACCGATCTGCGTGATACTGAACAACGCCGTCTCCCACCAGACTCCCCGTTCTTGGGCGAGGTTCTTCAGCAGGTGGCTTCGCCAGAGAATCGCGAAGATGAGGAAGAAAAGTCCGAGAAACCAGACGAGCTGGAACGCTGAACTCTTGCCGGCGTTCAGTGCTTGCGACAAGCGCGAGAGGATTGGCGCGTTGGTGACGACGGCGAGGGCGAGATATGTCGAAAGCAAGACGGTGACAGCGCGATCACGACCAACGGCGAATCCATAACCGAGTCCGGCGAGGGCGAGCAAACAAAACAAGATCACATCCCAAGTGAATGGAAGTCCGGCGACGGCAAATTGGGCCTCGGGAGGCATGAATAGAATAATAACACGGGCCTAGAGGCCCGTGTTACGCAACTGCTCGAGCAGTGCTTTTTGTTCTTTGGATAGTTTGCGCGGGACATCGGCGACTAATCGCACGATGTGGTTGCCGCGCGTGCCCGATCGACCATATGGGATGCCTTTGGCGCGGATAGTGATGAGCGTGCCGTCAGGCGTGCCCTCGGCGACGCGGACGGATTCATCGCCGTCGATGGTTGGGACGTGGATGGTGCCGCCGATGGCGAGGACGGAGAACGGAATCGCCATTTCGGAGACGATGTCGTTGCCGTTGCGCTCGAATGTCGGGTGCTGTTCCACGTGGATGCGGACGAACAAGTCGCCTGCGCGGCCGCCACCGGCCGGCGCCTCCCCTTCTCCGGAGACTTGGAGCATGGCTCCGTCATCGACACCGGCTGGGATGCGGATCGAAACGCTTTGTTCGCGACGATGTACGCCGTGGCCTCCACAAACCGTACATTCTTTCTCGGCTTTCTTGCCTCGACCATGACAGTCCTTACATTGAACGGCGGTTTGCATCGTGCCGAACATCGTTCGCGTCGCCTGCGTGACTTGTCCCTTACCTCCGCACGTTTTGCACTCGTTCACTTTTGTTCCCGGCTCGGCTCCTTCTCCTTTGCAGTGCTCGCAAGTGAGTTGGCGATAGAGCTTGAGCGTCTTGTCGGCGCCAAACACGGCTTCACGGAATGAAAGCTCAACATCGACCTCAATATTTTGACCGCGCTTCTCACGACGACCGCCGCGGCCGCCGCCAAAGCCGAACATTTCACCGAGGACGTCGTTCAGATCGCCAAAGTCTTGGCCTTGGAAGTTGAAATCGAATCCGCCAAAACCTCCCGAACCGCCCGGAGCACCGCCGCCGCCGTTTTCAAAGGCGGCCGAGCCGAACTGGTCGTAGGTTTGGCGTTTCTGTTTATCGCCCAAAATTTGATACGCCTCGTTAATGTCTTTGAATTTAGAAGCATCACCGCCTTTGTCGGGGTGATGTTCATGCGCAAGACGACGAAATGACTTCTTGATTTCATCGTCGTTGGCGCTCTTCGAAACTCCTAAAATGGAGTAGTAATCCTTGGCCATTATTTCTTCGGTACTTCGTAACGCAATTTCTCGTATTCAGCCAATGTTTTCTGAATGACTTCTGCCAATTCTTTGGCGGTGAAGTGATTCAAGAAAATACGCGAGACAAGTTGGGCTTGCTGTTGGTCGCCGACGCGGGTGTGGGCGAGGAAATCGATCACAACATCACGTTCTTGGCTCGTGACGGCGACGATGTTGGCGTAATTGCCTTTCATGTCTTCCGGCATCGCGTTGACGTTCATTGGCTGGGGTTGAGACATATGTGTTGGTTACTCCGCTTTAGGTTCTTCCGGCTTTGACTCTTCTGCGGACGGCTCCGGCTCGGCTGATGCAGGCGCTTCCGATTCCGGACGGGTCTGGTAGAGAGCGGCGCCAACTTTTTGTGCCTCCGTGGCGAGTTCATCGGCGGCCTTTTTGATGGCTTCGAGGTCTTCACCGTCCTTCACGGCTTTCAATGCTTCAATCTTTGCTTCGACATTGGCCTTGTCTTCCGGTTTCACTTTGCCGTCGTTCTCCTTGAGCATCTTCTCGGAAGTATAGACCATCGTGTCGGCCATGTTGCGCATCTCAATGCCTTCACGTTTCTTCTTGTCGACCTCGGCGTTGGCCTCCGCGTCCTTTTTCATGCGCTCGATCTCTTCTTTCGAGAGATTGGTCGAAGCAGTGATCGTGATCATCTGCTCCTTTCCGCTCGCCTTGTCCTTGGCCTTCACATTCAAGATGCCGTTGGCGTCGATGTCGAAGGAAACTTCAATTTGCGGGACGCCGCGCGGGGCTGGAGGGATTCCGTGGAGAGTGAATCGGCCAAGGGACTTGTTGTCGGCGGCCATTTCACGCTCGCCTTGGAGGACGTGGACCTCAACCGAAGGCTGACCGTCGGCTGCCGTCGAAAAAGTCTGCGACTTTGAGGTCGGGATTGTGGTGTTGCGGTCGATGACCTTGGTCATGACACTGCCAAGCGTCTCGATACCGAACGAAAGTGGCGTGACGTCGAGGAGCAAGAGCTCGCCTTTGATGTCGCCCTGCAAGTTACCGGCCTGAATGGCGGCGCCGATGGCGACGACTTCATCCGGGTTCACGGTTGCATTGGGTTTCTTGCCGAAAAACTTTTCGACGGTAGCGATCACGAGCGGCATGCGTGTCATACCACCGACGAGAATCACTTCTTGTATGTCGGACGTCGAAAGCTTGGCGTCGGCGAGGGCTTTCTTGCATGGCTCGAGGGATTTCTCGATGAGATCGCCTACAAGCTGTTCGAGCTTAGCGCGTGAGAGCTTCAAGAGAAGATGCTTCGGGCCGTTTGCATCGCTCGTGATGAATGGCTGGTTAATTTCCGTTTCCATTGCGCTCGACAATTCGATCTTTGCCTTTTCTGCGGCGTCCTTGATGCGCTGAAGAGCCAAATTATCTTTCGACAAGTCTACGCCTTCCGCCTTTTTGAATTCATCGACAATCCAGCTGATGATGCGCTGGTCAAAGTCGTCACCGCCGAGGTGCGTGTCGCCGTTGGTGGCGCGAACCTCGATCGTGTTCTGCGATGTTGCGGCATCGTAAGCGACTTCGAGGACGGAAACGTCGAACGTTCCGCCGCCCAAGTCGTAGACGACGATCTTTTCATCTTTCTTGTTATCGAAACCGTAGGCCAAAGCGGCAGCGGTTGGCTCGTTGATCACGCGGCGGACATTGAGTCCGGCGATTTCACCGGCGGTCTTGGTGGCTTGGCGCTGGGCGTCGTCAAAATAGGCCGGAACCGTGATGACGGCTTCCGTAATTTTCTCGCCGATCTTGGCTTCAGCGTCGGTTTTGATCTTTTGGAGAATCATCGCGCTGATTTCTTCCGGCGAGTATTCTTTGCCGCCCATGATGACGCGGATCGCGTCGCCATTCGGGACGACTTTGTACGGCAACCACTTAATATCGCGCTGAACTTCCGCGTCAGAAGCGCGGCGGCCGATGAGGCGCTTAACCGAGAACAGGGTGTTCTCCGGATTCACAACGCCTTGGCGTTTGGCGATTTGGCCGGCAAGACGCTCGCCCGTTTTGGTAACGGCGACAACAGACGGCGTGGTGCGAGCACCTTCCGCATTTTCCAATACCTTTGGCTGGCCACCTTCTACAACCGCAAAGCAGGAGTTGGTGGTACCAAGATCGATTCCAAGAATTTTAGACATATATTGATAGTTTATTCAGTGATGATGACTCGAGCGGGGCGAAGAACTTTTCCGTGCAGTGACCATCCTTCTTGTACAACGCGGACGATCGTACCAGATTCTTTGCCTTCGACGGATTCCGTACCGGCGGCATCATGGAGCATTGGATCGAATGTGCCGTCGACAGGGACTCGCGAGAGGCCGGCGTTCTGTGCGGCGTGATCCCAAAGCGATTTCACGGCTTTGATTCCTACCAACCAGTTATCCCATTTCTTTTTCTCGTCTGGTGAGAGCGTCGACGTGTCCGGAATGAAGGCGAGCGCGAGATTGAATTGATCGATGGCAGGAAGTAAGTCTGAGAGGAGTCGCTCGTTGGCAAATTTGGCGTATTCCGAGGCGGCGCGTTCCGAATCTTTTTTGAGGTTCTGGTAATCGGCTTGGGCGCGCTTCCATCCAGCGAGATATTCTTCCGATTCTTTCTTCAGTGCATCGATATCAATTTCGTTTGGTGTGATTTCATCCATAGTTATGCGTTCAAAACTTCTAGAGCGGATACAAGATGCGACATCGCTTGCTGATAGTCCATACGGACGGGGCCGAGGACTCCGATGAGTGTATTATTTGGTCCTTTGGTTACGATGACTCCGCAAGCGGGGCCAAACGGACAGTCCTCGCCGAGGAGAACGATTGGTTCGTCGAATGAGATTTTTTTTAATCCGGAAAGTGTTTCATCCAAGTGCTCAAGAAGCGCGGTCAAATGAATCGCTTTTTCCCAGTTACGAAATTCCGGTTGCGCGAGGAGCTGAGACAGACCGGTGAAATAGGTTTCGTCTTCACCAGCGACGATGGAGGCGAGACCGGTGAGGTTAGCAAGTTCTCCGGCGATGGCGCGGAGCTTGTGCTCGTCCCCTGCTTTCACGGCTGCTTCGAATCGATCACGAGCGCGCTTAGGGGCGGGCTTGGGAAGCATTTCATCGACGAATTGTTTAAAGGCGGCCTCTGTCGGAATACGTCCACCCGAGGTGTGGGGCTGTTCGAGGAAACCGAGCTCATCAAGTTCCGCAAACCAGTTGCGGACGGTGGCCGGACTAACCTCGAGGGTATAGCGGTCGACCAAATACTGCGAGCCGACCGGCTCAGCCGAGGCCACATATTCCTGCAGAACGAGGCGTAAAAGTTGTTGAAGTCGTGGGTCCATGGATTTAGCAGTCTAATGCTTCGATTGCTAATATAGGACGATACGAAAACGGGGTCAAGGGGATGCGAAACAGCGCTCCAGGAGGGAGCGCTGTTGAATCAGGGATGGTCTAGAGATGCGCGAGCAAAAAGCGATGAATATTCTCGGGAGCGGGATACTCCTCGAGTCGGTTTCGTGGAATCCACTCTGCATGACTCCCTTTACAAGGGGTCTGGTGCGGCACCCAAATCACGTACATCAGGTCGAGGAAGTAGTGTTCGGGGTCGCCGGGATTCGGCTTATCGGCTGGAACGTGGATCGAGAGCAGGTATGCAGGAGGGGGCAGAACCTGCACATGACCAATTGTCGCTATGACAGGAAGATATGACGTCAGGTCGATCCCAACCTCTTCCTTGAACTCGCGGATGAGCGCGACGATCGGATCTTCGTTCCACTCGACGTGACCGCCGGGCGGCAACCAATGCCCAAGCTTGGGATGAAGGTGCAAAAGGGCGCGAGGTACTTCCTCGTCGTTGCTCACGAGAAGTGCCGAGACGGTGAACGCGCGTTCACCATTCCTGACCGTACGCGACATAACAGCCTCCATGCGGACCTTACGACGTTTCTCCAAAAACGAGAAGACCCCGACAGCGTGCGCTATCGGGGTCTGGTCAGTTAGCGGCTCATGAAGCCGTAGAGCATCATCTGGCAGGTTTTGCCAAAGACGTTATTCGCTACGAGGTCGGAACACTCGTAGCGTTTGGAAGGTTCGATGAGACCGGTGCGCTTACAGAGACGTCGCATCTCGTGGGAGCCGTATTCCAGATTCACCTGGAACCCGAGCCATGATCCGACCGATGGCCGTCTGTAAAAACGAATGAGCGGCGTGTGGAAGCCGAGGCCCGGCTCGACCAAGGTGAAGCCGGTCTCGATGCTCTTTGCGCGCTTGCGCATCTCGAGACGCAGGACGTAACCGCATGAAGCGGAAAACGACGCCGTCACTTTGTAGTCATCCGACTCGATTTCCTGCTCGAGCTCATCGAGCCGGTCATGATGATCTTCTACGGCAAAGCCGAGATCCATGAAACGGCGGATGGCGAGCGTCTCCGGGTTATCGAGGCCGGACGACAGATCCGGGAGTCCAAAGAGCATACCTTCCTCCGATCCATCCCGATCCAGCAATATCAAAATATAAGGTTTTCGTCAACATACGACGAGGCCCCCATACCAAGTTTGGTATGGGGGCCGGTCAGTCAGAAGTGGCGACGCGGGCCGGAGGCGCCGCGCAGATCACGGAGGTAGCTCTGGGTATCCGAGGTCTCGTCGAACGGGACGGGGGCGGCATGGCGCCCCGCATTCTCGGGAAGCTCCGGATCCATGCCGCCGCCCGCGCAGTGGACGAAGGGCGGGAGCTTGGGCGGTTCGCGGAAGTCCTCGGGGACGCTCGGCCGCAGAACCATCGGGATCGATGCGGCCTCGTCCGCGCACTCTTGGCACGGCTCGCCGGGCTTCATGTCACAGCCGCGATCGACGCAGATCTCTCCGGCCATGTAGCGCTCGTAGTACGAGCGCATCAGAACCCGCCCTCCCGCGACGCCGAAGCGCTCGCGAGGCGCAGGACGTCCTCGAGGGTGCCGACCTTGCCCGAGCTCGAGGTCCGGAGGAAGTCGCGGTAGCCCTCGGGGTGCTCGCGCTCGTGCTCGGCGGTCGCCTTCACCGGATCGTAGGTGAACGGCTCGGGTCCGGCGGGAACGGGCGGCGGGAAGCCGCTCTTGGTGCGAACGTCGATGGGGACGCCGGACGCGCGCTCCTCGAAATCGATGTCTCGATGGGTCACGCGCCTGCTGGGAAGGGGCTTTCCTGCCATCTGTGAACTCACTTTCTCCTCAAAAGAGGTCCGTGCAAGATACAGGAAATTGACGTTCGTGTCAATACTTCCTCCTTCTTTGTATTGAAAACGCCGACAGGAGAACCCTGTCGGCGTTCGGCCTCATCCGTCGAGGAGGATGTTGGCCAGATGTTGGGCTGTGGCATTGATAAGACCGTCCTGATCGAGCTGTACCTGCGACTCGCCTCGGGGAAACCACTGAGCAACCAGCGCGTCGATACGCGCGTCGGGGCACATTCCCCTGCTCCAGGAGCGAAGCCAGATCCGATCGGCTTCCCGATACATGAGGAGAAGCGTCGATGTGCGTTCGTGATCTTCATTGGCCGCATGGATCGATATCCAAGACGTGTGGCCGACAAAGGGCTGGCGCGTGACGCCCATCGAGAGCGTGTACGGGCTCTCGAGCAGATACTCGATGCGGGGGTAGTGCTCGTCTCCCGCCGACTTCCACTTGCGGTCCACCGTCGCGATGCCGAGAACATCGAGCGTTTCAACGATGCGCGAAAGTCCTTTGTGCGGAACACGGTGGAAATGCGAGAGGATGTCGATGTCGATGTCTTCATCCACGGACCGCACTCCTCTTCAACTGCCTGTGACTCGGACCGTGCGCCTCGATGATGTCCATCATGCCGTCGATGAACGCATGGGCGCGGTCGGCGCTGATGCCGGTTGCCAGCTCGCCAAACTCGTCGAGTTTGCACGCGGCGAGAATGTTGGTCCAAGACTCCGGACGCACGTAGGGCGTCCGCTTCTCCTCGCCATGACGGATGCCGGCCGAGGCCTTCCACGTGTTGCCGACAGCCTCCCAGAAGACCGTGACGGGAAAGTCATAGAAGGTCGGCTGGGCGGCGATGCCAAACTCGTGCGAGAAGTCGAGCCGATACGACACGACGATCTGCCCGCGTCCGATCTGAAACTCATCCTCGAAACCGAGGGCGTAGTCGTATTCGACGTGGTAGTCCGGAAGGAGGAAGACGTCGCGTGAGAACTCGAGATGCAGCGGGTTCGGATTGCTCTTGCGCGGGATGAATCGGTCCGAGTACCCCCAGTTGAAGGT
Source organism: Candidatus Uhrbacteria bacterium (assembly GCA_021413945.1). Taxonomy (GTDB): domain Bacteria; phylum Patescibacteriota; class Patescibacteriia; order 2-12-FULL-60-25; family 2-12-FULL-60-25; genus CAIXDN01. The sequence goes on from JAIOPK010000015.1 coordinate 62,838, forward strand.
ATCGGAATCCCGAGCAGAGACGATGAGATTGCGCATCTTGGCGAGCGCGTCGGTGCGCGCGCACTCGGCGTGGACCTTGTTCAAACGATCGAGCACTTTGTGCATGATCTCTCCTGTGAAATGTGCGTACGCTATGTAACGGAAAACGTGTCGATTGTCAACGGCTATAGAGCATAGCGATCCCCTTCCGTTCGACAGGATCCCAACCCGGGAGCTCAAATGCGAACGAGATGATTTTTGTTCCGGGACGGCATTCTCGGCGCAGTTTGTCGGCGACCTGCGGCATGATCGATGTAATGCCGAAGATATAAATGAGGGTCGCTTGAGAAAGATCCGCGTCGAGCAAGTTTTTGCGATAGACGACCGCGCGATTCCCGAATGACGACAACTTGCGGCGGGACCACCACACAAGAAACGGGTTTAGCTCGTAGCCGACTACGGCCGCTCCCCTTTTGGCGGCCTCGACAAGGAGACGGCCATCGCCGGAGCCGAGGTCGATGACGGTGTCGGCCGACGTGATATCGACGAGCGCGAATCCATCGGGGATATCGCGTCGACGTGAAGGAAGCCAAGGCGCGCCAATACCGACGCCCAGGAAATAGCGCGAAAAAAAGACGAGGACAGCGATGAGTAGAAGAAGGGCGAGGAAATCCATGGCGTCTATTCGTACCGCAGAGCCTCAATCGGCGAGAGTTTGGAGGCTCGTCTGGCAGGCGCAAAACCAAACACGATGCCGATGACTGCGGAAACCGTGAACGCGAGGATGATTGAGTCGATGGAGAGCATAAAGGTCCAGCCCGGTTGGAACTGGTTGAGGATTTGGATGGTCAGCCAAGACAGGAAGACGCCAAAGATGATGCCGACGACACCGCCAACCGATGTGACGGCGATCGCTTCCGCAAGAAATTGTCCGAGGACGTCCGCGCTTTTGGCGCCGAGTGCTTTGCGCAATCCGATTTCCGAAGTGCGCTCCGTCACCGTCACATACATAATGTTCATGATACCGATACCGCCGACGATGAGCGAGATTGCGGCGATTGAGCCGAGCAGAATCGACAAAACTTGGCCGATGGTACCGGCGTTTTTCTGCGCGTCCTCCTGTGTGCCGACGCGGAAATCGTCTTTCGACAGTTCGCCGTTCGGATTATCGAGCTTATGCGTCTCACGGAACAGAAAACGCACTTCTTCTTTAGCATCATCCGGCGACATGTCGCGCGGCTTGAGGCTCATGAAGTTCATGCGATCCTTATTGTAGAGATCCATGGCCGAGGTGAGCGGGATGTAGACGAGGTCGTCGAGCTTGGTGAAGAATCGTGTACCGGCTTTTTCCATGACGCCCACAACACGATAGTTCACGCGGCGGATTTTCATGAGTTTGCCGACAGCGGAGTCATCGCCAAATAATTGACGAGCGACATTGTGGCCGATGACGGCGACTTTTGTGCGGCCGTCGACATCGTCGTCGAGGAGAAAGCGGCCGTCGGCGACCGTGGCGGGATAAATTTCGATTTCACCGGGAGTCGAGCCCCAAACGGAGACATTCATGTTCTCGGGACCATAGGAAGCGACCGCCGTGCTTACGAGCGTGCCGAGCGCGGACTCTACCCATGATTGGCGCTTCAGCTCCTGATAGTCTTTGTACGTCAGCGTTTGTTTTTGGAGCGGACTTGGTCCCCCGCCGCTCATGTCGCCGCTTCCATTTGAGATGATAACGACGTCCGGTCCAAACGAGGCGACGTTGGCGAGCAGGAAATTCTCCGCCGCTTTGCCGACGGACAACATCAAAATCACGGAACCGATGCCGATCACGATTCCGAGCATCGTCAAAACCGCGCGGGCCTTGTTGCGGATAAGGCTTTTGAAGGAAATCGTAACGAGATCTCGGATATGCATACTATTCTTTACGAAGAGCCTCAATAGGATTCAGGTTAGACGCCTTGCGTGCAGGAGCATATCCAAACACGACGCCGATGGTCGCCGAGACGATGAAGCCGAGAGCCATGCCGGTGGTCGAAATCGAGAAGGTCCAGCCGGACTGGAAACTGGAGATCGCGACAATGGCCAAAAACGAGAAAGCGATTCCGAGAAGCACACCAATCAGGCCGCCGATACCTGTGAGTACGATCGCTTCGAACAGAAATTGTGCGAGCACGTCGCGGCTACGAGCGCCAAGCGCTTTGCGCAGACCGATTTCACGCGTGCGCTCGGTCACGGTGACGTACATAATGTTCATGATGCCGATACCGCCGACAACAAGAGAGATCGCGGCGATAGCTGTCAGCAGAATGCCTAGAATGTCGGTGATCTGCGTGGCCGTTTTCACCAATTCCTCCTGCGAGAGAACATTGAAATCATCCTCTTCTCCCAGATCGATGTTGTGTCGGTCGCGGAGAACGTCTTGAATGCGGCGCATGCCGTCGGTGATCGATAAAAGATTGGTGCGAATGACGAGCGCTTGGACATATTTCTTGCTGTACATGTCGAGCGCGGACGTGACGGGGATATATATATTGCGGTCGACGTTGTCGAAGCCTCGCGTACCGGTTTTTTCCATGACACCGATGACGCGGAAGTTCTGACGGCTGATTCTTGCGGTCTTTCCGACGGCATTTTCATCACCATAGAGATCGCGCGCGATTTCATAGCCGAGAACGGTTACGCGTGATCGGGAATCGACGTCTTCTTGAGCGAGAAATACGCCTTCTGCCGGCTTGATATCATAAAACTTGATTTCATCCGGCATGGTTCCCGTCACCTTGCCTTCGCGTTCGATGCCGTTGGCGATGATTTTGTCCGTTTGTTCCACGCTCGCAATCGCTAAATCGATCCAGGACTTTTGTTGAATGGCTTTCAGGTCGTCGTATGTCAAAACTTCTTCCGCAAATGCGCTGGTAAAACTCCCGGAGCTTGGAGGGCCGTTGGCGACCATGATCAAACCAGATCCGAACGAGTTCACCGTGCTCACGATGTAGCGTTCGGCGGCTTCCGCGATCGATAAAACCAGAATCACCGAGGTGATTCCGATAACAATGCCGAGCATGGTCAGCGCTGTGCGACCTTTTGTGCGCAACAGGCTGTCCATCGCCGACTTGATCAGGTCGCGGACATGCATGTTATTTTTTCAACTCGCGCTCGCCGAGTTTATGGCGCTCGCCATCCAGACGGCGATCGCTGACAAGGAGACCGTCGCGCAATGTGAGGATGCGCTCGGCGTACGCGGCTGTATCGGTTTCGTGCGTAACGAGAATGATGGTGTGACCTTTCTTCAAGTTGAGCTCGAGCAACGTATCCATGACGGCTTGGCCGTTTTTGGAGTCTAGGTTTCCTGTTGGCTCGTCGGCAAAGATCACCGAAGGCTTTCGAACAAGGGCGCGAGCGATGGCGACGCGCTGTCGCTCTCCACCGGAAAGCTGGTTCGACAAATTCTTCACGCGATGACGCATGCCGACGATGTCGATGGCTTCCATCGCGAGTTTTTCACGGTCGCGCATCGGAACATCGGAGTACAAGAGCGGGAGCATGACGTTCTCGAGGACCGTTGTTTTTGGAAGCAGGTTGAATGACTGAAAAATAAAGCCGACTTTTTCTCCGCGCATGGCGGCCAGTTCATCGTCCTCCATTTTTGAGACGTCTCTTCCTTCAAACAAATATTTTCCGCCGGTGAGCGTGTCGAGAAAGCCGAGGATTTGCATCAATGTCGACTTACCGGAGCCGGAAGGACCCATGATGGCGACAAATTCCCCCTTAGGAATTTCAAAGTCGATGCCATGCAAAACATGCGTCGGCACTCCGTCGTTGTAGTAGGCTTTTTTCAAGCCTTCCACGCGGATGACAGCCGGATTCTTTGCCATAATTAATTGCCGACTTTGGAATCTGCTTCCAGTTTGCCAAATTCATCCGCCGAAACTTCACTAATCACGACAATTTGATTCTCGCTTAATCCGCTCACGACTTCCGCACGGCCTTCATCGCCGCGCAAACCGAGTTCGATATTTGTTTCCTTCACATTTCCACTGTCGATCGTACGGACATAGCGCTGGCCGTCACGTTCACGGATCGAGCGCGTCGGAATCACGAGGGCGTTCTCACGGTTACCCGTTTTGACGGTCAGGTTTGCGGTCATGCCCGGCTTAATATCGAGGCCGGCGGCATCGATCGCGACGTAGACTTTGTAATAGATGGCGTCAGAGACCTTGGTTTGGTCGGGATTTTCCGAAATAACTTTGCCCGTGAATTTCACGTCGTCGCCAAAGGCATCGAGAGTGATCTCGACAGATTGATCGGGAGAAACTTTCACGATGTCGGCTTCCGGAACGAGCGCTTCCACGGAGTAGCCTTCCGTTGAAACCATTTTTACCGCCGTCACATTTGCGCCAACTTGTTCGCCGATGCTCGGGATGATGTCGGTGACGACGCCGTCGACAGGGGCGATGATCTGGACGTCGGCGAGACGTTCACGTGCCTGCTGATACGCGGTCTGCGCATCGAGGACTTGGGCGCGGAGGCCGGCGACATCGACGGAACGGGGTTCGGCCGATCGCAAGTCGAGCGTCGCTTGCTGGATCGCGAGATTTGTCTCAGACGTTCTCACTTTTGTTACCAAGTTTTTCTGCGCGATATCGTAATTTGCCTTGGCTGTGTCATACGCGATCTGCAGTGTTTCCTTGGAACCGCTTTGCGAGATCGAGCTTGAGCGCGCCGTCTCGATATAGCTGGTGATGCTCGTCAAGTTTGAGCTGACGCTTGCACGGTCGGCATCGATAGACGCTTTTTTGGAAGCGAGCGATGCCTCGGTCAAATTGATATTGTTGATGGAACCGGCAAGAACCTTTTGTACTTCATCGAGGTAGAGCTGGGTTTTGCGGAGTGCATCCTGAGCTTGTTCACCGACTTGAAGAGCGGTTGCATTAGGCGTCGAAGAGGAAAGATTGCGAATGGCCGCATCAACCGCGTTCACCGCATTCTTGGCGATCGGGTACGCCTGTTTGGCGCGCTCCAAAGAGTCGCGCGCGTAAATACCGAGTACGCCTTCATACAAGTCGTTGGCTGAAGTGTTATCGATGCCGATTTCCGCGTCTCCGTCGATGAGACCGGAGCGCATCGGGCCGAGCGCGCCTTGGAGCGCGGAGCGGAGATTGGCGTATGAGGCCGACACGGTCTGTTCAGAAGTGTTGCCGCTCGTTTCAAAATCGACGCGCGCTTTTTCAAGGGCGAGTTCCGCAACACGCAATTCGTTCTGCACATTCAATCGAGTCGCTTCCAGATCAGCCGTGGCTTGGTCGACTTGGGCCTGTGCGATCGCAATCGTTTCTTTCGTTTCTCCCGCAAGACGCGCGGCAAGATTCGCTTGGGCGATGGCGAGTGTGGCGCGAGCGCGTTCCGAGGCGAATCGGAGGTCGCGCGATTCAAGCTCGGCGATCACGTCGCCGCGCTTTACGATCGAACCAACCTTTTTATTAATACGTTCAAAGGGAGCCGTGCTGGAAAACGCGAGATTCAAACGGGCGTCCGGCTTGATTTCACCCGTGACCTCGACGGTTTGTACGACATTCCCCCTCTCGACTTTGCGCGTTTCGTAGAAAGGACCGGCGTCTCCGTTACGACCAAAGAAATACCACGCGCCAAAAATGACGATGACGGCAATAATCCAAAACCATTTACTCTTCAGAAAAGAGAAGCGTGATTTTTTGTGCGGGATCGCTGCTGCTTCCATGTTATCGGACATATCAACCTTATTTTTCCAAAACGGAATTAACCTTATCGTACATCGCTTTTACAAAGTCTTTCATCTCTTCCGCTTTCACGAGACAAACCGGTCCGTCGCCATGCTGCATGACGACGAGGCGGCTCCCGGACTCAAGTCCCATTTTATCACGAAACTCCTTGGGAATGACGACTTGGCCGCGTTCACCCATGACGGTCGACCCAAGAAGATGCTCATCGGGATTAAAGCTTATTTTCATAGAGGTATGATTGGTAGGAATAGTATGAAATTATCGATGGAACGTCAATAGCAGGGCTAGACAGAACCAAAAAAATCCGCTATACCTAGCGCCAATGGAAACTTCCTTATTCGACTATCCCCTCCCACCTGATCGGATCGCCCAGAAATCGATGGAGCCGCGCGAGGCGGCTAAGCTTTTGGTATTGGGTAGGAAGACGGGTGCAGTCGATGACAAAAAGGTAGGCGATCTGCCGACGCTACTCCGCAAAGGCGACCTCTTGATTTTTAATGATTCAAAAGTTTTTAAGGCGAGACTCAAGGCTGTCATTTACGGAATGCATACGCGCGAGGCCGGGAAGGAAGTCGAGATTTTTCTCTTGCGTCCGGACGGCGATGTGTGGATTGCGATGGCACGCCCGGGAAAGAAATTGCATACCGGCTGCCGCGTAATGTTTGAAGACGGAAGCAAAGCGCGCGTACTTGGGAAGCGCGAGGATGGAACAATCGATATTGATTTTGGAATTCATCCGGATCGTGTTTTTGAACTTGCCGATCAGTACGGCATTGTTCCCGTTCCGCCATACGTTGAACCGACGAGCGAGAATACTTCCGCGTATCAGACGGCATATGCGAAACATGTCGGCTCGGTTGCGGCTCCAACGGCCGGATTTCATTTTACGAATGCGTTGCTCGACGAGTTAAAAAATAATGGAATAGAACAAGCGTTCGTCACGTTACATGTCGGACTTGGAACATTCCGTCCGATGAAGAGTGAAACGCTTGGCGAACATGTGATGCATGAGGAGTGGGCGCATGTGCCAAAGGAGACAATTTTAATGGTTCAAAAAGCGAAACAAGAAGGACGCCGCGTGATTGTCGTTGGGACAACGGCGATGCGTGCTGTCGAAAGTTGGGCGGAAAAATCGAAAAATCAGGAGGAATGGTCAGGGTTCACGAACTTGTTCATTACTCCGGGGTTTGAATTTAAGGTTGCGGACGGACTGATCACGAATTTTCATTTACCGAAGTCGACGCTCATCGTTCTCGTCTCATCCTTCGCCGGACGCGAACAAGTGATGAATGCGTACAAACATGCGATCGAAAATGATTATCGCTTCTATTCTTTTGGCGATGCGATGCTGATTGTTTAGTTATTGAACGATCCCTTTTCCTTTTGCGCGGTCATCTTCCGGAAGAGCTGTGTCGAGACCGTCGACCGTTTCTTTGAGCTGTAAACCTGAAACCACTTCAATCGCTTGTGCGGAAATAGAATCGATCAGGAGCGGTGATGTTCCGCGCATGTCGGATGTCGGTGTGAGCGCGAGTTCGAATCGAGCCGTCGCGCCTTCGCTACTTGCGGGAAGATAGGCGAGCTTCCAAATAACATCTCCTTCCGATTCGGAAAATCCTCCGCCCGATACCAGTGAGTGACGGCCTGTGTGGCTCACGCTGGGTGCGAGATGCGCGCGGACCACGACATCGGAAAGATCTTTTGTTGTCGGACCGATCGCGACTTGGAACCAATAACGCGTTTCCTCGCCGACGCTTGGAGGAAGCGGGCCGATACCAATTTGGTCGCCGGTTGAGGCGTAGTAGCGGATCGCCGCAGACACGTTAAATGGCGTGGTTACGCGGGATTCCATGACTTGACCATAGCCTTTCACCGTCGACGCAACCGCGTACCAAGCGGTTTCATCGGCAGGTCGGTCGAGCGGGATATTGATCGTGGTGCTTCCCGCAGGCACGTTGAATGATTTGGTATGCGGATGCGCGAGGCCCGGGTGAAAGACCTCGACAATTCCGGACGACGAGACCACGGCATCGAGTCGTGCCGTGCTTCCCGTGGAGGGACGTAATGATACGCGCGCGGATGCGTCGACGGGAGCGCTCACGAGATCGCGTTCCGCGATCGGGAATGCGCGCATGAGCGCGGACACGTGACCGGGTTTTGCAAACAAGATTTCATCTTGGTCGGGCTGCAGTTCATTGATGGTCGTGCGATCAAAGCCGGTTAACGTAATATTATCGAGGCGCTTGGTACTTTGATTTGATAGTCGAACAGGAATACGTCCGTCGGATAACGCGGCGCCCCCGTCAAATAGCGGTTCGAGCGTAAGCGCGGAACCCTCGATCCTGCGATTTTCATATCCGGTCATGACTTGCTGGCCATCGGTAAGCTGAAAACCCAGTCGTAATGCTCCCGGAGGCGCGAAGAAACGGACGACGAGACGCGAGCTCGCTTTTTCTCCGGCCTTGAGTGCACCTAAACTCGCCTCTCCGAGGCTGTTGATAGGTGGTTCGGCATCCAAAACCTCCGTCCCTGCTGGTAAATTCCAACGTAGGGAAATTTGGCCTTTTGAGTCGGAACCGCGTGCAATGACCTCGGCGACAAGGGCTTGGGGCGCGGCGCTCTTGATCGGAGCCGACGAGAATACGAGGCCAAGTGACGGTGCGGGCGGAGGAACATTCACGAATAAATAAATATTGACGGCGACAAGCGTTGCGGCGATACCAAGGACGGCGAGATCGAACGCAAACACGAGCGATGGAAATCGATAACGACCGTGATACTTCTCGCGATAGCGCTTTCGCAAATGAGAAGTCACCGCTCTTGCGGGCGTGAGAGCGACGGTCGCGCCGTGAAGCGCGAGACCGGACGTGTGGCGAGAAGGAGTCGTCATATTAGAATGCACTGCCTGGGATCAGGATTTCATGTTTGCCATCGCCGTCGATATCGGAGAGCACGGGACGTACGCCTTGAGCGGCCGTCACGCCCGCTGGGACAAATTCCGATCGCAGTCTTCCATCCGCATCATACACCCGCACCTTTGGCGGCGCGCCGATGCCGGAGCCGGCGACGAGGTCGTCGCGGCCGTCGCCGTCGATGTCACCGATCGCGACGCGGACGCCGGCACGTTCCGTCGATCCAAAAGCAAAGAAACCGCCGCGCCAGATGGTGCCATCGGTCTTAAAGCTGCGTACATGAGGACCGCCTCCCGTACCCGTTCCGGTGAAAATTTCGCGTAAGTTATCACCATTTACGTCTCCGATAGCGACGGAAACGCCTCCGCGGAAGCTCGTGCCATAGGCAAGCCACGACTTGCGAACCCCGCCGCGCAAGTCCGTCACCAATACCTTGGATTGGGAGTTTCCATCCGGGGCGATCACAAGTTCCCAAGGCGTGTCGCGATCGGTTTGTCCGGCTGCGAGTGAAATCGCCCCGCGATAATTATTTCCGTATGGTCGAAACTTTACGTCGGATGAACCGTCGAGACGTACGGTCACTTCTCCGGCATTGGCAAAGACGAGATCTTCCGAGCCGTTGCGGTCGAGATCGACGGCGAGAAAGTTGGCACCGCCGGGGACATCATCGCGCTGTGCAAAGAAGCCGTTACGCAAGCGGCGACCGGTCGCATCGAACACTTGAAGGAAAGCTCCGTTCGGGACACTCGCGCCGACTACCTGCGTCGCTTCGGTACGACGAATGAGAACAAGCCCGTCTTCCGCAGGAACCGTGACGCGCGTAACGATGGAACCGTCGTTCGTCCGCGGATCCTGCGAGCCGCGTAATTTTTCAAACTCCCCCGTCAGAGTAATTTGTTCGGCCTGCTTGGTCGCGTTTACGAGAACGATGCCGCGCTGATACTCGCGCGACCAAACATCTTTTTTAATATTCTTTGGCGATGAGCGTGCCGTACCGATCGAGGCCTCATACTCGTCATACCACCAGGTGCGATGATGGCCGGAATCGCCCGCATCGAATGAGTAAAAACTGTCTGCAACCAAGGCGCTGGCGAGGCCGTATCGCATCAGCCTGAAATCATTGGGTGTTTCGCGATTATTGGTGTTGGTGTTAATCGACGTGACTTTAGGTTCAGGGTTCTTGGTGAGGGTCGATCGGATCTCGGCGAAGGGTGCCGCAAAGCCGTAACGCGGGAAATTTTCGTACAAAACTCCATTCGAGATATCGCCGTAGACGGCGCTCGAATTATTGATAATGATTTTGTCATTGCCGATCGCGCGTCGGACATTCGCAATAAGTTCACGCATGCCAGTGCGATACGTGGAATTTATTTCTGCGGGCGTGTTGACTGTGCCATTGCGATCGGAATCGAGATCGTTCCCGAAATGTTGGGTGACGTTGTCATAGGCGGCATCGAGAAAAACACCGTCCCACATTCCCGTCGACATGATTTCATCGCGGATGAACGGGCCGAGGAATGTGCGCCATGTTTGTCCGCCGACCGACGGAGCAAGTGTCGACGCGTTCAGAAGATAGGCGCCGGGCCACCAAGAGGCACGCGCACCGCTCGCTCGCGGCAAGAAGAACGCTTCCGGAATTCTGCTCGCGAGTTTCTTGCCGAGTGAACGAGGATCGCCACCGTATCGTGCTTGGGCGATTTCACTTGCGCTCACGTATGCGAGGAGTTTTATATTTGGATTGATACGCTTGATCTCACGGACGCGTTCCGGAAATTGAAAGGACTGGTCCATGTCGAGGACGACAATGTCCCATTTGGCGAGCTTGGCCGGGTCTTCCGGTTTGATTTCGTACCCTAAAAAGAAGTTGATGAGCTTGGGCGACTGCTCATTTCCGATAGCTGCAATCGTCGGAGACGGAAAAACGGCCGTAACTAGGGCCGCAATGGCGAGTATCGATAGGATGCTACGCCTCATAAGAACAGCGTAACATAGCAAAATTTTTTATTAAAGTCAATCCCTAGCTCCTGCGTCTCGGTAAGCCTTCATCACCGCATCCACATGATCGGTCCATAAATGGCGGGCGCGGATGCGTTCTCGGCCTTTGGCGCCCATTTGGTCGCGGACCTCGACGGGGGTGGCGAGGAAGCGGCGGATGGTGCGGACCCAGTCGTCGACGTCTCCGGGTTTTACGAGGAAGCCGTTCTCGCCGTCGGTGACGAGCTCGGGGTTGCCGCCGGTTCGGGTGACGAGACAAGGCAAACCGCTGGCCATGCCCTCGAGAACGACACCGCTCGCATTCTCGTAACTCAACGTCGGTAGCACGATGGCTTCCGCACGATGTCGCAGTTTCTTCAGTTCGGCAGGCGCAACAAAACCAAGGAACTCGATATGATGCGCTCCCCTCTCTTTGACGAGCGCCTTCAGCTTTTCCTCGAGCGGACCGCGCCCTGCAATCTTCACCGGCAACTCCGGAACCTTCGACGATGCCTCGATGAAGCTCTCGATCCCCTTTTCGACGGACAATCGACCTACAAACATTATGTAGCCACCGCCGCGAACAGCCGGATCGTCGATCCAATCGGTTGGCGCGACGACGTATCGGAGTTTTCCAGCGGGTTCTCCCCAATCTTCCATTTTTTCTTTGATAAAACGTGAAGGGCAGAGAAAGATCGAGACCGTGCGTTCGTAGGATTGTCGAAACTTGATCATGTACATCTCAAAAGCGGCCAATGCATTGTGTGAAAACTTGTTGGAGATGCAGCGATGCAGGATCACGTTGTAGTATTTCCCACCCTTACTGCGCTCGCAAGGCGCGCCGTGATCAAACATGCCATAATTTGGCGCGATGAGAGCGTAGTCGTGCAATGTCTGTACGCAAGGGATGTTGCGTTTGCGAATTTCTGAGAGGATCGATGTGGAAAGATAATGGTAGATATTATGAAGATGGATAACATCCGGCTTCACATCGTCGAGCATTTTTGAAAAGGCCTTTTTTGCTTCAAAATTCCAAATAAAGTTCGCGGCGATCTTCAAACTGGTGATCGGATCGTTTGGTCTGTCGAGGTGATAACGCGTAACAAAATAGTTCTCATCGCGTGAAGGAATATTCTTCACACCGCGCGTGGAAAACGCATGAACAACATGGCCTCGACTCTCGAGCTCGTCGATGAGTCCATGCATGTAGACCTCGGCCCCGCCTTGGAGATCAAAAAACTTGTTTACCTGAAGAATGCGCATCGGGCCTATTGTACAGCAAACCTAACCAAGGAGCCCACGATAGAGCTTGTTGTACGCGTCTTTCATCGATTGCATGGAAAATGATTGCTCGATGATGTGACGTGCGCGGCGTGCGCGTTCCATCGCTTTTCCGTACTGGTTTAGGACATCGCTAATCGCTTTTGACCACGCATCGACATCGTCGACAGAAGCAAAAGCGAGGGTGTCGGGAGGGAATGTTTCGTGAAAGACAGGTAGATCGCTAACCAAGACAGGAACTTGGGCGGCGGCGGCTTCGAGAACGGCGATCGCTTGGCCTTCATGGCGGGAGGCGAGCAGAAACAGGTCGGCGTGACGCAAGCGTTCGGGAACATTGCCGACGGAGCCGGCGAAATTAACGCGCGGCATAATGCCAAGCGTCTCAGCTTTGCGCTGAAGGGAGATGCGCTCCGGTCCATCGCCGATGATCTCGAGCGTCCAGGGGCGGCGTATCGTCGACAGCGCGTCGAGCAGGACGGCTTGGCCTTTGTCCTCGAGTAAACGGCCGACCGTGACGAGATGCGGCATGTCTCCGGCTTGATGAGCGTCGCGCGGGATGAAACGCGAGAGGTCGATGCCAATGTGAATGACGGATTGTTTTGATGTCGATACACCGTATTGTCGCGTCACCATGTTCCGGACGGATTCAGAAACGGAAACGACGTGGGTTGCGCCTCGGTAGGCTTGCCAACGCAATAGTCTGACAGGAAGCGAGAGGCCCGGCTCATGACTATGCGCGGTAATGACTTGCGGGATGCGGAGTTTGCGGCAGGCAAAACCGGCCCAGACATCGGCGCCGAGATGCGTGTGGACGATGTCGGGTTTTTGCTCGGACCATCGCGTGATCAGCCAGTCGGTAAGCTTGCGTCGGTCGAGTCCGGTCTTGGTAGCCGGGGCGATCGTCACGCGTATACCCGCAGCCTTCAAGTCCGTTTCCATTTCGCCTCCCCCGCCGAGAGCGATCACCTCGATGCGGTATTCGTTCGACAGGGATCGGCACAAATCCAAAACCATGCGCTCGGCTCCGGCGCGTCCCAAGGTCCAGACAACTTGGACAAGTAACGGTTTAGCCATTGAAACCTCTTAAAAAATCGGGATCGCGGCCGGCTTCACGCTCGAGGAAGACGCGTCCGGCGGCAAGGAGCAAACCAATCGGCAGCCACAAACGCGGCGTCCAATACGTCGTGCTTGTGAGTTCATACGCAAACATGCCGATCACGCCGACAAGCAGATACATGTAGGCGATCGTTTCAGGTTTTCCCGGGCTTAATCGATGAAGCACAAAATTTACCTCGCGACCGAGCGCAAGAAAAATCAGAGCAAGGGCAAACAGTCCGACCGCTCCGGTTTCGGCCATCACTTTCCAGATCAGACCATGCGCGTCGAAAGCGGGGCCAAACTCGAGCGTAAATGCGTAGGTATGTGCAACGCGCTCGACGAATGTTCCGGCACCGACGCCGATGAGTGGCGAGCCTTTAAATAATTCAACGGCGATTTGCGTGAGGGCGGAGCGGGAATCGATGGAGCTGATGGCGCCGGAGGAAATCGAGTAGACAACTTGAATGCCTGCGAGCGGTATCAAGATCAATGCGAGCGCGACCAATTCTTTTCGATACGTTTTCCAAGCGCCGCGCCAGATGGTCGCGAACAAAATAGCGACCTGAATCGGGACGACGATCCATGCGGTACGCGAGAAGGTCAGAATCACGATCGCAGACATGAGGGCGCAGGCGGCATAGATGTAGCGTCGTATCAGGCCGGGCTTTAACAGTGCTGCGAGAGCGAGACCGCAAGCGATGGCGATCAGTTCTACTTCCGCGAGCGAGTGCTGATTTCCGCCAAGCGGGTTCACCTCGAGAATCGGACCGGGCATGGCGCGGTTGAGGGAGAATCCGCCGTCGAAGGAGATCATGTTGCGAAGGCCGTCGAAGGCGAAGGCGATGCCGACGAGGAACAAGATGAGAAGCGCGTCGCGTAGACGGCGTTTTGATCGAACAAAGTTTACGACGAGGGCGATCGAGGTGAGATAAACAAAGACAAGATAGCGTCCGACAAATTTAATGACTTCCGCCCAAGACGGTTGGCCTTCGGAAAAGCCGGATAAGAGATGTGCGACGATGAGTGCGATGAATGGCAGAAGCAGGGGCAGCCAAGGTTCCCAGTTGCGATCTTGTCGACCGCGCCACAAGAGCAAGATGCGCATCGCCCATGCGGCCAAGAGTCCGAGAGCGATCACTTCACCGATCGCAAGTTCGACGTAAGCCGAAAAAACGCGCTCGCCGATGCGGACTTCTCCCGTGTAAATACCGACGAGGATGCCGAGTAGCATCGAGAGTGCGAGCCAGACGTTGAAAACGGGAAATGGAAAACGCCACGCGATCAATGCGGTGACCGACGAGGCGAGGATGAAGGTAATGGCGACGGGGGCGCCGGCGGCGACGCCCATGCCTACCAGGAACGCCAATAAGAAAAGTCCCCAGCCGATACGAGGCCAAATCGACTGAGCTTGGGTGAGAGGAAGGACCGAGGACGACATTGATCGGATTATAGCAAAATTGCGGGAAATAAGTCGGCCCCCGTACCGCTTTCGCGATACGGGGGCCGGGAGGGTGAGTGCGAAATCAATCCGCACTCGAGCAGAAGGAGCGATGCGCCAGGTTCAGGGAACCGGGCAGGTGTAGGCCGTGCCGAGCGTGCTCGAGCGGAAGGTGGGCAGAAGCCCACCCGAGCCCGGACACACATGGCCGGTCGAGAGCCGGTTCACGGCATCGACGCTGTAGGCGGTCACGCCCTGGGCGGATGCCAGGGTGTTCTGCGGACCGGGCCACGGGAGGCGAACGCCGCCCGAGCCGCCGCAGCGGAGTCCCGTCCGGTAGTAGCCGGTCGGATCCGTGGTGTTGGCCACGTCCATCGAGACGGTCATCACGCCGGGGTCGGCGGGAACGAAGCAGCCGTTCTGGTCGTAGAGACCCGGACTCCAGCCTGCGGCGCAGATGCCGAAGTTGGCGTTCAGGTAGGCCAGGTCGTAGGTCACCGAGACGGTCCCAGTGAAGCCCTGCGCGAGACGGATGTCCCGGCAGGCCGTTCGCTCGGCCGAGGCCGAACCGACCGGAGGCGGGGTGCCGGCATCGCTGCCGGAGGGACCCGCATCCGTTCCGGACGGACCGGCGTCGGTTGCGGGCGTGCCCGCGTCGACCGGCGCAGGACCGGCGTCGACACCACCGCACGAGAGGAACTCGTTGTTGGCGCCGTCGCAGTCGTTGTCGAGCGCGTCGCAGATCTCGGTCGCGGGACCGACCGCGCCCGTGCAGGTTCCTGCGAAGGTACCGGCCGTGCAGGTCTCCGTTCCGTTCAAGCACACCCCGACGCCCGGAAGACCGGTCGTGAAGGGATAGCAGGAGCGGGTGAAGACGCCGCCACCGGGCGGGTTGTCGATCGAGCCGTCGCAGTTGTCGTCGAGGCCGTTGCAGGTCTCGGCGACGGGTGCGGGCGGAGTGGTCGACGGAACGCAGCGGAAGTCGCTGCCCGTCATGCACATGTACGTACCGGCCGTGGCGCAAGCGCCGCGTCCGACCGTGCAGGCCATGCCGATGCGCGGATCACCGCCGCAGGTGGTGCAGGCGAGATCGCTCCCGCTGCAGTCCTGGTCGATGGTGTCGCCGCAGGTTTCCACAGTAGGACCGACCTCGCCCATGCAGGCGCTCCAGACACCGGCGCCGACGGCGTCGACACCGAGACAGGCGCTCGTGCCGGCGACGCAGACACCGCGACCCGCGAGGGCCGGGCTGTTGGGAGGCGTCGTGCAGCTGCGAACGAGCATCTCGTCGATGCTTCCATCGCAGTCGTCGTCGATCGCGTTGCACATCTCACTCACCGGACCGACGATCACTGCGTTGCAGCTGACGACGCCAGCCGCGCAGGTGTAGGTGCCGAAGGTGAGACAGGCTCCGATGCCGGCGGCGCAGACGTTGCCGACGCGCGGATCGGTGCCGCAGACCACGCAGGCATCGTTGATGCCGTTGCAGTCCTCATCGGAAGCGTTGCCGCAGACCTCGACGGTCGGCAGAACTTCTCCGATGCAGGCGCTGAATGCGCCGGCGGTGCAGGTGCGCGTTCCGGAGCGGCAGGTGCCGACGGAGGCGGAACCCGGACGACCCGAGTAGCAGCTCTCGACGTTGCCGTCGATCACGCCATCGCAGTCGTTGTCCAGGTTGTCACAGGCCTCGGGAGCGGGGGTACCGACGACGGCGCTGCAGGACAGCGTCGAGCCGGTGCAGCTCCAGGTGCCGGCGGCCATGCAGGCTCCGATGCCGGAGCTACAGGCCATGCCGACGCGGGGGTCGCGGCCGCACGAAGCGGAGAAGAGAAGTGCGCCGTCGCAATTCTCGTCGACCGCGTTGTCGGGGACCTCGGCCGTGGGCAGGATTTCTCCGGCACACGCGCTCCAGGTCATGGTCGCGGGGATGTAGCTCTGTGTACCGGGACGACAGACGCCGACGCCTGATGTTCCGGTAGCACCCGAGTAGCAGCCGCGCGTGATGTTGTCGTCGATCGCGCTGTTGCAGTCGTTGTCGATGCCATCGGGCACGATGCCCTCGGACGAGGGACTGCCGGCCAGTGCCGAGCAGACCTTGGTGTCCGTGGCGTTGCACATCCAGGTACCGGTCGCTCTGCAAGCGCCGACGCCGACCGCACAGGCCACCGCTCCGACGACGTCGGGATCGGTGTTGCAGGCCGTCGACATGCCGCCGTCGGTCGGAGGACCGGCGTCGGGCGTGAAGGCCGGGCCACGCGGGTTGCACTCCATCCAGTTGCCCGAGATGTCGCACAGCATGGAGCCTGCGAGGAAGGCGGGACCGGCCGTCGTGCAGTCGCGACGAGCGCCGGGGGTGCATCCCATCCCCCCGTCGGACGGAGTGAAGGGCGGCAGCGGCGGCTCGGCGCAGGGTGCGATGGTGCAGTTCGACGCGATGTTGCTGATCGAGTCGCAGACCTGGTACGCGCAGATCGCGGGGTCGCCGGTGAGGCAGGCCACGCGGGCGCCGTCGGACGGAGTGCAGGCGCCCCCCGGGGTGAGGGGTGCCACGATGCTCGAGCTATCGAGCGAGGTGCATCCGGCGATGATGATGCCGGCCGCGAAGGCGACCAGCGAGACGAGACGACTGAGAGACGGGGACAGACGGTACATGGACGAGCCTTTCTTCCGTGACTGAACAGAAAAACGCCCACGGAGGCGTATGAACTCAAACTGTCGAGGAGCGGCCTCAACTTGGCACAAAAATAAAGAAATGTCAATACCTTAGGACGAGCTAGGGACGTGCCGATGCGTATCAGCTATCGCTCAAAACGCCGTATGTAAGCGAAAATGACAGGGTGAAGTAGAAATTAGCTTGATTGACAGGCTTTTGCTCATTCGCGAACATGGTTATGCGGGTAATGACGCCCGTGTTTCTACTGCTACGGAGTACTTGCCATGCGTTCATACGTGGCCCCGGGCGCCGGGAGAGGCGTACCGTGAATCGCCAAGAGGTCTGGGTTCAGCACAGGACCCAGTGCCTCTCGGCACGTGCCTGGTATCTGAGACCTGCTGCCCATTGCGGATACGGCAGCAGAACGTAGGCTAGCCAAAACACGAGGCCTTAAGCCGGCCTATAACCCCAGAACCAGGCGCCTCCAAAGCTCTGTAACTCTGTGTCTGCGTCAGCAACTGGGACGCACTGCTTCCGTCGAATACCGCTATTCCGGACGCATTACCAAGCCCGCGACTCCTCCTCCGTGAGTCGCGGGCATCCTAATATCTAAATATCGCAATGGTTGACAGATTCCCCTTTTTCTGGTTAGATGGAGAGTCCGCTAAAAACGCGGATCGCCGCCCAGCGGGGCACAGGGAGAGCACATCATGACCGAAGGTAGCACGGGGAAAACACAGAAGAGAGAGATCGCCGATCGGCAACTCATGCCGATCCCGATGTCCGCACCGCCCCGTGCCGTCCTGCCCGTCCCTCCCATCTACCGTTTTGGTTTTGGCGGAGGTCGTGCTCCCGAAGCTCCGTATCCCCTGTTCTTTCCCGGTGCCAACTGGAGTATCAACTGACCTCCGGTCAGGCACATCAGACAAGGCTCAAAAGCCCCGGCTCGAGATTCACTCGACCCGGGGCATTCGTATTTTATAACGTTTTATTTTTGCCCCAATCCGGCGGCGGCGTCCAAGCGACGGCACAGCTCCAAGCCATTTCATACAACGCCTTGATGACTTCCGCAATATCTTTACTATCGATGATGACGCCCAAGCTCCGACCTCGATGCGAAAGGATGTAGACGCGCGAGCCTGAAATCGCCAAGTCGCCGGTAAATGGTAATTTTTTATAATCTATTTCACGTACATCGACGCCATTGATGTCAAAAAACGGTACCTGGAATCCCGGCTTCACGCTGATCAAGGCTCGACCATGAAGCTGCTTGGAACCCTCGATGCGATGTTCCGGCTCTACCTTCACCAAGTCCATCAACATTTCATCGATCGCATACAGTTCCCAAAGCGGTTCTTTGCTGTGCACGATTTCCTCTCGCATGCTCACGAGCCCTGCATCGCCTTCAAAAAAGCGGACGCGTGGTTTGTCTTCCACGGCGTTAAAAATTGCGAGGAGGCGCGGAAGCGTTTGCGAGAGACGGTCGCGCTTGGCTTCGAGGAGACCCATGTGCTCGCTTACGATCGCCAATAATTTTTCCGGACTCTCAGCGGCAAAGACGATTTTCTTTCCTTTCTCGTACGTCGATACGAGGCCGTGTTTTTTTAGACCCTCGACCATGACGTACGTGGTGGATCGGTTGACGCCGGCGCGCTTAGCGATGTCTTGGACGCTTGATGGGCCGATCTCGAGCATCGCCAAATAGACTTCCGCCTCTTTGTCCGAGAGACCAAGGTCGTTCAGGCCGGTTTTGATGTCTTCCAACATATGGCGGGATTCTACCACGTTGTCAGCGTTTGCAAGGTTTGACGGGCGGTTTTGTCCCAACGGAAACGGGGCGCCCAAGCGAGGCCGGCCGTGCGCAGACGGTCGCGAGTTTCCGATTGGTCGAGGATGGTTTCCAGATGTGCGCGGAGTGCTTCCGGGTCGAGAGGATCAAAAAACAATGCATTCCCCTCCCCGACGACTTCCGGAAGCGAAGCGGCGTTCGACGAGATGACGGGAGAGCCGCATGCCATGGCTTCGAGCGGAGGTAAGCCGAACCCTTCGTAGAAAGACGGCTGAACGTAAGCGAGCGCGCCCGACAAGAGTGCGACTTTGTCGGCTTCCGAGAGGTAGCCGGTGATATGGACGAATTCTGCACAGCCGGAATCGGCGATGGCCTTGCCGATCGCGTCGAACCCTTCACCGGGCAAACCGGCGAGGACGAGGTGAAGCGGGTCACCGACACCGCGCGAGGCTTTGTGACGCTTGAACGCATCGACGAGGACGAGAATATTTTTCTTGGCTTCTAATCGACCGACAAATAAGACGTAAGGCGTTGGGATTTGGAGACGAGCGAGGGTCGATGTGATTACCGATGCATCGGCCGGCTTGTACGTCGCGTGATCGACACCAAGAGGCGTTACGGTGATGCGATCGGCCGGCACGTTGTATCCTTCCATGATTTCTCCCTTGCAGAATTCCGAGACCGTGATGATTTTGGCGCCTGATTTTACGATGTCTTTGGTCGACCACTCGTGATATGAGACTTGTCTGGGTTTGTAGAGCTCCGGATACTTATGAAACCCGACATCGTGCACGGTGACGACGGAACGCTTGGGCGCGAATCGTGGAAGAACGTGTGCGGGGACAAATAAAACTTCCGGAGGTTTGCGGAGCATCTCGAGAGAGAGTCGGATCTGCGTCCAGAGATATTTTGGCGCCCAAGAAAGACGGCGTTCATGCCAGTTGGTGGGCATGCGCTCGAGCCCCATCGAGAGAGCTGTGTTGGAATAGAGAATCCACGCATGCGGATCTTGCATGGGGTCCTGTTTCATCGCCTGGATGAGGCGATAGGCATACCACTCGACGCCGGTCTTTTGGAGACGGTTGGCGCGGGAGGCTTCAATACCGATGAGCATTGGGTCATTTTACATTGAGCATGGAACATTGAACATGGGTTGACAGAGACGGGGAAAAGCTGTTTCATAGCAACTCCAGATTGGAGGCTCATCGTGACCCCTGATGGCTTGATCCGTTCGCTCCTTGGCGATCGCCGTGCGAGAGAATACGTGCTCTCGCTCCCTCCCGGAGAGTTCGAGGAACATCTCGAGGCCCTGGAGATCAAGAGCTTTGTCGTGACGGACGACAACCCCGAGCTCTATCGTTTGGCGGGCATGGGGTTCTACCCAGTCGTGTACCTCGAACATCGCGTCGCCTTTGAGAGCGACGTGCCTCGGGAGGACGTGCTGAAGAGCCTGGACTATCTCCGGCGACAGGAAGTGCAGATCCCTCCCCCGCGGACGGTGGTCTCCTACCTGAACGAAGAACAGTTCCGGATGCTCTCGATGCACATCCGCATCATGTGCCTCGCGCGAAGCGAGCCGGAGGTGAAGCGGATCGCGCCCAAGCGCGCACGCGTCGTCTACGACTGCCGCATCGGCGAACATTGGGTGGAGATCTACTTCTCCACCAAGGCGATCCCCGCCGCAGAGCGCATGAGCGCCTAACTAACTGAAAGCCGCCCCCGAACTCGGGAGCGGCTTTCTGCGTTTTTAGTTTGAGAAAATGCTGCGCTTATACAGCTCGAGGTTCTCCAACGCGATGCCCGTTCCCTTTGCCACACATTGTTGCGGATTATCAGCGACAAAGGCAGGAACGCCTGTCGCTTCCGAGAATAATCGATCAAGGTTGCGGAGTTGGGAGGAGCCTCCGGACAAAACCATTCCTTTTTGCATGACGTCTGCCGACAGTTCCGGCGGCGTGGCACGCAACACATCCTTAATGGCATCGACGATGCCTTGGAGTTCATGCTGAATGGCGTCCGTCACATCGTCAGAAGTGACGTTTACGATGCGAGGAAGACCGCTGATCATGTCGCGGCCCTTCACTTCGAGTTCAAGTTTGTCCTCGAGATACAGAGCTGAACCAATTTTGATTTTAATCTCTTCCGCGGTGCGTTCTCCGACAGCTAAACCGTGCTTGCGTCGAACGTGCTCCTGAATGGCGGCATCAAGCTTGTTGCCGCCGATGCGGACAGACGACGAAGCGACAATTCCGCCGAGGGAAATGACGGCGATCTCGGAAGTTCCTCCGCCGATATCGATAATCATGTGGCCGGAGGCAGATCCAATCGGAATATCGGCACCGATGGCGGCGACGACCGGCTCTTTAATGATGTAGGCGGCGCGGGCGCCGGCCGAAATGGTCGCGTCGATAACGGCGCGGCGTTCCGTGGAAGTGATTCCGCCCGGGACAGCGACCATGACTTCCGGACGGAATAATCGAACTCCTCCGAGGGCTTTGTTAATGAAATAGCGAAGCATCGCTTCCGTGGTGCGATAGTCGGCGATGACGCCGTCTTTGAGCGGGCGCTTGGCGACGATGGAGTCGGGCGTGCGGCCGATCATGTCTTTGGCTTCTTTGCCGACGGCCAGCACTTTTTTATCGGCAATCGAAATGGCGACTACGGAGGGCTCATTAATAATGATGCCCTTCTTAGGGATGTAGACGAGGACGGTAGTTGTGCCAAGATCGATGCCGATTTTTTTTCCGAACATAGCTAAAAAGAATGTAGCCGGTAAGCCGCCAAGTGAGGCCGAGGTTAAAAACTGATGTCGAAAGGCTGAGTCTCAATCCAGGAGCCTTCGTACCGATAGCGGTTGTCGCCAAAGTCGGCTTCATCTTCCGGAGGCGTGGCTCGTCGTACGTTCTTACCGAACAAGAGGTCCAGGGTCAATGTCCGTTCCGCGCCTGGCTGTTTTTGGGCCAAAAATCGATAGCTGTCGCTTTCGGCGAGGGTCTTCAGGCGGGCCGGTAATCGATACTTGAAGACCATTTCTCCCGTTTTACCCGGCTCGATCACCCAAAAGGCGCCAAAGACTTGTTTGCCGAGCTCGCGGAAGACGTCGGGGTTCTTGGAAATGCCCGACCATGAGAGAAGCTCGCTCCCCTCCGGTACGTAGACGCGGGTGAAACTGCGGTAGCGGGTGTAGCGCCAGTCGATCGTGCGGTTGGTGTTTGTGTATCGAAGTCGGACGGTGGCGACGGGGCCGGCGGGATCGGTGAAGTCGACGGAATAGTAGACGCGTTTGTCCATGACACCGTCGGTTTTGAGGGCGGCGAGGTTAGTGTCGATGACCCAGAGATAATCCTCGTCCGTGCCGAGGGTGCGTCCGCTCCATCCGCGATTTTCCAGAATCTTTTCCACGGCTTTGTCTTTGGCATAGACAAGAATGTCGCCTTGCTCAAGCGAAACAGTTGCGATATTCAAAATCGATGGCCACTTGCTGGCGGGTTGGGAAAGTAATGTCGCGATCATGACGTCGCCGAGTTTATGGACGATGTCTTTGCGCTGTTCCGTCGGAATGCCGTTCTGATGGAAGCCCATTTCCGTGTCGAATTGGAGGCGATCAAAGAAATTATCCGCGTCGAATGTCTTGTCCTCGACTTTGAGCGGGCCTGTCAACAAAAGTAAGCGTCGGAAGAATTCCGGTTGGAGCGCGATCACGCCGTCGAGTTTCACGTCGAGATTTCTCCCCTGCTTGCTCATGCGCTGATAGACGTCGATCAGACGTTCCGCCGTTTGCGGATAGTCAGGCGACCAGTTGGAATCGCGGATGAACCAAGCGCGGACGCCAAGCTCGCGCGCCATGAGCGGAGGCGGGACATCGCGCCATGTGGAGGCGACGGTATCGTCGAGTGCGTAGACGTCCTCAAAATCGATGTTCTTGATATCGCCGGCATCAACCGTGACGAGGCCGATGTTTCCGATGAAACCGCCGGTGGGACGCAATTCATCCGCGTTTTGCAGGAGGACGAGATAGGTTTTGGCTTCGGGAAAACCGCTCAAGGGCACAAGCCATTCGAGGAGACTCAATCCTTGGCCGAGGGATTCATCGAGCTTGGGAAGTTGGTCGGCTAACGGGACGATTGCGTTCCGGATCGGTGCGAACAGCTCGTCTTGTGGGACGCGCTTCCATGCATCGGCGGCGATGGTGATTTTTTCGCGGGCGAGTCGGAGGCGAGGGAGGGCCGCATTCAAATTTTCGAACAACGCGCGCTTTTCTTCGCGAGTAAGATCTTGATAGGAGCGCTTCGGATCGACGGGGATGCCGGAGACGGTGCCGGCCGCATCGACCGCGAGCTGGATATCGGCGACGACGCCGAGCAATTCTCGGAAACCGCCGACGGCCGAGGAGCCGGAGCGCTCGGTTTGCTCGAGCGCTTTGAGGCGCGTGCCGATCCATGGCGCTTCACGCCAGTTGCCCATCGCTTGCAAGCCTGAACGAATATTCGAAAGATCATTTTCTGCGGCAGCGAGCCCGGCCTCGGCATTCGCAAAATCCCGAACACCCGCATCGGCGACAGCGCCCTTCAGATGGCTTTGCAGACTTACGGCCGAACCTCCCGCAACAGCCGTGCCGTAGATGATCGGCGAAACGATGATGAGAAGCGCGATCGCAAGGGCAATACCCACGCCTAAAGCCACACGCTTCCACGGTAAATTGGCGACGTTGAAGTCCATGAAATCGATTATACAGCTTTTGAGCGAGGATCGGGGGAACCGAGGTGTTTTAAGAAATATTTGACGCCGCTCATCAGGTGAACGCGCGCTAACTTATTGGTAACGATTTCCCAAGGAAAACGGATGCGGCTTTCACGGCCGTGATAATGCATGAAGCGGGCGACGGGGGCATAGGTGACGCGATGACCGCCGGTCCAAGCACGACGGCAAATATCGGCTTCCTCAAAATACATAAAGAAGCGCGGATCAAAATGACCAATCTTATCGAGCACGGTTTTGCGGATGAGCATGGCGGCGCCGAGTACCCAGTCGACGTCTTGCTCGAGCGCGCGGTTCATCGCCTTCATCGTGTAGCGGTCGAGTGCTTTGCGCGCTCCCGGTAATCGACCAACGAAGGTTCGACGAAGGACGGGCGTGAGGACGCTTGGAAATCGATAGCAAGATTCTTGATCGCTTCCGTCCGGATTCAAAATGCGCGGACCGCTGATGCCGACGTCGGGGCGGACATGCATCCACTCGAGCCAAGCTTCTACTTCACCTGGAAATACGGCGAGGTCCGGATTGAAGAGCAGAATGTACTCTCCCCTCGCCTCTGCCAACGCAAGGTTGTTGCCGGCGCCGTATCCGTCATTCGACGCGCTTTCAATCACGCGCACCCAAGGGAAGCGTTCGCGTACCATGTCGACAGAGCCGTCGCCCGAGGCATTGTCGACGAGGATGTATTCAAAAGAAAACTGAAAACCGGCCTCCTCGACACCCTTAAGCAATTGGCGGATGTGATGCGGAGTCTTGTAGTTGACCGTGACAAAGGTCACGAGCGGGGCGCGCGTCTCGTCCATACCCACGTCCAATACCGTAAAAAGCCGGGACTGGCAAGCGTTGCCCCGGGCTGAAGCCAGGCGATAGCTTCTTCAACTTGCCGGCCTTTGGCACCGGTTTGGGTGAGTTTCCAAAGGAAATCCATGATTACCGTGTCATCTCCGCGCCGCGGATCCGGACGAAGCGATCCGATATCTTGAGTTCGAACCATGACGCAGGAGGCGGGAAGGTCTTCCGAGCGCTTTGGGAGAATGCGGTCATCGCTAAAGAGCAATTCTCCATCGCTCGACTCCGGATTATGGGTCGCTCTGGCAAGCGACGGCCAGGCAAAAACGAGCGACTCGTCTTTTTGGAACTCGTCGAGCAGAACTTGGAGCATGTTGGGTGCAAAAATGAGGTCGGGACGTGCGAGGACAAAAAATTCCGCACCGGAAGCAAGCTCGATCGCTTGCGACATCGAACGTGCCAAACCTTGCGGACGCAAGTTGCGAAGGACATAGACGGGCGGCGTGGGCGGCGCCGATTTGGTAACGCTGTTATCGACAATGACGGCTTGCCAATCGGGAATCGTTTGCGAGGAGAGACTGTCGAGGAGCACAGGTAAACGCGTCTCGAGGTCGTCGGAAGACACGTGTACGGAAATGCGTTTGGATTCCATACGATTAGGAAGATGCTGTGTCCTTACGCTTCTGCGTCACGTTGAATCCAAGATATTTACCGAGCATCATTCTTGTTTGCGCATCGATTGCGGGCAGAGCACCAAAGATCACGAAGGTGAATGGGAGCAATGTCCACTGCAAAAGGAAGATGGCCGCGGCGTAGGGACGGGAATAATGCTTGGGTCGGGCCGGGAGCAATGTGAGCGCGAGACCGGCGGAGACAAAGAGACCGACCATGGAGAGACGCATGAGCCATTCGAGAGTGAACGGTGTGTTTTGGAAGACGGCGAAGGATCGCAACTGTTCGGGAGCGACCCAGAACGGCAAATAACCGAGGACAAGAATAATAAAAGGCGCCGTGGCCCACGTGTACATGCCCTCAATTTGTTTGAAGAGCCACCAGAACTTCACCTTGAACGGCATTTCCTTGTCCTTGGTAAATTCCTCGACCATGTAGGGGAAGTTTTCCACGCCCCAAGCCCAGCGACGCAGCTGCTTGTAGAGCGCTCCAAGCGCAGGAAGATATTTTCCCGTCATGACCGTGTCCATAGAAACGGGCAAGTGGATCGGTGTCACGCGATAGCGGCCGTGATAATGGATGAGTCCTTGTAAAAAAATATGCGAATCTTCCGAGACCATATCTTTTACCCAGTAGCCGACGTCCATCAGCATGCGGAGGGACATGGAGTGCGAAGAGAATGTCATCATTCCTTCCGGACGTGCGAGCTCGGTCATCAGCCAAAACGTTGTACCGAACATGGCGACGCGAACGGCGGCGGGAGATTCCCAAAGATTGTTGTTGTAGAGAGCGACGGGCTGGTAGGAGCTTCTTGTCGGTTCGGCCACGGTCAAATACTGCCACGTGAGACAGGAGAAATATTGCGGATGGACGATGGTGTCGACGTCGAATGAAGACACGATGGTCTTATCCGGATCGATGCCGCCTGCGACGAGCTGGGGCACGACCTGATTGGCCGACCAGTTGAGGTTGGAGCCCTTCCCAGGAATCTCACCGGGCAAGTCCTTTGGGTGAATCGTCGTGTAGAGGCCGCCAAAGTGCTGTTCGAACTGCGGGATGAGATCGTCCGTGATAAAGCGGAAGTTCTCGGCATCGCGCTGTTCCCCTGCCAGAACAATAATCATGCGCTTGGCCGGGTAGGAACAGCGCATCAGGGAATGCAGGGTTTCACGGATGACACCCTTTTCCTCCTTATATGTAGGAAGGAATACGAGATGGCGGATGCCATCATATCCCGGAAGGAAGCTGGCGTCATGCTGCCAGTCGCGTTTCAGCGCCAATCGATAGAGCCACCAAGACCAAAGCAGGAACGGGATAAAATAGATGATGCGAAGGAGCCAGTACAGATCGAATACCATGATGAAGTAGACCATCCAGAGCGGGCGCACAAAAGACAGGACCACCGAAAGGATGAGCGTGGTCCAAACCAGTGCTCCCGGGATGATTTCCAAGAAGCGTTGATAGCGGGTGCGTTTCATGCGAGCTTTTTGGGCATCGTGATGTTTGGCTCTTTATCGTATATCGGGGCGACGTATTCTGCCATTTTGATCGAATGGTGAGTCGCAAATAACTTATGCGACAAAACAGGGAGATCGGCGACTTCATCGACCGTCACGCCAACGAGCGGGATCTTGAGGAGGCGCGCGATCATGTTGGCGTCGAGGACACCGGCTCGAACGGACGAGAAAGAACCCGGTCCGGCGACGACGCAGACGCCTTGGAGCTTTTTCAAACCCTTATTTCCCAGCACTTTCGACAATTTAGGCAGCAAACCGACAGTGCGGCCTTCAATCGACGTTATTTTAGGCAGGCTCCCCTCTTCCAAGATAGCAAAACGGGCTTGTCCCGGTGCGTGCGTGTCGAGAAAGAGCCATGCCATACGAGTTACAGTGTGTGATCGCGTTCATTCAGGCGGTCGACGGCGACGTTTTTAGGTGATTCGAGAATCGCGTACAAAAACTTATCCGTCATATCCTTGCGGTAGCGATACTCATCCGGCGACATGACCGTGAAGTTGATTTCATAGCCGAGCGTTTTCTCGGAAGCGAGTACGAGCGTCTTCAGCTTATTGGCGTCGATGATACCGACGACGAACAAATCGACTGGAGCCTTTGGCTGACCAAGGAAGACACCGAGGAAGGCGAGGTAGCGGATATCACCGAGACGTAGAATGTCTTGGTCAAGACGACCCTCGAGGAGAATTTGGGCGCGCATGACGAGCGCGGAAATTTCCGGCAGGAGTTTAAACTGCGGATTGATCTTATAATATTTCTTCTTCAGGCCCGGTTGTTTCTTCCCGGTCCCTTCCGCGCCTTCAATAACTTCCATGATGAGACCAAGCTTCACCAAGTTGGAAAGCTCGCGTCGCACGGCGTTGATTTGGGTACCGACACGGCGGGTAATTTCACGTACAAAAAGCGGTTCATCCTGATGACGGAGAAACAGGCTCAATAGCTTGACCCGAGTCTTCGAGCCAAATAGGTGTTCAAGCATACAGACCCCATTAGCATGCCCGAGTACACAATGCTTGACAAGGCACGAAAGACTCCTGAAACCCGTCTGGACGAGGCTAAACAAATGCCCGTATACTCGACCTATTCCCGTTCGATTTTGCGAGCAATTACCATGGAATACCCCCTACGCATCGCCGAGATAGAGGTAAGCCAATCGGCCGCCGATGAGCGGATTGTTGGGTTGTTCCGTTATGACTCGGAATCCGGAGGTCGGAAGGGGCCTTCTCTCCTTATCATCGCCGACATCGCATCGACTCTTTATGCTTATGAACAACTGCTTGATGCGCTGAACGCGGCGGCGGAGCAGACTCGTACTCTTCTCTCCGGAACGGGTATCGACCCCATGGCCCGATTTGAGAAGCTGGTCGAACGCTTGAACGAGGCGGTGGCCGAGTTTGTCGAAAGAGAACCGAGCGAGCTTGCTTGGCATCGCGTGAATTTATTTCTGGTCGAGGTCTTTGAGGGTCGTGTTTGCGTGGCCGGTATCGGGCAGCTCTCCAATATCTTTTTGCAAAAGCAGTCCGACGGAACGTTCCGCAGTTTTGATCTCCTCGGCTCGCTCGACATGCCCGCCTCCATCGATCCGCGCAAACCGTTTGCATCGATCTTGTGCGGAGAGCTGAACAATGGCGACGTACTGTTTATCGGTACGAATAACTTTGAGCGATTGCGCGGCGAACTCGGCATGGTCGCCAAACTCAAAACTCTTCCGCCGATTACGGCCGCGCTCGAAATCAAACAGGGGCTGGAGCGCCACGGAATCCCGGATGATTTTGCCGGAGTCGTCGTTGCCCAAGTCGCGACATCGATCAAGCATGTCGAGGCTGTAGCGGCAACGGAAAAGAGCACGAGCTCGGTAGAGAAGATGCATTCGGAAGAAAAGAAGACAGAGGAGATTCTCTCGCCATCGATTAGCCCGCCGAAGCCGGCGATGACGCTTGTGGGGCTTTGGGCGCGTGCTAAGGACTTTGTGAAGAACAAAGGACAGAATAGAAAGTCTCATAAAGGCAAAAACCCTGTATCCATGGCGAGCATGCGCGGGATGAATGCCGGACACGGGAATATCTTGAGCACGGATCGGAAGCGTACCTTGCTCATTGCTGTCCTTATTCTGCTTATTTTGGGAGGAACAGGAGCCTGGTTCTATTCACGCCAACGCTTCACGGCAGAACAGCAGCTTTGGAATGCGGTGTTTGATCAGGCAACGGATAAAAAGACACGCGCGGAAAGCGACTTGGTTTATGGAAATGAAGAGCGCACACGATCGCTTATGACCGAGGCGCAGGGATTGCTTGCAGGACTCGATGAAAAGACGGCGGAACGAAAGGCTGCCAAGGAGGGGCTGAGCCGGGAATTGCAGGAATTGGCCGTCAAACTCAAGCGTGAACAGAAGATTGCGCCTGTCGAGCTGACGGCTGCGTCGCTTGGCGCGCAGGATGGCTCGTTCATCTCTCCTGCTTTCAAGGAAGGTAAGATCTATGTGATGGACTTGGCTGGAGAAAGTTTGGTCGAGGTGAACGTCTTGAATAAAGAGACCAAGCGATACCGACTTCCGGATGGAACGGCTCGCGTCACCTCGGTTGCAACGGGAGCGAGCGGGCTTTACCTGATTACGGATGCAAAAACGATGCTCTCGTTTGATCCAAAGACGGGTGCTTATCTTTCGACAGCATGGACGACCAAGGCTTCTAGCACACAAGGACTTGTTCTGTACGGACGACGGTTCTACGTACTCGATACGTTGGCGAATATGATTTGGCGTTACGCCCCTGTTGGAGGGAGTGTCGCGCAAGAGACGGCGTATCTCAAACAGAATTCATCGTCCCTGGCGGATGCGGCGGGAATGGCGATTGATGCGAACGTGTACGTTGCATGGAAGAACGGTGTGATCCGACGTTACCTCTCGGGAGCAGAAGAAAGCTGGACTCCGGTTACTGTCGATCCCCCGCTTCAGAGCGCTTCAGGAATTTGGACGGCGGCCGATACGGATCGCGTGGTTGTCTCGGATCCGGCAAACAAGCGTGTACTCGTGTATCGCAAGGATGGACGATTGGTGTCACAGCTCGTCTCGGATAGCTGGAGCGCACCTTCTGCCGTATCTGGCGATGAGATCGGGAAGAAACTCTACGTGGTCGATGGAAACAAGCTCTGGCAGGTCGAGCTGCCGTAGCAGCTCGCTGTAAGCTGTAGACTGTAGCATCTGTAGGGTTCCTTACAGTTTACAGATGCGTACAGCCTACAGACTGTGCTATAATCACAGTCGTCTTATGCAAAAGAAAATAAAACGTCCTTTGAAGCGCGCCCAACCGACCTTGCCGCTTCCGACTTGGATCGTATTTTGGTCGCTCGTGTTCTGCACGATGATCATGATTGTCGCGACCTTTACCTCGGCCGTAACTCCGTTCATGGAACCGGCCTACGATGCTTCCGCGGAAATCGCGCAGAACGTCTAAACGCGATATCAACATAGTGTCCCGCCAAAAGGCGGGATTTATGTTATTATTGCGGTAATATCAATATGCCAGTTCAAACAAAAAGAAAAACGACGGTAAAGAAAGAAACCATCGCAACGTACGAGCGTTTGCGACTGCGACATTGGGTAATGTTTTGGGTGCTTGTTGCTGCAACGCATGCGCTTGTGATCGCTATTTTTAGCAATGTGGATGTAAAGACGTTGATGCCAGTTGGGAGTACCAGTTCGACGAGTGCAGCCGAGGAACAGCTGATTGATGAACTTAGGGGTCAGGTG
The DNA here is from genome assembly GCA_021413945.1 of Candidatus Uhrbacteria bacterium. GTDB lineage: Bacteria > Patescibacteriota > Patescibacteriia > 2-12-FULL-60-25 > 2-12-FULL-60-25 > CAIXDN01. Next base: position 93,196 of record JAIOPK010000015.1, read on the forward strand.
AAAAGCTTGGGAGACAAGGTTGCGAGCGTTGAAGAGCCACAAGCAGAAGGGCGAATTATGGCGAATGCCAAAGATGTTCAGTGGCGCGACCTGTATCTTTCTAATCAGGGTGAACTTCCGGCAGATTGTGGGGTCCTTCAGCTTAATACGACGACAGCGACACAGACGTACCTGTGGTACGATCAGAGCACTGGCATACAAGCAGAACTGCCCTACAGTTTCGCTTGGGGTAATGATCGCTACTTCCCAACCCCCTACGAACAAGTAAACTCATCAACCATTTCATTTGGTCCTTTTGTCATTGCTTACCAAGGTTGCGCCGTTGGCCGCGAGGCTGAGCTGACATTTGGGGAATCGGCTGATCCCAACCCGGTGCTTCGCGAGATTCGAAACAATGCCGATCTCGTAGGACCTGTTCGTCAAAGAATTATCAACGGCATTACGGTTCTCTCCTACAGAATCGAAGCTCTCGGGTACGGCGATATTTGGGATGTGTTTGGTCGCTCGTATCGATATACCATCAAAGGCAGTCTCTCGGATGCAGAAGCCATGAGTGTCATCCAAAGCTTACGCGTAACAAAATAGTCGACTATGGCTCTAAAAAAATCATCCAAAGGCAAGGTCAGCATTCCAAAATATCGCTGGCTGATGTTTTGGCTGTTGGTACTCTGCTCGGTCGCGCTTGTGTGTGCGATTTTTGGAAGAGTCGACGTTCGTACGCTTAATATCCTGAATAGCGAAAAAACTACGGTAGTAACTCCACCCACAGAACAAAAGTCCGACACGAAAACGCGTCAGGTAATCCGCTCACCATACAATGAGCTCAACTCGGAATATCCAGATCTAGAAATCATGTCGGCGCCTATTTCTGTCGAAAGGCCTTTTGAGCGCCGCGTCTATGAAGATAAGGTGAACAAGTTTAGCCTCAGGGTTCCCTACAATCCTCTCTGGGGAATCGGGAGATTTGTCCTTGAGCCATACGAACAAATTCAGGATTACGGCAGTACGCTAATTGTCTTCGGTCCGCTTCGTGTTATTCCCTTTGAAGGCTGTTGCATCATCGCACGAGACTTTTCTTTTGAGACAAGGGCCCCAAGAAGCATGAGACAGATTCAGGATCAGGAAGGTGCGGAATATCGAGTAGAAATAGTGACGATGGGCAAACATCAGGTAGCCAAAATCATTTCAAAGTGTCCAGACTCGACAGGCATGGAAGATTGTCCCGATGAACCCTACGCGTTCGTGGAAATTCGTTATGAAGTCTTGTTAGATAACGTGAATCTAGTCTTCAGGCACAGCCCCTTTATCGACAATCCAGAGCCATCCATTAAAGAAACGATCGAGAGCATTACCACCAAATAGCAAAAGAGCCCCGATCGGGGCTCTTTTGTTTTGTCGATTATTTCAGGTTGCACTTGCCGCCTGCTTCCTCGATCTTCTTCTTCATCTCCTCGGCCTCGGCCTTGGCGACGTTTTCCTTGATTACCTTTGGGGCGCCGTCGACCATGTCCTTGGCTTCCTTCAAGCCGAGACCAGTGATTTCACGGACAACCTTGATGACGGCAATCTTGTTTCCACCGGCTTCAGCGAGTTCAACGTTGAACGAAGACTTCTCTTCAGCGGCAGCGGCACCACCGGGACCAGCCATCATGACCGGAGCGGCAGCGGAAACACCGAATTTGTCCTCGAGGAGCTTCACGAGCTCGGCGAGTTCCATCACGGTGAGCTTTTCAATCGATTCGACGAGTCCCTGGAACTTGGCCGGGATCTCGACCTGTTTCATTTCTGACATAATGTGAGATTAGTGGGAGAGATTTAGGCGGCAGGGGCGTCGGTCGATGCAGGGGCTTCCGGAGCCGGTGCTTCGGCGGCTGCTTCGGCGGCAGGAGCGGCTTCCTCGGCCTTGGGGGCTTCGGCGGCGGCCTCTACGACGGGAGCGGCTGCTTCGACAACTGGCGCAGGAGCTGGTGCCGGAGTGCCTGCATTCTTCTGTTCGCCGTAGGCGTTCAGCAAGCGAGCAAAGCCGGACATCGGGCCATTGAGGACGTACAGAAGAGAGGTGAGGAGCTGGGTCTTGCTCGGCAGCTTGGAGAGCTGCTCGATCGTGGCCTTATCGACAACATTGCCTTCAAAGATGCCGCCGACGAGTTTGATAGACAAACCTTTTCCGGCTTCGCCGATGAGTTTGGACGGGGCCATCTCATCTTTGGTGGCGATTGCCATGCCGATCATGCCCGGATAGGACTTGAAATCGACTTGGAAGCCGGCGTCTTTGGCGGCGCGCGTCAGCAAGGTTTTCTTGGCGACGAGGTAGCGCACGCCTTCCGTGTGCATCTTCTTACGCAAGGCCGTGATGCTCTGCACCGACATCCCCTGATAGTCGGCAAAGGCGGCTGACTGGGCGCCTTTGAGGGCGCCGACGAGTTCCGCCACTGCCTCGGACTTTTGGGAACGGGTTTTAGGCATAGGACTTGAAGCGAATAAAAACGACCGCAGAATCGAATTCCTGCGGTCGTTTCTCAATCCACTGGATCCCAGCGTTTGCTGGGATAACAGGGATTAAGCACGTTCCTCGGCAAGGTCTCCTTAGCGGAGAATTGAACCTTTCGGTCCTTGCTTTCTCAGGATTCGGCTGTCGTTGGCCAAAGATTAGCTTAGGCAGTCGAAGGCGTCAAGGCTTAGTCTCCGTCCGTAACCAACATGTTCACGAGCCAGCCATAGAGCGCAAAAGCGAGAGCTCCCCAGAAGGCGGGGCCAAAGCCGGAGACGGAGAATCCCGGAACGAGCCAGGCGGCGAGGCCAAAGCATGCGGCGTTCACGATGAGGGAGAACAAACCGAGCGTGAGGATCGTGATTGGCAATGCGATAAGCTGAAGCAAGGGACGGATCAATGCGTTCACGACACCGATGATGATGGCTGCAATAAGGGCGATCCAAAAGCTTGCGACAGCAATGCCCGGAACAAGATATGCTACGAGCATGACGCCGAGGGCGGACAAGATGAGACGGAGGATGATTTGTAACATATGGATTGGTTAAGAATTTTTAATTTCTTTAATACGGTTTTCCGCTTCATCGAGTTTTGCCTTCAACCCTTTGGCGAGTTCGGAAGCGCGTTCATATCGCTTCATCCCCTCGTCGAGATCCGGCTCCCCTTCTTCAAACCATGAGGCGATGTCCTCGAGCTCCTTGAAGGATTTAGCAAAGTCGATATCGAGTTTCTTTTTAGCCATATCAGATAAGTCTTCCTTGATTCCCTTCAATCATGGCACCAGCTTCTCCATCGCGCAAATTGATGGCGACTTGCATGCCGGGCTTGAGTTTGGCGATGGTCGACAAGATATTTCCTTGCGAGTCGCGCACGATGGCAAAACCGCGCTTCAGGATTGCGTCAGGATTGAATGATGAGACAAGACGCAAGAGCGATGCGACGCGTTGACGGAACGTCTCCAGCCATCGCTCGGCTCCGTCCGTCGCGCGTTCGATGATTTCTCGTCCAGCCTCGATCTTTTGCAACAGCGACTCGCCGATCCCCTGCTCGAGCGTCGCGATCTCGTAGAGCACGTCTCGACGGTCGGGTACCAAACGACGGGCGGCGTCCGTCGGCGTCGAGCCGCGAACGTCGGCGGCTTCTTCGACCAGAGTTATATCGCGCTCGTGACCGATGGCGGCGAGGACGGGGAACTTGGACGCGTAGACCGCACGAACGACGCGTTCATCATTGAACGCCATAAGCTCTTCGAGGGACCCACCACCGCGCGTGATGACAATCGCGTCGTATGGTCCGTTCTTTTGTGCGCGTTCGATGCAGCCGACAACGGAGTCAGGCGCTTTCTCACCTTGGACGACCGCATGATAGAGATCGATCTCGATTCCACGCCAGCGCTCTTCTACGATTCGAATGAAGTCGCCGTACGCGGCGCTTTCGCGCGAGGCGACGAGGGCGATGCGTTGAGGGAAGCGAACGAGAGTGCGTTTTCGGGACGGATCGAACAAGCCTTCGGCTTCAAGTTTGGCGCGGAGCATCGCGAGAGCCTTTTGGAGCGCGCCTTCGCCGACGAGTTCCACGCGGTCTGCGCTGAAGGAGAACTTTCCATACTTAGGGTAGATGCGCGGAAAGCCGTAGAGGCGGACGCGCATGCCGTCGGCGAGCGGGAGATTGAGTTTTCCGAGAACCATGAAGACGGAAACGAGAGCGTCGGCGTCTTTCACATTAAAATTCACCCATTGTCCTTGTGAGACACGGAACTCACTCACTTCTCCCTCAAGCGCGACGAGGGTTGGGTCCCAAATTGCTTTGAAGGTGTCGTTTACGTAGGTGACGAATTGGGTGACGGTGAGGACTTGCATATCCTATCGACCTCCGTAAATAAATTTTGACGCAGACGTTTTCTTTTTTTGTAATTCCTCCGGAAGAAAATCAATGTACTCCCCCGTCCCTAACCATTTCCCAAGTCCGTTAACGATACGAACATAGTTTATCGATTGAATAATGACATTTTCTTCTTTCGAAACAAGTTTTACTCCCATTTCATGTTTCACAAACGCTTCCGCGCCTTTTTGCAGAACCTTGGTCGCGAACGGATACAGCCCGTCAACGATAGTGTAGGTCCAGTCGCCGTCCTGATCGCGATGAAAGATAATATTGTCGAGTCCGGCAAAATCCATAATGTCCTGATTCTTCTCTGAAAATTCTACGGCTTTTCTCTGGAAATCAGCCAGTGCTTTCCATAAACCCGGGTCGCGTTCCGCTTTTCTCATTAACGCCTCCAAACGCGTATCTTCCATCAGGAACTCGAATTCAACGGGTGTGACGCCCGATGTCTCGGCCGAATCCCTGCTCATGTAAGCATCCGTGACACGATCGTAGACGTTCCGAACATAGGGATCCTTCTTCATTCTTCCCGTTTTGCCCAATATCAGTTCAAGATTGGCTCCGCCCATCGAGAGTCGGCGATTATCTTTCATAGCTTCGGCACGTTCCTGTATCGAGACGATCGTCCAACCCGCTTCAGCCTTTTCCGGAATATTGACGTGATGCAGTTGCGGCGATTGGTTCAACTCTTCCCGAACCGCTGGCCCGACCGGTACTTGCATCACGTAAAATCGTTGATTGAGAACGTGATCGCCAAAAACTTCTTTCAGACTTTGATATCGCTTCCGTTCTTCCAACAATTTCCCCTCTCGTAATTCCTCGACAGCGATCGAATCGTCTCCCGGCTCAAGGCCGCTCGCTTCATTCCAAGCCATTGTCTCGGCAAGCGCCTGTTTTTGAGCCTTGATCACAAATGCGTCGCGTCCTTCCGCTTCATAAACCAAATTCTCTCCACCCTTTCCCAGAAATTTGGGCTTGTAGCGCTTAGTCAACTCGTGCTCCTCCGGCAATGCATCAAGTCGATGCGGGATCGTGGAAACCGTTGCCTTTTTATTCCGTTTTTTGCTCGGAATAACCTTCACTTTGTCGAAGGGATTAAGGGGTAGGGTCTGTTCCATATTGCGGCCATGCTACCACGCCGTCCCTGATTTGTTTCGCGAGTGTTGCATCCGATATTTTGGACAAAGCCTCGAGCCGTTTGGCCCGCTCCTCCCCTTCTACGATGCGCGGTTGGCTTGCATCGATCTGTAATGGGATCGGCTTTACGACGATGCGGTCACCGATTTCGATCTCAACGGCCAAACCTTGTCGCGTCTGCGCGGACCAGTCTTGATCGAATACGAAGTTGCCGAGTGACCAGACGATGGGTTTGCCTTTGTACGTCGAGAATCCTTGCGCCCAATGCGGATGACCGCCGATCACGATATCGACACCGTTGTCGATGAACCAATGTGCGAGTTCGACGCTCGAGGCATCAGGCTTGTCACGATATTCCGTTCCCCAGTGCATGTAGACGATGACTGTGTCGGCCTGCTGCTTGGCGAGCGTGATCGACTGTGATGCGGCGTCGCGATCGATCGGATTGTCAGTCGTGTTGAAGCCGAGGAACGCGAGGCGACGTCCTTGGACGGTCGTCGTGGCGAGGGAAATCGCGTCGTCTTGTACTTGGTGGCCAAAGACGAGGAAGCCGGCCTCGCGGAGACGACGAACAGAATCGGCGTAGCCGGGATTTCCTTGGTCGAGGGCGTGGTTGTTGGCTTGCGAGAAGGCGTCGATGCCCTGTGTTTTCAGGATTGGTGCAACGGCGGGATCAAATTGAAAGTCGATGGATTTTTCCGGTGCGCGGCGCTTGTCTGTGAGCGCGCCTTCAAGGTTGGCGACGGCGTAGTCGAATGAATTGAACCAGCCGGCGGGAAGTTTGCGGAATGGGTAGGCCAAATCTTTCGCGATGCGCATGCGCTCTTTGACATTGCGGTCGAGCATGATGTCGCCGACAAAGACGAGGCGGATCGAGCTCTGCTCCGGCGTGTCGATACCCGCGAAATAGATCGGTGCGGTCGTTGTTGCGAGCGTAGGAACTCCGACGAGATCAATGAGATCGACGTTGGGGCAAATCGGTGTGAATCGCCAAATCACTAAACCAAACACGCCCCCGAGCACGAGGCCGAGGGCGATGCAAAGGGTGTATCGCAAGATTTTTACGCGACCATCCATAGACCAACCAAGGCAAAATAGACCAAGCCCCAGAAAATGTTGGTCAAGACGACGTCGATCATGAACCAGTCATCGTGTTTGCGGCCAAAAAGTCCGTGACCCTCGATCGGCATGACGACGAGACCGGTGAACAAGGCGACGGCGATGGAATAGAACAGGATCGGCAACAGACTGAAGTCTTTTACCCAGCCCTGACCGACGAGAAGCGCGTACCCGATACCAAAAATGAGGGACAGACACAGGTGAACGAGGATGCCGAGGAGATGCGCTTCGCGACGGCTGATGTCGCGGCCGAGCACCTGGGGCTGGTCGATGTCGCGGATGAAGTTTCCGGCGCCGAGGTGAGGGGCCACGTGCGAAAGAAAGATCATGATCGCGCCTGCAGACATTCCGGCGACGGCACCGACGAGGAGAAGTGAATCCATAGTTATGGTTGTAATGATTCTTCCGGTGTTTTGCCTTGCTGGGAGATAACGACGTTACGAACGGAAGGGAACTGTTTCAGCGTCGACTCGATTTGCGCGCGGATCGCTTGGACATTGCAGGATCCGCCGCCGTAGTTACCAAGTTCGGGGCTAAGGACGACCGTGGCGGTGCCGCCGGAGACTTTGAGGGAGATGAGGCGCGTATCCGGAGGGATCGCCGTTCGTTTGGACGACATCGTCGGGCCGACGGCGAGCAAGGCACGCAAGGCCGTTTCGACCGGAAGACCGGAACGCGTGACGTCCATCTCGATCGGGGTAACTTCCGAGCAATCCGTATCCGACACGGTAGACATGTAGAATTTGGTTTTCATCGAGGTCGTTGGCAGTCGCACCGGGATCTTTACGACATGCGTCGGCGAACCGTCTTTAGCCGAGTATTCCAAAACTTCGAGTGTACCTGTCGATGTCTTAGGAAGTTGGAGGATGAAGGCACGGATCTCGAACGCTCCGGCTTTGCCGATATCCGGCGCATCGGCTGTGACAAAGCCTTTTTCTATGACGCCACCGTTCGCATCAAGCAAACGCCAGTTGATCGTGTTTTCAAACGCAAGACCTGTGCCTTTCACGATAAACGGGCTGGCGAGGAGTGAACCATCGACAGAGTCTTCAACGCAGATGAAGTTGCGACTGTCGCAGATTGTGTCGGCGGGTTGGGCGCGGACGGGAGTTGTCGGCTCGGGTTGAGGTTGAGGCTCGGGAATCGGGTTTGCCAAACATTGCGGGACGCAGACTTGGGCGCACGGTTCATCGGCTTTGCAACCGGGAGCCAAACCGCAGTCGATCCAAGTACCGCCGTCTTCTTTACAGGAGGCTTTAGCCGGACTTGTCGACGGGACCGGTTGAACGACCGGAGGGCGCGGAGTCGGCGGTTCATTTTTCTTTGGCAATTGAAGCCAGAGCCAGACAAGGCCGAGCGCGGCAAAGGCGACGATGATGAGGAAGCCGGATAAGCGATAGCCGGCCCCGTCGGAGGCTGATGGTTTTGTGTTGGGTTTTGATTTTGGCGACGGCATATGTTTAGGGCGCTTTGATGACGATCATGACTTTACGACCGTTTGTTAGGCCTAGCTCGTGGATTGCGTCGAGCAAACGCTGTTTGGGATAGAGATAGTCGGGGCCGTTTCTCGTACCGGGATCGTTTGTGATCCATTGCCCATCCTTGGTGTAACCCTTGATAACGAGCATGTGGTAAATCGGTCCCCCGTTTTTGAAGTTGGGGTTCAAGAGCATTTTCCCGGCGGCAGGGACGATCACGGGATTCCCGTTGGCGAGCGCGGCCTTGATACTAGCTTCGGTGGCTTCGAGAATTTCTACGTTGGGATGGTTAAAATAATTCTTTGCCGTGTTCATCACGTCTGCGGAAGTCGTGTCCTTGTTGTAACCGTAGGTCGTGTCTTCGTACGCGACGACATCGAGAATCAAACGCGTCGCTTCATCCGATCCCCAACCGGTTCTGCGGCCGTCGTAATAGGCATCAACCATGAGGAGGGAGGCTTCTTCGCAGGCGTCCTCGAACGGCTCGGACCAGTCTTGCTTGGGGGCTTGGAGCATGAAGGGAATCGCAAGATTGATTTGAGCCGGGCTTGTCGGAGCAGGAACAGGAGTCGGAGTTGGGGTTGGGACAGGAGTGGGTGTTGGGGCGGGCTTTGTCGCAGGCTTGGTCGACGGGGTCGGAGTCGGTGCGGTGACGACGGGGGGTGTAGTTGTCGGAGGCGTGTAGACGATGGCCTCGGGCAAAGTCGGCTTGGAAATGTTGTACGCAAAATCGCGCAGGGTAGAGCGTTGGGAGTACGCAATTCCTGCGACAATAATGGCCAGAACCGCTACAGAAATGTAAATCGGCGCACGTTTATTCATGCGCCGATCGTACCTCGAAATGGCTGTTTAATCAACGTCGTTACTCGATCGTAACACTGATCATCTTCACTTCCGTATTTGGTCGATCTTCACCGTTGCGAGGCGTTGCGGCGATCGCATCGGCGACGTTTTGGCCTTCCACGACTTTACCAAAGACGGAGTAGTCGCCAGGGAGCGGAACGTTATCGACCATGATGAAGAATTGGGAGCCGTTGGTGTTGCGGCCGGCGTTTGCCATGGCGACGATGCCCTTATCGTACGAGCCGTTCACCGGATCGTTGTCGAATTGGTAGCCCGGACCGGAGCGGCCGGTGCCAGTTGGGTCTCCGCCTTGGATCATGAAGCCCGGGATGACGCGATGGAAAATCGTGCCGTTGTAGAAACCGTTTTTGACGAGGTAAACGAAGTTGGAGGCGGCGTTAGGACCGGCGGCGAGGTCGACTTGGATGACGATGTCGCCGAGTGTGGTCTTGATGCGAACTTTTTTGTTCACTTCTGCGGCTGGCAAAACGCCAGGGAATGCGAGGGCCATAGGTTTCTTGGTGTCGGTTTTGGTGGATGGGTTAGTTGAGGTTGGCGCGGGAGTCGGTGTTGGAGCTGGCTCGGTCGGCGGAGGTGGGACCTCTGCCTGCCCACCACCTACCTCTGCGTATTGGTTGGCGACGGTAGTACCGTCCAATTGCGCCGTTGTATCTGCTTGTCCGCAGCCGGCTCCGAGCAAAGAAAGTGCTGAAGCGAGGAGAAAAAATGATCGGAATTTCATAGTGAGGCGATACTATCATGACAAACTTATAATTCCCACGGTAGCCGGAGCATGCCGTCGAAGGCGACGCGGATCGACTCGACAAGAAGCTTGGGCGAGTCCCAGCCGACTGGCGGATGCGAGAGATCGAATCGAGCGAGATCGAGGTGCTGGCGTAAGTCTTCTCCCTTTTCATTGCGCACGCGCATAGCCGAGGGCTTGGATTCATGCGGCGTGTAGTCCAGTTCTGCGAGCACGGCTTTGCCGAATCCTCCGGCGACAAGCTCTCGAGCTGCCGCTCTCGCATACCAAGCTCCGAGGTTGGCTGGGTGCGCTAGGTGATGACCGATCCCCGATGGCGTAGGAGGGAGCTTGCGACCGTAGGGCGAAAGTCTTCGACCAGATGAGCCGATACGACTTGCGAGTCCGCCATTTGCTTTTGCGTTGGCGACAACGAGACGTAACTCCCCTGCCTCGACGAACTCCGACAGGATTTGAATGAATCTCGTTTTGATTTCTTCCGGCGATGCGTGGTCGGCGTGACCCAATCGAATAATGACTTCACGACCGCGAACGCCTCCGGTGAACACTGCGTAGTCGGAGCCGAGCCAGTACCAGTCGGCGTCCATTAATCGACGGACTTCGATCGTTTGAAGAATCTGTCGACCGCGTTCCACTTCTCGAGGGAGGCGCGATTCGGTTTCGGAAGTCGCATAGCCAAAGACGGTGAGTGGATCACGATCGCCAAAAAGGGGTGGGTCGATCATGGGTTCGATGGCGATGAAGGGCTCGGCGGAGAGGCCGGCGTCGATTTGGCCGAGGGTGCGGCGGACAACGGCGGCGACATCGAAGTCGGCTTGGGATTTGGCTTCGCCGGCCACGAATAACACGCCATGGCCGCCGGAAACGCGAATATTCAAAAGAGACGCGGGATCGCGCCGGAGATATTCATCGGTTATGGCAGCGGTAACCAGGTCGCACGCCGTGTCAGGCGCGCCCGGGCCTTCCAAATGCGCCCAAGCCATAGATTGGCCTGACCTTAGCGAGGTCGTGGGAATGTCGCAAGCTCCTTATAAATCCTCAATCTCCCTCAAAAATGACCCCGGCTTGAGTGGCTTTTTTGGCTTCTCATCTTTTTTCCAGACCGTTGTCGGCTCAATTTGGACGGCAGGCTCCTCATATCCCTCACTTTCATCCCAAGACCATGCGCCCGCCTTCTTTGAAGACTTCCACATCGAGCTTCCGGAGCCGGGTTCGCGCAATTCGACGCGTTCGAACAGCTTGGAATCGACTTCTTCGATAAAGGTCGATGGTTGGTTCAGGATCAACGATTCTTGACCGAGCGTAAGCGGGTAACTCAAGAACAATTGGCGACGAGCGCGCGTGACGGCGACGTAAAAGAGGCGTCGCTCTTCCTCTAAGCCATCTTCTTCTGCGAGCGCGCGACGATTTGGGAAGCTTTGATCGGCCAAATGGATGATGAAGACGGTGTCCCATTCCAAACCTTTGGCTTGGTGGATGGTCGAGAGGATCATTTTTTCTTCATCGCCTTTTCCAGCCTCTTGTCGACCTGCAGCTACACTATCGTAAAGCGAAATATCGCCGAGGAAGGCGGCGAGATCGTCATAGCCTTCTGCGAAAAGCGCGAGTTGTTCCAAATCTTCGATGCGCTCTCTCCAGTTTGGATATTCGCGCTCGAGATAATCTTGATACGCAGATGTATTCACGACACGGATGAGTTGCGCCGGGAATCTTCCTTTCTCAATAAATTTCTGCAAAATCTTCATCAAGTCATTCCAGCCGGTTTGGCCGCGCGCAGGAACGCGGAGACCGCTCGAACCGTCGACAATCATGTCGACACTTTCGACGGCATGCATCTGCGAAGCGATGTCCCCTGCCGTTGTAGCGCCGATACCTGTCTGCAAACCCAACGTTCGAAGCCACGCGACTTCATCTTTTGGATTTTCGTAGACGCGCAAAAACGAAACGACATCTTTGATGTGTGCGCGCTCGAAAAACTTTTGACCGCCGCGATACTCGTACGGAATGTCTCGCTTGATAAGTTCAAATTCTAGCGTTTGGGAATGTGCACTAGAACGGAACAATACCGCCATATTGGCGAGTGCGACGCCCTCATTCCGGAGCGCGAGCACTTGTTCTGCGATGTATCGCGCTTCTTGCGACGCGCTCGAACACGCGATGAGGCGAGGCTTATCCCCCTTCTCACGCAGGCCGATTAGCTCTTTTTTGAACTGGTGACGGTTATGTGAGAGCGATTCGTTGGCGAGGTCCAGAATTTGGGGCGTTGAACGGTAGTTGGTGAGCAATTTGAAAATCTTTGCACCCGTAAATTGTTCAGGGAAAGAAAGAATGTTTTTTACGTCCGCGCCTCGGAAGGCGTAGATCGACTGGGCATCGTCGCCAACGGCGATGATGTTGTTGTGGATTTTCGAAAAGCCGGCGACGATGCGCGCTTGCACCGCGTTCGTATCCTGATACTCGTCGACGAGAACGTATCGAAAGCGTTCGCTGATGCGTCTGCCGTCGGGACCATCGAGGAGCATCGCAAGGTTCGTGAGCAAGTCGTCAAAGTCCATCGCGTTCGCTTGTTTCTTTCGCTGGTGATATTGCTTGGCGATTTCCTCTATGTCGGAAATAAATCCTTGAAAGTTAGGATATTTTATTTCAAGAACGTCTTCGATATTTACTTGCGTGTTGCGTGCGTACGACAACACATCGCCGACGACGGAAGCGGTCGGGAAGCGTCGCGCTTTCGGGTCGATCGACAAATCCTTCATCACCGCTTTGATGAGATTGCGGCTGTCTTCTTGATCTAGAATGGAAAAGTTGGAACGGTAGCCAAGGTCTTCCGCGTATGATCGAAGGATACGAGCGCCGATCGAGTGGAACGTGCCACCCCAAATGCCTCGGGCGGATGGGCCGAGAACGGTTTCGACACGACCGCTCATTTCTTTGGCGGCTTTGTTGGTGAAGGTGAGCAAAAGAATCGACGAAGGATCGACGCCCTTCTCGATAAGATAGGCGACGCGATAGGTCAGGGTACGCGTTTTGCCGGAACCAGCGCCGGCAAGCACAAGACAGGGGCCATCGCCCTCGAGAACAACAGCCAGCTGCTCTTGGTTCAGGGCATTGGCGTAATCGATCTTTTTTACCGATCCACCAGGGTCGGAAGAAAGCACAAACGTCGACATGCCGAGATGGTACTGGAAACGAAGAGGCCCGACCATGTGTGAAACATGGCCGGGCCTCGGAGACAGGGGCTTTGGTTTTTAGCGGATTTTCTTCCAGAGAAGGTCCTCGTCGCTTGGAGCGTTCGCCATCTCGCGAGAGCGGCGTTCCTCGTGGCGTCGCTTGATCTTGCCGCGCATCCAGTCGAATCGTGCCGTCACGACATATGCCTGGAAGCTCTCGCTCTTGATGAACGCGGAGATGTGCTCGTTACGATCGAGCGCGAGTTCCTTCAGCCTGTTGATGCGCTCGACGCGATCGCGGATCACGTTGGAACGGTAGTCGAGACCAAGGCGGTCCCAGATGCGCTGTGCGTCGGTTTCGAAACCGACGAGGTACATCGCCTCTTCCCCGTGGGTACGGGCAAAGCCGAGAAATTCCTCCTCGACGACGCGGCGGATGAGCCGGTCGCGGAGAATGACGCGGGCGCGTGCTTGTACGTCGGCTTCCGGGATGACCAGCACTTCACCTGAAGCGTCGGTATCGACCAAAAGGTCTTGCTCGTCTTTCGAACGAGCGGCATTGCTCCCGTCCATGACGTGCTCCTTGGAACGTTGTTATTCTTCCCCTGTCCGTGAAGACAGAGAACAAATTAGTATACCAGAAATTGGCCGATTTGTCAATCAACCCTGAATCCCCATTTTACTGCGTATATCCGGCTTTCTGGCGGTTTGCGACGTGTTCCTCAAGGGTGCGGGCGTAGTAGGTTTTGCCTTCTTTATCGGTCAGAAAATAGCGGAATTGGCTTGGTTCCGGGTCCAAAACAGCCTTAATGGCGGCCTCTCCGGGGTTTCCAATGGGCGAAGGCGGGAGACCTCGATACTTGTAGGTATTCCAGGGGGAATCAATGGAGAGATCGCGGGTGTTGGCGCGGGCACGGCCGGAGCCGGTCAAATAATTCAATGTCGCGTCCGATTGCAGTGCCATGCCGTCGCGGAGACGATTCAGAAAAATGCCGGCCACGATGCGCATGTCGTCGTTCGAACGCACTTCATCTTGGACGATGGAGGCGAGGATAATGACGTCATCGAGGTCTTTGAGAGGCGCGCTATTTGCACCGGGTTTGGCGGCGCTGAAGCGCTTGCTAAATTCATCGAGCTGTTTTCCGATCAGGCCTTCCGGTAGTTGATCGGCCCAGACGCGGTAGGTATTGGGAAAAAGATAGCCGTCGAGGGAACGGTCGCGCGGGAGATTAGCGAGGAAGGGATACGTGTCGCGGAGAGCGAGGTCGAATGGGACGCGGTCGAGGGATCGACCGATGACGCGGACGGTGTCTGCAGGATCGATTTTGTGGTCGGCTTCCATTTGATCGACAAGTGCATCGACGGTCTCCCCTTCGATAATCGTGATCTGGACTTCCGTTCTGGCGGGGCCGAGCGCGAGTGTGCGGGCGATTTCACGAAAATTGGATCCCGGTCGGATTTGGTAGGAGCCGGCGCGTGCTCGGCTGACCGAGGAATCGAAGCGACCGTACATCAAATAACGGCCGGCGGACTCGATAATATCTTGATCCTCCAGAATCTTTGCGACAGCTTTGCCATCCGCGCCTTCCGGAATCTCGACGGTTTTGACGGCGCCCACGGGAACGGCCCAATACGCGTCATTGGCCCATTGCCATCCAAACCAGACACCGACGAGAAGGAGTGCAAGGGCCAACCACTTAACCATGTTTCGCATAGGGTTCCGGAGCTTGTTGTTTTTTAATCGTATGACGGATTTTTACGTAGTGGACGATGATGCCGACCAAACTGCCGATCAACGCGCCGGCGATGACATCCGTCGGATAATGGACGCCTGTTGCCATACGCCCAAAGCCGATGAGAGCCGCGGCCAGCAGCGCGAGCATGCCGATACTTGGATTGCCGTAGACGAGGACAACGGCGGCGGCAAAGGCGGTTGCGGTATGACCGGATGGAAACGAGTACATCGTGAGCGGCGGAGGGATGAGCGCATGGATCGACGTGTCGACGAGATAGGGACGGATGCGGCCAAAGAAGTGTCCTGTTGTTGTTGCGACGATCATCGCGATCAATGCGGCCCATGTCGCCTCATACACGATCTTGCGCAGGTGGCGGCGCTTCTTCCAGAAACCCAGAATCGCGACGATGAAGGCAAACACGAACACGAGATACCGCGAAAAAAAGATCGACAAGGCCAGACCGGTTTCGCCGCTCATGGCTTGCTGTATTCCCTGCAAAATCAGGATTTCACCAGGCATGGTTAGAGGGTATCAGATTTTGGTCTTTTTTGGGTACTTGCACCATTTGGCCACTGGGCAGCGATAACATTCCGGACGTCCCGGCTTGCAGATGTCACGGCCAAATTGCACGAGCGAACGGTTCACGTCGATCCATTGCTTTTCCGGAATGAGATCGCGCAGTTCCATTTCAACTTGCTCCGCGGTTTTGCCTTTAGCCCAGCCGAGCCGATGAACGATGCGGAAGACATGCGTATCGACGGCGATGGCGGGGATTTTGAAAGCGTACGTGAGAACACAGCTTGCGGTTTTGCGGCCGACGCCGGGAAGGGTGATAAGTTCCTCGAGAGTACGCGGGACCTTGCCGCCAAAGTCGTCGAGCAGCTTGCGTGCGAGCGCTTTTACGTTTTTCGCCTTCGCATTATAGAAGCCGATGGAATGGATGATTTTTCCCATCTCTCGCGTGTCCGCTTCAGCGAGTGTTTTCAATGTCGGATAACGTTTGCGCAATGTCGGATAGACGCGCAGTACTTGAACATCCGTGGTGCGTGCCGACAGGAGCGTCGCAATGAGCGTGTCTTCCGCTTTGCGCATGTCCATCATTCCCCTGCCCGGATACGCGTCCGACAATACCTGAACGACACGCGATGCGACCTTTGAACTCATATCAACGGCTGTCCCGTCATAATCGGCGGTGCCGGGATTTCCAAGAGCTTCAAAACGGTGGGTGCTACATCGGCCAACATACCGACGGGAGCGTTGAGCGAAAGATCTCCGCCGATGACATCGCCGGAAGGCGCGCGGATGCCCTCGAGTTCTTTGCTTGCGATGATGAACGGTACAGGATTGGTCGAATGTTCTTTATCCATGTCGCCGGTCACGAGATTTTTTACTTCCTCGGCATTGCCATGATCGGCCGTGATCAACACTGCTCCGCCGACGGCAAAGGCCGCATCGACAATCATGCCGATCGCTTTATCAACCGCCTCGCAAGCCTTGACCGTCGCCTGCTGATTTCCGGTGTGTCCGACCATGTCGGGATTCGCAAAATTCAACACGATGAAATCGTAGGAACCGGCGGCGATTTCCTTGACGACGCGTTCCGCGATGCCAAACGCCGACATTTCCGGAACCTCGTCGTAACTTGAAACGCGAGGGCTTGGAATAATCACGCGATCCTCGCCCGGAAATTCATCTTCGCGCATGCCGTTCAAGAAGAACGTGACATGGGCGTATTTTTCCGTCTCCGCGATGTGAAGCTGGCGTAATCCCGCATCGCTTATCACCTTGGCCAAGCACGTTTCGATCGGCTGCGGCGGAAATGCGACTTCGATCGGCATATCTTTTTCATACTCCGTCATCGTGACGAAGAAGAGGTTCTTGATGTACTCGCGCGGAAACTTATCAAAGGCCGGAAGGGCGAATGCCTTTGCCATTTCTCTTGCGCGATCCGGACGATAGTTAAAAAAGATAACGGCATCCCCTTCTTTCACGGGAGCGGGTTGACCGATGACGGTCGGGACAAATTGCTCGTCATATACCTGGTTTGCATAGGAAGCTTGTAGCGCGGCTTGTGCGGAATCGGCATGCTCGCCTTCCGCTTTCACGATCGCGTTGTAGGCCTTCTCGACGCGGTCCCAGCGATTGTCGCGATCCATCGCAAAGTAGCGTCCGGCCATGGTCGCGATTCTTCCGACACCGAGCTCGGCCATCTTAGCTTCCAACTCGCCGACGAACGTGGTCGCGGAATTAAAGATTGCATCGCGGCCGTCGAGAAAACAATGCACCGGAACATCCTTGAGCGCTTCTCGTTTGCAAAACTCGAGCAAGGCATTGAGATGCTCTTGTGCGGCGTGAACATTGCCCTGCGACAACAGCCCCATCAGATGTAGACGCCCTCCCGTTGTCTTGATGTGGGCGACGGCTTTTTTGAAGGTCGGATTGGAATAGAACTCTTCCGTCTCGATCGCCAGCGTGATGCGCGGCAAGCTTTGGTAAAAGATACGGCCAGCGCCTATGGTGAGATGACCGACCTCGGAATTGCCCATTTCGCCCCAAGAAAGACCCACGGCACCCCCGGAACCGTGCACGGTCATGGCCGGATAGCCCTCGACGAGGCGTTTGAACACGGGCATCTGGGCATCGTAAATGGCATTCCCATCAGCTTGCGGTGCGATTCCGAAGCCATCGACGATAATCAGAACAACGGGTTTAGGTCTCGACATAGCCCTTATTTTAGCCATTTTTCAGGCTTTAGCGCAATGATGTCAATAAAGGTTGACAATTTGGCTAATTTATGGTATTTTAGCATGTTCCTCGGAAGGCCGTTGGGACGCGCCCGGCCGCATGCCGGAACGATTTTGAATCTTCGAAAACACGAGAAGGAGAAGAAGACATGAGTGACAAGAACGACGACTTGGATCTCGACATGAGCGCCATCGCGGCCCGTACGCCGAGCGACCGCAAGGCCGCAGCCACCGTCACCGACGACGCCGACGAGCATCGCGCGAGCGAGGACGACGGCGGAAGCGAGGGCGAGGGCGCCGACGAGGCGCACGCCGAAGCCGAGGCTCTCAGGGTCGAGGCGGAGGCCGCAGCCGCGACGGAAGCGGCGGAGCTCGCGGCGCGCGACGCGCTGGCCAAGGCCCAGTTCGAGAAGAGCTTGGCCGAGGCGGAGGCGAGCAAGGTCGACGAGCACGGGCCCACCCTGTCGGTGAGCCTCACGCCCGTTCCCCCGGCCCCCAAGGCCGAGGAGACGGAGGCGATCGGTTCCATGTGGGAATCGGACGGCACGAGCGTGAAGCCCGACCAGGACAAGATCGGAACGGCCGAGCACGTTGCGGCACAGGTTCAGCCGGCCGTGAGCGTGTCCGAGCCGTCGGTGGTCGTCACGCCGTCGCTCGTGCCGGACCCGCCGGCGGCCGCCGCACAGCCGCCGGCCCCGGCTCCCCAGCCGGTGCCGAACAACAGCATGCCGGGGCAGACGCGGACGCAGATCCGCGTCGGCCGCGCCCCGGACAACGACTGGGTCATCGAGAACCCGGTCGTCAGCAAGCACCATGCGCTACTGACCCTGAACGAGGGCAGCATCAAGATCGAAGACCTGGGTTCCACCGGCGGAACCTACGTCGGCAACGAGCAGGGCGGATGGACGCGCGTCGTCCAGGGCTCGCCCGTGACCGTGAAGGTCGGACAGCGGTTCAGCTTCGGCAGCGTTGTGGTCAACTCGACGCGCGATGCGCAGAACCAAACCAACCTGCACTTCATCCAGAAGGACGGGAAGCTCTCGGCTTCCCAGATGTTCTTCCTGGACGGCGAGCAGCTCTCGGAGATGCACCGCAAGGAGCAGGAGCGGCTCAACGCCGCGGAGGCTGCGAAGCCCAAGCCGCCCACCACGGCGGAACAGGAGGCGAAGAGGCCGCTCAAGTCGCCCACCGCGATGCAGCAGAGCATCGCCCGGGGCAACTCGGATGGTAGCGGCCTCGGGCGCGCGCTCGGGATCGGCATGCTCGTCATCGGCGCGGCGGCCGTGCTCTTGCTCGGCCTCTACTGGGCCGCCAACCACCTCGACTTCGGTCGAAGGCCCGTGGTCGCGACCACCGAGACGGAAACGTCCACGGAGTCGGAGACGACGAGCCCCACCCCGACCGAGACGGCGGAGACGGACACGTCGACGCCGAGCACGGACCCGGGCTACACCTGCCGCCCCGGCAGCGAAGTCGCCACCTGCAACCGCGTGGCGGACTTCGTCCTCGCGCGCGCGGACGGCGCGTCCTACTGGGACTGCTCGGGCATCACGGCCGATCAGTACCACGACCTGTACACGGTCGAGGATCCCACCGGCAGCCGCAACATCGTGATGAACACGTGCGCGTGCCAGCTCTGCGAGCCGACCGCCACACCCTGACGCACCTTCCCCCGCCCCGACTCAAGTCGAGACACACTACGCAAGCGCCCCGGTCCAACTGGATCGGGGCGCTTCTCATTTTCATCATTTTTTTCTCTGCTAGAAGATACGGTAGGTCGGTTTGGTTGTATTGAGGACATCGGGAGTTACCGTGATACTCGCCGTGGCGGTTTTAGTTACGCCGAGCTCGGTGTAGCGGGCGGTGACGGTTCCTGTTGCTTGCTGACCTGAACAAAATGTAAGGATTTTTCCGTCGCCCGGATACAGAAGTTTGGGATCATTCACTGTAATCGTCGACGAGATCGAAACGTCTTTGCTCACGCCGCTTGCGTAGATCGCGTACACTTTGTACGGCACGCTTGCGCTACATGTCACGGTGGTCGGACCCGTAAAACGAATCTCGACCGACTGAAGCGCCGTGGCAGACTTGGGCGCCGAGTGAACGACGCTTGCGGAAACCGTTCGTGAACCGACCGAGTCGCGATAGGTCGCATTCACCGTGATGGTCCCCATGAAGACGGGCGTCAGATAATTACCTTGCAGACTGCCGTCACTCAATCGGGCGAGCGAGAACGATGTGTATGCCGTCAGCTCATCGGACTGACCGTCGGATTTGATACCGAACAGTTTGAGCGTCACGGTTTGTCCGCCGATTGGCGCGGAAGGAGAAGGCAACAGTCTCAAACTTTGATACACGCGGCCGCTCTGTGTTGGTTGTGTCGTCGGTGCTTTTATTACAGGCTGGGTTAAGGTCGGTTCATTGATTCTGATAGGCGGTTTGTCCTCGGGATTAGGTTCAACCGGAACCGTTACATCCGGGATACCGAGCGCAACCATCAAGCGCGCGCGTATCGCTCTCGACTTGCTCACGAGTCGCGTATCGGCAAGCTTGTCGAGCTCGACGTCGATCACATCGAGACGTGACATAAGATCAGCGACAACACGGGTGCGGCCATCGAGCAGGCTCACGCCGGCCAAGACGTCATCGACGCCTTCATCGATGCGGACGAGCTCGCGGTAGCGAGTGTCGATGGCGTCGTTTTTCACGATGACATCGCGCAAAAGCCGAAGCTCCGTAAGCGATGAAGGCTCGGCCAAGGCGGATGGCAAAGCGAGCTGTGCCGAGTCATCGCGAAGAGCCGGGTAGCGAGAACGGGACAAGAGTGTTGTCGCGATGTGCAGTTCCCCGCGTAGTAATCCGGCTCTGTCGCCCATCACGGGAAGGAGACCGCGGATATTGGCGAGCGACGTTTTTGCATTGGCCGGATTCATGACCGCAAACGCGAGCTGGCGCTGGGCATACGCGGTAGCCAAACGCTCGCGATCCTCTTTCGACGCCAACGTTAAATGCAGACGCTCCGAGGCACTGCGAAGGAAGGCAGGGGCCAAACCGGCTTGTTTGGCGCGCTCGTCAAAACGTAAGCGAACAGCGCCCATGTAGTCGCGATCGAACTTAGTGTCTTTCACTTTCTGTTCCGCCGGCCATGCATCGTCCTTGGTTAATTTGCGTACGGGTTTCTTGCAATCGTTGGCGCCAAAGCTCCCCCATTGATCGTCGGTGAGCAAGACTTCTCCGCTCGCTCCCGTTGCGAGAACGCCGACGGCTGATTCCGTCACGGCCGCTTCCGTGCAGGTTGGCTGTTTGATGATGCCGTAGGATGTGCCACGCACGGTAGCGACGACATCGCTCGTTGTGACTTCCATCGCGCTATCGACATCGAGCAATTTAAGCATGCGATTCCAGACGCGGCCGGCGTTCACCTTGAGACGGATGACGGAGCTCTCCGAGCCCGAACCATCGGCCGGGGCTTCCGCGATGACGAGCTCGGTATTTTCATCGAGGCGCGTGACGCCTTGGTCGCCCCAGAGGATTTGCGCTTCCGAGTCTGCACCGGTTTTGACCGTGTTGCCGGTATGGATCTCCTGCACATCCGCAACGACCGACCAGACATCGCCTGTTTTAAATTCCGTTGTTCCCTTTACGGTTTGCACGCGGATCGCCGGCAATTTTTCCGCCGCAACCGAGCCGACGGACCAGAACCACGTTCCTCCAATCACAAGGAGAAGGATAGCGAGGGCGCCGCCGCTTAATGCGAGAATACGGGACTTGTTCATAGGGTGTATCTAAGACGTGAATATAGCGTGAAACGGGAGGGAGATCAACCTATGACAAATACTTGATTCATCGCCCAAGTCCTGCTATTCTCGTCCCGCTTAGGAGATCGATCCGTCGGGCTATATCTTCGCTAAAGAGCTTGATATAGTCCCTCCTACGTTCGCACAAAGAAAAGCTAGCTTTTCTTTGTGCTCACTCCGTCGGGCTATAGCGCAGTTGGTAGCGCGCTTCGTTCGGGACGAAGAGGCCGAGGGTTCGAGTCCCTCTAGCCCGACCATATAAAACACCCGCCGATTGGCGGGTGTTTTATTAATGTCGATGTGTTTTGCTTTCGACGGGAGCTCGTAACATCGCCCACGTCGCGAGGAGCGCGGTGATCGGAACCGTGAAGACGAGGCCGATCGTACCGGCGAGCGAGCGGACGACTTCATCGGTGACGGAGTCGAAGTTGATGAACTTGAGCCAGGAACCTCCGAACTGCTGGTACAGGAGCAGTGTCGTCAGCGATGCGCCGACGTATGCAAACACGAGCGTGTTGGCGAGGGCGCCCATGTGGTCGCGGCCGATGACCATGCCGGCTGTAAATAATTCCCGAAAGCCGATCTTTGGATTCGCACTGCGCACTTCTGAAACGCCGGAGGCAATGGACACGGCGACGTCCTCGAGAACACCAACCGCGGCGATGATGATGCCGGCAAACAAGAGCCCGCGCGGATCGAGCAAGGGGTTCTTGTTGAAGAATGCGTGGTCGTCTTCCGTTGAAATTCCGGAGAGGCGTGTCGCGTCGACGAAAATAAGTGAGATGAAATACGCGACAAGGGCGCCGCCCATCGTTCCGACGGAAATCACGATCGTTTTGCGATTCCAGCCCATGGTGAGCGCACTTGAGATCAGCGTGAACAATCCGGCGAGTACGATCGCAAGCGGTACCGCATTCACGCCACGCAGATAGAGCGGGATCAAGATATAGCCGATCATCGCGATCGAGATGGCGATTCCCGCGGCAACCTTGAGACCTTGCCAACCGGACAAAAGCACGAGCGTCAGCACGAACAAAACGATGAGCAAGATCATGGCGCTGCGGCGATCAAATCCTTCAAGATACAAGTTCCAACCCGCTTCACCGTTCTGCATGAACACAACAACCTTGTCGCCGGCATGAGGGTCGATGTTGTAGGGATTGGATCCGACATCGGAACGGATCTCGCGGACCTGCGTGAGCATCGGTCCGGAAAGGAAACGGACGCGGTAGATTTTTACCTGCTCGGCGCCGCCCGGAATCGTGCTTGCGCCGATACCCACCGACTCGACCACGCCGCGTTCATACTGACCCTCGCGGTCCGTGGCGTTGTTCACCGGAGCGCCACTTCCGTCTGTGCCATTCGAGGTTCCGGTTTCGATGGGCATCGTCGAGGTCACGGCCTCGCTCGTCGAGGTCGTTTGGGCGAGCGTGATCTGCGGAATGAGAAGCAGACCGACAACAAGCAGCGCGTAGCGCGTCATGAGAGATCGGAAATTCATACGGATGTTTCGGTCCATGGAAAAGGCTTGGTAAATGTTTGGACGTCTTTGGCGTTACGGCGCATCCATGCGAGGACATGATTCGTCGCCTGCACGTCTTCACGATTGTACTGGATAATCGCGTCGAGGATGGAACGGTCGCCCGACTCCATCCAGTTCTCGTAAGCGAGTACCGACTCTCCCCCGCCTTTTACATCCCCCTCCCAAGCAAATCCAAGGAACTTGGCGATGGCTTTCAGACTGTAAAAATGGAGCGGGAACACGGCATGGTTGCGGACGATTTCTTTCAAGTCGACCATCGAGTTGCGGAAGCGTTCCAAGTCTTGATTCTCTTCATCGCCATAGCGTCTCGATAGTACCGAGAGACGCGTGATTTCATAGTTGGCGTAATGGTAGACGGTGTAGCGTTCCGGCAACGTGCCGATCCAAGCGAGGAAGTTTTTCCACATTCGTTCTTCATCCTTTGGTGTATCGGCAACAAAGGGCTTGTACTCGCCATTGACCCAGAAACCAAAAAGATAATCGAGGTCCAGAGGCGGATAGCTTTCAATATCGAAGTGAATTTCCAAGCCCATCGTCGGATCGAGGAACGGTTTGCGGATCATGACGGATTCATGGACCAAAGATTCGGCTTGGCGGCGGACAGACTCGAGTGCATTGCGTGTGAGACCGGGAAATTGTCCTTCCAGTTTATCGACGTCGAGGATCGCGGCGTCATCGATAGTGAGAATGCCGAGCGAGCGGAGCGCTTTCAGCTTTTTGACATCGACGTTGAAGAGTAACGCGATATCGCGGCGAGATTGCGCTAGACGCAAACACGCCTTACCCCACGGCGACGTGTCATTACAGCTCTTGCGATAGACGGGTGCCGGCATTTCTCCGGTTCGCATACGCTCGATTTGTTCCACGATCGAGGCGAACTCGGTTTGAAAAGCGGAAGCATCGAATGTGAGGCGCTCGCCATCGCCGTTGATGATGGCCGGGTGGGATGGAAAGTGGCCTTGGACGCGGTCGAGGAGGGTCGCGTAGAACGAGAGCTGGCACATGTGCTGTTTCTTCAATTCATGCGCACGCTTCACGTCTACGGGAACATAGAAATAATCGCCGAGCAGGCTTTTGCCGGGTTGGCGTTCAAGAAGGTCGGGTTTGCCGCTCCAGTCGCCGTCGACGAGCCAGCCTTGGTAGATGACAGGAACGCCTTCGCGCATGAGTTCGAGGGTACGCGCGGCGCCCTCTTCCGCGTTCTTGATCTCGCCCAAGTCGACGGGGGTGCCGTATTGGCTCGCGATGATATCGCGTTCATGCGTCAGACCATCGGCCAAACGCTTCTCCTCTTCCTTGGTGAGCGGTCGGCGGTCGGCGGGGTCGCCAAAGCGCTCCCAGTAGGGCCAATGCGGGCATTGGAAGAAGCGGTAGAAATCGCTTCCGGTGAGCGGGGCGGATCGTTCCATGGCCTGCATCACACCCGATTTTTCCATTCTTGTATAGCGATGGCCAAGATGCGCATGGTCATGATGTGGCCGATCACGAACGACGATAGGAGGGCGAGGAAATGCCAAAGCGGCCAGTAGCTCAGCAGGAAGAAGTCGGCGACGATGGCGATCGGCTGCAAGATCAACACCCAAAACAGGACGCCGACGTAGTAGACGCAGCGGCTCCCAGGAGGCCACGCTTCCGCGAGAAGCGGGTTGATCGGTTTCTTAGTAGGCATCTCGGAAGACGGGCGCGAGGTATCGGTCGATGGGGACATAGTCGTCGGTGAGAACGGGAGTGTTGGGATGACTTGAGAGGAACTCTTCCACGATGGCAGGGTCGAGGAGTTTGGATGAAGCCTCGATGACCTTATCGTCGGATTCCAATCGATCAAACGAGGGCGGACGCGTCGCGAGCCAGCGCTCTTTATCAAGCGGCTCATCGGAAGCGATGAGGACGATCGTGTTACGACCGGGTTCGAGCGTATCGGCAAGAGGCGCGACCTCTACGTATTTCCAAACTTGGCGCAGGGTGCGCGTCATCGATGTAAGGAAGTTACCATAGCTGCTGTCGTCGATGAGATTGAGGGCGTACATGCCGTCGGGCTTCATGCGCGACTTGAGAAGTTGGTGAAATTCGAGCGTGGTCAAATGCACGGGAACGCCAAAGTCGTTGAAGGCATCGCCAAAAACGAGGTCGTAGGGCTCGTCGACATTGCGCATGAGGTGGCGACGGGCATCGCCTGGGGCCATGACGATTTTGGTCGAGGTCGAAAGCTCCATGAAGCGGTGATTTGCCTCGATCACGGCAGGATCGATTTCGGAAACCGTCGAGGTCGCGGACGGATAATAGGATTCGAGATAGCGCGGCAAGACAAAACCACCGCCGCCGATGAAGTAGGCGTGGAATGAATCAAGTTTCGAGTAGCGAGTAGCGATCAACCTTGCGTACACCTGTTCGTACCCATAGCCGAGGTCGGCGGGATCGCGGGGTGAGACGTAGGAATGGACCAAGTGGTCGAGCTTGAGGGTGAAGCGCGGCGCCTCTTCCGTGCCAGCAGCTAAAATACGGATGCAGTAGTAATTGCTTTCCTGTTTGCAGAGACCGGGCAGGAGCAAGTTGCTAATCACGACGACGCCGAGGAATCCGGCGATGCGATAATTCAGGACTCTCTCCCCTACTCCGATGTAGACTCCGAGCCCGAGGAGCGCGATGGCAACCGCCGACATCAAGTATTGCGTACCGAGCGCGGAAATCAGAACGTAACCTCCAAGACCGACGCCGAGGAGACTACCAATCGCTCCGGCAGCCGATAGTTTGCCGACAATCGATCCGGAATGACCTAGGTTATCGACGGCGAGCTTGGCGAGCTGTGGGCCGACCATCGACAAGAAAAAAGCGACAGGAGTAAAGACGACAATCGCAAGCATGATGGAACGGAAGGCGAGGTCCATCGGATACGTCGAGAGTCGTGCCGAGAAAAAAGCGAGGGCAAAATTGGCGGCAAGCGCGGCGGAACCGGCCATGAGAAAGGTTTGCGCGAGCGCTCGGCGGCCCGACTTGCGATCCGCAAGCGCGCCTCCCGCCGCTTGTCCAAAGGTGAGTCCGATCAGCGTCGCGCCGATCACGCTCGTCCAGGTGAATACCGATGTGCCGAGAAACGGGGCAAGCGCTCGGCCGGACAGGACCTGAATCAACATCAAGCAAAAACTGGCAAAGCCGTTCAAGATCCAAATCGGTGGAAGACGGAGCGATTTCATACGCGACGGATGCGTAACAAATAGAGACAGCCGAGAATGGCGAGCGAGATCGCGAGAGCAAACCAAACCATGCGTGTCGAAAGGTATGCTTGGAAAACGAAACCGGTCAGATACGTTCCGAGAATACTGCCGGCTGAATTCCACGCGCCGAGCATTCCGTACACGCGGCCGGTGTGCTCAAGCGAGTCTAGGCCGACGCGGACGGCAACGGGCGTGATCGAGGCGGAGAGGGCGGCCGGCGGAAAAAAGACGAGAACGCCGAATGTAAGTGCGAGCAAGGGCAGAGGCAAGGTCGATGCCGAGATCATCGGACCGATGGCAAAGGCGACGGCGTAGGAGGCGGCGGCGAGGAGACCGCTCAAGACGAGCAAGACGCCGAGAAGCCGCGCATGGTGAAAACGATCGGCGAGAGAACCTCCAAGCCGGGAGCCGACGACGATCCCAAGGAGCACGGAGGCGATGACGGCGGTCCATGTCTGCAAGGACGAGCCGAGGAAGGGCGAGACGAGTCTCGCAGCCATGATCTCAAAAGCCATCATGGTAAATCCGCCTAGAAACACAAACGCCCCGAGGACAATCGGGGAGTTTGGGGCAAAACGGGTGTCAGTGGCCATGTGCCACAGTCTACCTTATTTGGTCTCCTTGTGAGGAGAGCGCGCTTTGCAGGTTTTACAAAACTTGGCGATCTCAAGGCGGGCCTTGATCGTCTTTTTGTTCTTCTTGGAGTGGTAGTTTACCTTTCGGCACTGTGTACACTCCAATTTGATGAGATTGTCTTGAGACATATAGAAATTTTTGTGGAGCCGCCTCGCGGATTTGAACCGCGGACCTTCACTTTACAAAAGTGTTGCTCTACCAGCTGAGCTAAGGCGGCGCGGGATGAGGTGGAACGAACGGGCAGGATCATGCCATGTTCCGCTAAAAAAGACAAGACCCCCCAATGCCTGAAATGTAGACGCCCCCGGCCTGCCAAGTTGGCGGCGCGGGGGCGAGAAAGAGAGCGGAATGGGTCGGCCTGTAGGCTCAACCCGTGAGGACGAGCAGGCGGCCGCCGTTCTGCGAGACGCCGAGAGGGAGAAAGCCCTCGTAAGCGAGGTCGAGAAAAGCCTTGAGACGACCGGCCTCGGCGCTGTGCTCCAACGAGGACAGCACGGTGACGTAGAAGAGGAGGATGCGGATGTTCTCCATGAGCTGGCTCCTGACGGTGATCGTCGAGGGCTCGTGGAAGAGACGCTCCCAGAAACTGATCGACAGCGACCCTGGGTAAAGCGAGTTCAGGTGGGCGCGCATCAAGTAGCCGTCGATGCCGGACCCCTCCACGAGGCTGAAGCAACGCTCGCGGACGATCGTGTCGATCCCCTTCCAGGAGAACTTGTTGAGATCCCCGACAGTCTCTCGGCCGACCATGGTCACGCCCGTCGCTTCCGAGAAGGCTCGGGCCTCCTCGCAACGCATCACGAGATCATCCGTTTGATCCGGACGACACAGGTGCGGCGACCAGGAATGCCACTTGGCGATGAACTCGGGGATCGAGGGCAGCTGCCGGCTGCCGGCCTGTAAGGATTCCATGGAGCACTCCTTTCTCGTCACGTGAAATGTTCCGCTTCCTGTCAAAAGAGCAGGACATCATGGTTCTACAAAAAAGCGAGATTGTCCAGACTCCCAATTTCTCAAAATGTGGGTAACCGGAACAAGCTGGACGGAATGAGCCAATACGTAGATGATAACTTCATATGGAATCACAACATACCGAGCCGGTAAAAACGCACGGGTTCTTCAAAACGTTTCTCATCGCGGTCTTGGCCTGCATCGTTGTCCTCGCACTCGTGATTGGCGGATTCATCGCCTACCTCGTGTATGCAAATCCGAAGATTCTTCAAGGCGATCCAACGGCGTTGCTTAAAACAAAAGTCCTCCTAGAATCGGCCGGAGTGAAGACACCGACCATGCCGACCACGGTCACATCGCAACAAGAAGCATGCGCCGTCGCAAAACTTGGACAGGCTCGCGTGAATGAAATCAAGGCAGGCGCATCCATCAGCGCCTCCGATATCGCGGCAGCTGGGAGCTGTTTTTAAACGCTCTATGCAACGAATGCTTTGGGCGGTGGTCGGAATCCTTGTCGCCTTGCTTGGAGGCATTCTCCTTGGACGATTTGCGTTCTCCCCGAGCGGCGGGATGCAGACCGTCGTGAATAGCCAAGCGATTTTGACAGCACTGCGCGATCAAGGTTTTTTGGTCACGCAAACATACGTCTTTGATCAGCCAGTCACGATCAAGAAAACGACAGGGAGTGCGTTCAAAGACTTTTTTGTCGGCCAGACGATCGAGGCGCGCGGGAGTATGGAGGCGAACCTCGGAATCGACCTTGCGAAACTTTCCGAGAGCGATGTACGAGTCGAAGGAAACAAGGTAACGATTCTTGCGAGCGGTCCGAATGTCTTCAATACGCGTTTGATCGGGCCGATCGAGGTACGTAACTCGCAGGGCATCTTGAAGCGCCTCCTCGAACCGGATGACGGCTACAACCAGGCACTGGCCGAACTCGAACGCGCGGCAAATGAGGCGGCGACGAGACCGGAGATTACGGCACGAGCCAAAACATCGTCGGAAACGGAACTTGGAAGACTGGTGCGGTTGATTGCGAGGAATGCGGAAGTGACGGTTGAATGGAAATAAAAAAACATCAGGAGGCCTAGTTGGCCTCCTGATGTTTTTCCGCGTGCATCGCTTTTGTGAATTGTCCGATCGGGAAGACTTCCGAACTCGTCACGCCGGGGCGCCCATTGTCGGCGACATACTTCAATCGAGCGACAAACTTGGCCATTTGAACTTTTGCTTCCCGCAAATCATCGAACATCATTTTGTAGGTTTGCTCGATCACTTCCTTTTGCGGACCATCGTTCAGAATCGCCTCGTATAATGTCTTCATCTGTTCCTGGTCTTTGCGTGAGAGCCGCAATTCCTGCTGTGCGTTCATGATCTCGAGCGGGATACTGCGCAATTGCCGCATCCCTTCCGTCGGATCGCTCTTCTGTTTTACGCGCTTGCCTTCCGTGACGACCGTTTCTTCCCTCCCGTGTCGGATTTTGAGGTCTCGAGCGCGTCCGGAATGGAGGCCGTTGTCGATGCCTGTGACTTTTCCGCTTACCGGATCGATGAACATGTTTTCAAAATGCCGATCCTGCGATCCCATCACCCAATCAAGCGTGGCGAGCCGGGCCATGGACTCTTGCGGCTGCGGTAATCGGCCGTCTTTCTCAAGCGCCGCCAGTTCTTCCGGCGTGTACTCGATTCCGATAATCTTGTGCCATTCCGATGGCGGCTGTTCCTGAAAGGCGTCAAATTCTTTTGCCGTTAAAAACCGCGAAGGATTTTCACTGTCGATAGACGACACGCCTTCCTGAACCGATGCCAAGTCTTTTACAATCTTGGTCCCCTGCTCCTCATCCATCACCATGCGGTCGATCTCGCGTGCGGCGGTCGGGGGGATCACGTCAAAGCCGCAGAGCATGTCCACGCGGCTCATCGCGACCTCGCGGGCGATGA
Source organism: Candidatus Uhrbacteria bacterium (assembly GCA_021413945.1). Classification (GTDB taxonomy): domain Bacteria; phylum Patescibacteriota; class Patescibacteriia; order 2-12-FULL-60-25; family 2-12-FULL-60-25; genus CAIXDN01. The sequence continues at coordinate 122,641 of JAIOPK010000015.1, forward strand.
AACCTTCCGGCGGAATATCGATACGGGGACCAAAGCGGTCGACTCGAAGCGAAGCTTTATATTTCTCGAACTCTTCCGACGGAATGCCGTAGGCTTTGGCCATTTGTACGGCATATTCCTGAATAAACTCTTCCGATGACCATTGCTCCGCAATCATTTTCTGCGTCGGATCGACTTCCGACGATTCATCGCGAAAGTATTTCTCATCGGACGCGGAATAAATGAGGTTCGTGCCGTCCTTATCGAAATAAGCCTCGCCCGATTTCTGCTTCATGAATCCGACAACCTCGCCGCCCCCTTCACGTTCAAACTTCATGCGCAAAATTGCATTGATTCCGGCATCGCCAAGACGCTTGCGCTCTTTCTGCTTGCCGGTTGCGAGCGATTCCAATACCTCGATCTGTTCAATGTGTTTGGAGATGTCGCCCGTTTCCGCGCCGATTTTTCTAAAGATGACTTCATCGACGGCGCGGATGCGCTCGAGCATGGTTTTGCGGCTCTTTTTCTCGCGCGCTTCCGCCGGAGTCACGGCCGCAATCATCATTTCCTGAGACGGCTCAAATGAGACGGGTTTTTCCGCCTTTGGTTTCTCGCGGCCGGGTGCAGGTTGATTACTGGGTAGATCAAAGGGCATAGACTATTCGTCTTTGGGCTCGGGACTCGTCGCACAAAACCAATGACGGCCGGAATGCTTCATCAATAATTTGATAAAACGCTCTCCCTCACTCGGAAAAACTCTCGCATTTCCGATTTCATCTTTCACGCCAAGCGCCTCGAGCGTTTTTCTGAATTCCTCGGGCAACGCGCTCAAATCGGCGCTGCCATCGGCCATCACGGAAATGGGCGCCGGTTCGCTCGTCATGTTTCCTTGGCCGTCGAGTAGTCGGATATGAATGATCAAGAACGGATTCTTTGGTTTGGGCATGCTTTCCATGTCTCCCATTTTATCCTTTTCCTTTCCTCTCGGCTACTGCTCTAGTAGGATCACGTTCATGTCGGACTTCTCCCTGTCCCCCGATCAAGCCCAAGCTTTGGAACGCTTGCTCGGCTGGATCAAGAACCCCATCGGCCCGGCCATCACCCTTGGAGGCTATGCCGGAACCGGTAAAACGACCGTGGCGGCCGCTTTGAGGGCTGTTTTGGCCAATAAGAATGCCGAGCATAAAATCGCGTTCTGCGCCTTTACGGGCAAGGCGAGCCAGGTGCTACGGAACACGCTTGAGCTACACGGCGCGATCCGCGAGGGCGATACCTGCGGGACCATCCACTCGCTGCTCTACTCCCCGATGGTCGACAAGAAAGGCAACATCACGGGATGGCAAAGAACAAAAGAAGTCGAGGCGGATTTGATTGTGGTCGATGAGGCGTCGATGGTGAATCAACGCCTGTGGCTCGATCTTCTTGGAACAGGTCGTCCGGTGATTGCGATTGGCGATCATGGTCAGCTGCCACCGATTGAAGGCAGTTTTAATTTAATGGAGAAGCCGGATCTGACGTTGGAGCGCGTGCATCGACAGGCCGAGGGCAATCCGATCATTCAACTCGCGCATGAAGTCAGGTACACGGGGAAAATTGATGCGGGGTCGTATGGAAAAGGTGTTCACAAATACTCGTGGGCGACGGATGAGCCGAGTGATATTCAGACGGTGATCGACGAATTGATGGATGAACCGCCTGATGATCGGCTTTTGCTTTGCGGGAGGAATAAGACGCGGATCGAACTTAATCGAACCATTCGAAGGAAGCTGGGACGGGAGTCGGATGAGCCGGAGGCGGGAGATCGCGTCGTGTGTTTGAAGAATGAGTACAATCAAACACAGCCGATTTACAACGGGATGACGGGATACGTGGAATCGTGCGAACCCGAGGGCGCGCATTGGTATCGGATGAGCATTGATTTTGCCGATGACGGACGACGCTTTGACGGACTTGTCTCTAAGCACGGATTTATGGCAGAAAAAGGCGGAGAGACGGTTGAGGGATTGAGCCCAAAAGAGATCGGAAGCCGATTCGATTTTGGCTACGCGCTCACGGTGCACAAAGCACAGGGCTCGCAGGCGCGTCGCGTCGTATTATTTGAAGAACGCTTCCAAAAAATGGACGATGAACAATGGAAGCGATGGCTGTATACGGCGATTACGAGGGCGAGGGAGGAATTGATTGTGATTGGGAACGACTAGTTACTTTTTCGCGAGATCAATCGATGTCGAGTTGATGCAGAAACGCTTTCCGCCGTGTTCGGATGGTCCGTCGTCGAAAATGTGGCCGAGGTGGGAACCGCAGCGGGCGCAGGTGACCTCGATGCGCTGCATGCCGAGGGTTGAATCGTCGTGGAATTTCACGCGATCGCCGCCGGCGGCTGCAAAGAAGGCGGGCCAACCGCAACCGGAATCGTATTTGGCTTTTGAGTCGAACAATTCGGCTCCGCAAGCGGCGCAGCTATACATGCCGTCGCCAAATTCATGATCGTATTTGTTGGCAAAGGCACGGTCCGTCCCTTTTTCTCGGAGCACGCGGTACTCCTCTGGCGTCAGGATTTTCTTCCATTCCTCTTCTGTCTTTGGAAGATCTTTGTCGTCTTTAATGACCGGCATATTAGAACGTGACGGGGATCTCGAATGAGTCGGAATTTTCTTCCAAACCGGATGGATTGTCATTCATCATGACAATCGTGCCGCGGCTGCCGGCGGGTTGATCTGGAAATGCAAACTGGACTTCAAAGGGAACCCAATCTTCCGTCATCCAGTCGGAGGACGCTTGAGCCGGACCGAGGCCAATCATGCGGCCCGCAGAATCACGGAGCTCGACCGGGAATACGGCCTCAAAATACCAGAGGCGCGCCTCGCCAAAAATTTGTAGCGGACTCTGTATGGTTTTTCCGTCGGAGCTCGAGATGGAGAGATTGCGCAGACTATCGGTTTTGCCTTTTTTGGTCGTGACCGATGGGATATCGATGCGCGTCGAGAGCTGGGTACCGCCGGACGCGGCACCGCCTTGTGCTGGTGGCTGAGTCGGAGGTTTTGCTAGAGGAGTTGACCAACAGCCGGCGCCGAGGAGGGCGGCGACGCTGAATGCGGCGAGGAAGCGGAAGGAGGATTTCATATCACGACTATCTTGGCATAAATGAAAACATCCCGCATTACTGCGGGATGTTTTCGTGGTGGGTGGGGAAGGATTCGAACCTTCGAAGGCGCAAGGCCAGCAGATTTACAGTCTGCCCCCGTTGACCGCTTGGGTACCCACCCGTGGAGCCGTTGACCGGAATTGAACCGGTGACCTTTTCCTTACCATGGAAATGCTCTACCAGCTGAGCTACAACGGCGTGAATTGTGACTGCGACGGAATTGAACCGGTGACCTCCCCGATGTACATCGGGGTGCTCTACCAGCTGAGCTACAACGGCGTGTTCTTATCGTTCGATGGCCTCGATTTTGTCCTTGAGGACTTGGAAACGGGCCGGATCGTCGGAGAGCAGGCGCAGGCGATTATAGCGGGCGCGGGCCTCTTTTCGATCGCCGAGGAGTATAGCAGTCTCCAAGGATAGTTCAAGGTATTTGGCAGACCCCGGCTCAAGCTCACTCGCGCGCTTGGCATGGAGCCATGCTTTGGCCGGAGTTCCGCGCTTCACATAGAAAGACGCGAGCTCCGCATGGCGATGCGGTTGACGCGGACTTGCCTCGACGGCTTTACTCAACATTGCTTCCGCGATCTGGAAATTTCCTTCCGCTTCCGCGATCTCCGCCAAGCCGGCGTAGGTTGCGTCATCGGCTTTACGCGTCTTCACGAGAAACTCATAGGTCTCGCGAGCTTGCGGGTACAGCTTCTGACGCAAATATAATGTACCGAGAAGCTTGTAGGCATCGGATTGGCGCTGGTCGAGAGAGAGGACTTCAAGGAGACGGCGCTCGGCATCGGCCCATTTAAGATCGCGGGTGAGGGAGCGGGCTTCTGCAAGAAGCGTCTTAATGCGCTCGCGCTGACTCGGAGCCATCGCGGCAAACGGGCTTTTTACTTTGCGATAGAGATTATCAAAAGATTGCAGGCGCTCCTCTGTGCGCTTGTACGATTCTTTTGTCTTTTTCGTGACCGTGCGGCCAAAGCGCTGAAGGGCCGCGAGGCGGTCGGCGCTCACGCGTTCAAATCGGCGCGTGATCAGTTTCTCGCGCTCTTCTTTCTGACGCTCCTCCTTGATTGATCGCGGATCAAGCAGACGGATCTCTTTCCAGTGACGAACAACAAAATACGCCATCACGCCGAGTGCGAGAGCCGCAATAACGTAAGCAATGATCGCGACGTACATGAAACAAGTTTAAGCCGGAAGCGACGCGCGGCACAACATGCCAAAGGCACGCGGGTCGAGGGACGCGGAGCCGACGAGGACGCCGTCGATGTGCGTCGTCGAAAGGTATTCTCCGACGTTGCGGGCGTCAACGGAACCGCCGTAGATCACGGGGATCTCAGAAGCGGCTTTACCGAATTTTTTTGTGAGCGCGTCGTGGATCGCTTCATGGACCACCTTTGCATCTTGAGCCGAGCAGGGTTTTCCACTGCCAATCGCCCAAACAGGTTCATAGGCGATGATCGGAGAGCCGGCGCCATCAATTTTCAAACCGGCCGAGATAACGGCAGCGAGTTGAGCACGCACGACTTTGAGTGTCTCCCCCTTTTTGCGCTGAGCATCGGTTTCACCAACGCAGACAACGGGACGGATTCCGTTCTTTTGAAGGGCGATCGCTTTTTTGGCGACCATGTCGTCCGTCTCACCAAGATGCTGGCGGCGCTCGCTGTGACCAACGAGGCAAAAGGACAAGGCAAACTCCTTCAGCATG
>JAIOPK010000002.1 GCA_021413945.1 Candidatus Uhrbacteria bacterium
TCTTGGTTTAATTATCGCTTTAACGGCCTGGTTATTTTTAAACACCTTAAATCCTAAGTTAGTTAATCTTAATTTAAACCTCGGACAAATTATAACCAACAATAGCGATACAGTGGTTGGGACTAGTGGGGGAGGTGGGGGCTCAGGAGATGTAAATACCACCCCATCTGGACCTGTGATTGATGTTTGTAATAACGACACCAAAATACCATCAGCCTACACTGTAGCCAATGAGGGTTTCAGAAATAAACCCTATATTGATAGTCGAGGATTTTTAACTGTTGGAGTAGGGCATAAACTATCTGGACCTAATGACCCCCTAAACAGAGAGCTCAGCGACCAGGAGATTAAAGACCTGTATGCTCAGGATTACTCTAAACACGCTAATGAGGCCCGAGCCTCGGCTTCGAGACATGGGGTTAATTTCGACTCTTTAAGTCCTAATAGACAAGCTGTTCTGGTTGATATGGCTTTCAATATGGGGGCAGCCCAAGGTGGAGGGTTAGATGATTTTAAATTAATGTGGGAAGGTATAAAAAATAATAATTACAATCAAGCCTCCGCTGAGATACTAAGTAGTGAGTATGCTGGACAAGTTCCCGGTCGAGCAAGGGGTAATGCTGATATAATGAAAACAGATTCTAGTGATCCAATGCATAGACAAATTCAATCTGACCCTCAAGCCGCTTCTTTTTGTGTTTAAATTAATTTATATCCCATGAATAAAAAAAAGATAATAATCATAAGTATAATTGTTATTTTAATAATTATTAGTTTTTTGTTTATCAGTTTAATCTTTACCCAAAAACCAAACTCTACTAACTTTGTTGTCCAAATTACCAACTTGTTTCCAAATTCAAATGCAATAAATTCCACCCTAAGTTCAAAATTTGGTAATGAAATAGACCAACTTTCAATAGATAGAACAGGCTCATCAAAATCAGAGTTCAATCAGATAACAGACTTTAGTGTTTCTGATTTATTTTTAATTAAAGATGGTCAATCTTCTACCACTAGTGATATTTTATTTTTTATTGATAAAGATAAAGGTAATCTTTATCAAAAAACTAAGTACGAAGATATTTTAAAAATAAGTAATCAGACAATTTTAGACTCAAAAAAAATAATTGTCACAAACTCTGTCGATAAAAAATATAATATTTATATAAAAACAGAGGTAGGTGGAGTCCCTTATTTTTTAAACACAAAACTAAGTCAAAATCTATCTAGTTCAACCAAACAAAATATTATTAAAAAGTTACCAAACTATATCCAAGATATTAAACCATCACCTCTAAAGGATTCTTCCATTCTTTTGACTACTAAAATAAACGATCAAATAAACTTATCTATTACTGACCAAAACTTAGAAAAACAAATTAAAATATTCTCTTCCCCTTATCAAAATTGGATTGTTGATTGGTTCTCCACCAAAAATATTATTCTTTCTACGAGACCATCACATAAACTACAGGGTAAGGCCTACTCTTTAGATATCCAGGATAAATCTCTGGACCCTATAATAAAAGACTTCTACGGTCTCACCACCTTAACCAGCTACTCTGGTAAGTACATTCTAATCAACTACTTTATGAATGATAGTATTGTTAGTGGCCTATACAACACCGAGTCTAAAGTTTTAGAACCCAACAAACTTCTTTTTTTAACTAATACTTGCACCTGGTCTAAAGATCCCGAAAGACTCTACTGTGCTGTGCCAATTAATACAAAAAATTTAGGCTTATATCCAGATGATTTATATAAAGGGAAAGTAAAAACCACCTATCAACTATATAGTAAGGAGCCTGCTTCTGGTGCTCAAAACTTTATTTCTTTGCCACCCAACTCGCCTGAATTAAAAAAAGTGACTTTAATTAAAGTTGATTCCTCTCAAAGGACCATTTATTTACTAAATAGTGATAAACTATACCAATATGACCTTCTTCCCTAAAAAATATCTCCCAGTAATTTCAACCCTCTTAACCTTTCCGGTCGCAGTTTTAGCCCAACAACAACCATACAAATTCCTAGAAGTTGGCCTTTTTGGTACTGGTAGTGAAATTAACCTGGCCAATCCAAATGATTTTGAGACTTTTATTAGGAGTGCC
>JAIOPK010000020.1 GCA_021413945.1 Candidatus Uhrbacteria bacterium
ACCTTGCGACGTGTATATTTCGACGCCACCCCAGGTGCAGCGGGCAGAACGCGCCGGATTGTTCGCTGCGTTCGTCTTGCAATTCGAGAGCGCGTCATCGCGGCTGATATTCGCAGTCGTTATGAAGAGAGCACCGTCCAAATACCCCATGTATGTAGCAAGCGTCACGGTGCTCTTCCCGGCCTCAATCCGCTCTAACTCATCCGTGGATATCGCGTTGTATGCGGCGAGGACATTCTGCTTATCACCCTGGAAACCGGTCAGCTTCGCTAAAAGACTATCGAGCTGCGGCGCACTGAGGGTATTCAGATTCGTGCCCTGCATGCTCTGCCAATCCGTATTCATGCGTACTATCCGGTCTCCCCATTGCGCCGCAAATGCTTGCGAGGTGGGAATATTCCCGACGGTCGAAGTGCGGATGTCCTGGATGAAGTTCTTGAGTGCTTTTAACAACGACGGCTCGGTTGCCGCCAGAGCGCGGCTCACGAGAGCGCGCTTGGATTCCAGAGAAGCGGACGATGTGTCATCCGCACTTTCTTGAACATCATAGATGGGGTCAGTTCCGTAGAAATTTGCCGCACTTCCCGTGCATGTCACCGTGCCGCCGCCGTCAGAATCGACGGACAGCGCTGAGCTCGTCGCAATCTCAAGTCGCGCACCAAGGTGGTAGCCCGAGCACGTACCGGAACCGAGTCCCGCATACTGATACGGCTGCGCCGTCGACGGGTCGGTCGGAACGGCACTTATAAAACCTTTCGTGACGAGCGCATCACGACTGAGCACAGAAGGATATGCACCATTGGAATCGTAGTAGAGCTCGAGCGCGAGCTGAAGCTGCTTAATATCTGCGACACGGCGTGCGTCTCTCCCCTTCATTCGTGCCTGTTCGAGCGAATCAAGCACTGAGCCGCCTCCGACAGAAACAGAGACGAGCTTTATATCGAAAACGAGCGTTGAATTTGCGGGAATAATAACCTTACCGTTTCCGTCACTTACATCCTGAGAACCGTACCCCTGCGCAGACGGAATAGTCACTATGCGCTCACCTCCTTCTTTCATGCCGTTCACACCAATCTGAAATCCGGGGATGATGCCTTGGCCTCCGAGCGAAAAAGTTAAAGGCTGATTCCCGTGCGATGCTGACGAGTCGAATATTGTGCCGTCCGGTAGTTTGCCTACATATAGAATCGAAACGGTCGTGCCGGGAACGGCTTCTTTGCCAGTGCCGATTGTCACGTCCTGTGATTGAACTTGTCCCGGCGTTTGCGGCACGGCCACAGGAGAAACCGGCGGATTTACGGCAACGGGAGTCGTCGCACAGTGCATTTTGTCGCGAGTCAGAGGGCCCACGTAGCCGTAGCCGGTGGAATCGGGGTCACCCGAGGAGACCAGGCTGTGAGAAGACTGCCACTTCTGAATCGCCTGGACCGTCGCGGGACCCACATGACCGGAAACGGAGCCGCTGTAGACACCGGAGGTCGTCAGG
>JAIOPK010000018.1 GCA_021413945.1 Candidatus Uhrbacteria bacterium
GAGATTAGATCAAAAACAGTTACGGCGAGTCAAGGAGGGGAAACAGTAAAATTATATATTCTCAGCCAATTTCCCCCCACACAGGCAGGTGGGGGGAAATCGCGACAGGGGCGAACACCCCCAGTCTGAAAAATGGGAACAGAACCCCAATAACGTGCAAAAACGCTTCATTTTCCAGTATGAAACGCTGTTCCCATTTGGTGGGAACCGAGGGCAAAACAATGGCTCAGAAGAAGGCTAACACGCCGAAACGCAATAATTCCAAGTTCGAGTTGTACAAGGCCGCGAAAGCGATGGTTCACAGCGGTCTGTCCATCATCCCAATCGCGGCGGACGCCACCAAGCGACCGGCTTTCGAGTTGCTCCCGAAAGTGTGGTCGGAGAAAGAACAGCGTGACACGCGACCCTGGAGTGCGTTCAAAACGCGCCGCCCCACCATTGCCGAACTGCGAGGCTGGTTCCGCGACAGCGATCCTGACACCGAATACGGCATCGCAGTCATTGGCGGCGAAGTGAGCGGCGGTCTGGAGATTGTCGATCTCGACAACGAGGACATTATTCAGCCCTGGTCAGATCTCGTGGAAGAACAAGCCCCCGGTCTCCTCGATCGTCTGGTGCGAGTGAAATCTCCACGCCCCGGCATGCACGCGTATTTCCGCTGCCGCGAATTCGGTGGGAGCCAGAAGTTGACCATGGTGCCCGACCCGGCTCACGGTGGTAGCAAGCCGAAGACCGTGATCGAACTCAAGGGGGCCGCCGGTTACTGCCTGGCCCCTCCATCACCGGCCGCGTGCCACAAGACGAACCGGCCTTATGTGTACGCGAGCGAACTCGATCTGACCGAAGTTCCGACGATCACCAAGAAGGAGCGCGAGGCACTGCTCTCGTGCGCCCGGGCTTTGAATGCCTGGGTCCGACCGCGACCGCAGTATTCTCCGAAAGTACGTTCAGTATCCGGCACCGCTCTTTCCCGACCCGGCGACGCATTCAATGCGCAGGCCGACTGGGCAGATATTCTCACACCGCACGGGTGGACGTGGTTGCGAGAAACGGAGGTTGATTCCGACCAGTGGTGTCGGCCAGGCAAATCCGAAGGTGTAAGCGGGACCACTGGCTTCGCGGGGTCGGATCTCTTGTTCGTGTTCTCGTCGAACGCCGAACCGTTCGAGCAGGGCTGTTGGTACACCAAGTTTCACGCATACGCCCTGCTGAACCACGGTGGCGACTTTCAGGCTGCGGCCCGCGACCTCGCACGCCAAGGCTACGGCGACGGTCGGGTCGCTACCCGCCGCCCGGACCCTTACGCCCGTTACTCCGACTACGTTCCCCGTTCCTTGAAGGAGACACTCTGACCCCGCAAAGACGCCGGCCCGCCGGCGTCTGCCATGTGAGATAAGTTCAATAAGTGGTTTTTATAACTGAACCAGTACCGCGAGTTGTCATCAGGCAACTCGCCAGAGGAACACTAATGAAGAAGATCGACAAGCCGGCCGTGAAGGCGACGCTCGCGAAGTTCAATCAGGCCCGAGAACTCATCAGCTACGGGACGGCGGGTCTCGAACGGCTGCGAGAAGCCCTCGGCAATCCCGACTCGGATGAAGAGGTGACCGCCGAACAGTTCGGCGAGTTGCTGGCGACCGCCCTCGACCACGTGTACGACGGCGCCGCTGCCCTCCAGTACGTGCGGCCGCTCGTGATGGGCCTCGTGGACAATTGCGAGGTGCTCCAGGGGTTGCTGCGGCAGCAACTCCGGGCCACACGCCAAGAAGGGCCTGACGCACTGCCGTTCCCGGAGAACTACCTG
>JAIOPK010000019.1 GCA_021413945.1 Candidatus Uhrbacteria bacterium
AGGAGCGACCCTCATGGTAGAAGTAAAACGCAAAAAGAACGAAACTTTCGATGCCTTGCTCCGACGCTTCCAGCGCCGGTTTCAATCCAGTGGCAAGCAAATTGAAAGCAAAAAGCGCCGTTTCCACGATGGCGGAAAGAACAAGAACCAGCGTCGCGACAGCGCACTGCGCCGCGTCACAATGGGCGAGAAGTACAACTATCTCACCAAGACCGGACAGCTCAAAGAAGAGCCTAAGCGCAAGTACGGCCGCCGCTAAAATCCGAAACACTCCTCGACGTACGTCGAGGAGTGTTTTCGTTTCCTTTGTGTTATCATAGGCAACAACTATGACTGTCATTGAACGCGTGGAAGCGGATTTCAAAACGGCGATGAAATCCAAGGATGAGCTCGCTCTCTCGGTCATGCGCCTCGTGCGGACGGAGCTCAAAAACAAGCAGATTGAACTCATGCGCGAACTCAAGGATGAAGACGCTCACGCGGTGCTCAAAAAGATGATCAAGCAGTACCAAGACGCTCTCGTCGATTTTCAGGCGGCAGGCCGTCAGGATTTGCTCGAGCGCCAGCAAAAAGAGATCGATCTCATCGCCCAGTACCTGCCCGCATCTCTACCGATGGAAGATCTGGAAAAAATTGTCGTGGAAGCCGTGAAAGCATCCGGCGCAACCGACATGGGTAAGGCGATGGGCGCCGCCATGAAGGCTGTTGCGGGACGTGCCGACGGTAACGAGGTGCGCGCCATTGTTCAGCGGCACATTTCAGGGTAAGATATCTATGTTGGTTCGATTCTTTTCCCATGCTTGAGAACGGATCCCGTGTAAGGATTTTTAGACAACGGTTCACAGCCGTGCGACCGCTTTTATTGATGGCGGTTTTTTCTTTTTTGTTCCTTGCGGTTGCATCGGCCGCGCCTGTCTTTGCGCAGGGTCCGGATACGGCCGGATTGGAAGCCGTCGGCTCGGCCGCGGGCATCGCGGGTAGCTCCGACCTGCTCACGATCATCGGCCGCATCATCAACGTTGCTCTTGGTTTTGTCGGTATTCTGCTCCTCGGACTTTTGCTCTATGCGGGCTACCTGTGGATGACCTCCGGCGGCGAGGCGGCAAAAGTCGATCAAGCAAAGTCGTATATCCGCAATGCGATCATCGGCTTGGTGATCATTACTTCATCATTTGCGATCGTGAGTTTCATTCTCGGTCAGCTTGCGGGAGTTGCCGGTCTCGGAGGAGGTGGCGCGGGACCGGGAGGCGGTGGCGCATCCGGTTTCCCCGGTTCGGCAGGAGCTCTCGGAGCCGGAATTATCGAAACCCATTATCCTCAACGCGGCGCGACCGGCGTTCCGCGTAATACGCCCATCGTCATTACATTCAAAGAGCCGATTCGCCCCGAATCCTTCATCAAAGACTGGACGGAAGCGACTTCAGGCACAGTGACGGGCCTCAATGATCTCGCGGTGAAGATCTATCCGACGGCGGACAGGACTCTAGCGCTGACTTCCGCGCAAGCAAGCGTACGCTTCACGGCGGATCGCAAAACTTTTGTCATTCGTCCGGTCGATTTCCTTGGAAACCCGACGACCGACACCGATTACACCGTAGAATTGATCGGTGGCCGCACGGGTATCATTCTCGCCGACGGCACCGCCGCACTCGGGAGCAGTGGTTACATTTGGCAGTTCCAAGTCTCGACCGTCGTCGACAACACGCCTCCGCGTATCACGGCCGTGATCCCTTCGGACGGCGGAAGATATGCACCCAATGTCGTCATTCAGATCAATTTCAACGAACCGATCGATCCAACTGCCGCCGGCGGTCTCTGGGACGGAACAGCTGGTTTTACGAACATTGAAGTCCGCGCAACACCGGCTGTCGGAGCGGAAGTTCGTCCCTCCGGAGAGTTCCGCATCAGTAACGGCTATCGCACCGTAGAATTCACCACCGACCTTGCCTGTGGAACCAACTCCTGCGGAAGCACAGTCTATTGTTTGCCTCGCGATTCCTCGATCGCTGTCATCGCCAAGGCTCCAACGCTCTCTGACACGCCCCCGCAAGCCTTTCTTTCCGGTTCCGGCTACGACGGTATCGTCGACATGGTCGGTAATGCTCTCGATGGAAACGGGGATGGCGACGCACAAGGATCCGACACCGACTCGACTCCTGGCAATGACGACTACGGCTGGACCTTTGGCACCGAGTCCGAACCAAATTTGTCGGCACCTCGCATCGAGTCGACCGATCCGATAGCCGGCGACCTCATCGACTCGAGTAATCAGCCGCTCGACAAGAATCCTGTCGCCAACTTTGACTCCGTGCTCCAGTCGTCCACGGTCAATTCTGAAACAGTCGAGATCCAATCCAATGAGCCTTCCTCGATGGCCGACACTTGGTGGTATTCGCTTTCCCAAGATCCGCTGACGGACGCGGGTGTTGTCGCCGGAGTGGGGGACATCGCAACCAAGGGTCGTCTCACGGTCGACCATCGTCTCTACTCGCCGGCCACATCGACAGGTCCGGGCGCCGTCGCTCCGACGTACCAGCCGATCATTCACTCCGGAGTCCAGAACGTCTACCAGAACTGCTTTAATCCGGCCGCTTCCGACCGTTGTACCGCCAACTCGACCGAACCAAATTGCTGTGACGGCAACTCGCAAACCGGCGCCTGTTCCGATCTCATTCCAACCCCATGATTAAGCTCCGCTCCTTGGCTCTCGCCATCCTAACGGCCCTGTCACTTTTGACCGGGTCGGTGGCGTTTATTCCGACCGTCGTTCACGCCCAAGTCGACGCCGGTTTGACCGAGGTCGGCGGAGTTATCGGATTGAGTGCGACAGATCCGCGCGTGATTGCATCGCGCATCATCAATGTATCGCTGAGCTTGCTCACGATCATCATGCTCGGCTTGATCATCTACGCGGGCTTCTTGTGGATGACGTCGGGAGGCAATGCGGAACAAGTCGACCGCGCCAAAGCGATGATTCGTAACGCCATCATTGGCGTTGTCCTGATCTTGTCGTCTTGGGCGATTGCGACATTCGTGATCAACGCCCTCATCGGCGCAACAGGCGGCGGTGGTGGTGGGGGAGCCGGTGGCGGCGGTCCGGGAGGCGGCGGCGCTTTGCCCGGTGGCGGTGGCTCGACAGCCTTCCAGGTTGTTTCGATTTCCCCGGGAGGCTCCGTCCCGATCCGGAACGTTCAAGTGCGCTTCATTTTGTCGCGCGACATCGATGGAGCAACGGCCAACGCCAACATCCGTGTTTTGCGCGTATCCGATTCCTCGGTCGTTGCCGGTTCGCTCGCTGTCGCCGGCCAAGTCGCGACGTTCACGCCAAGCGCACCATGTCCGGCACCGAACGATACCCGATTCTGTTTTGACGGCGACACGGAATTCCGCGCGGAAATCGCAAGCGGTCTACGCTCAACAACTGGTCAATCTATTGCTTGCGGCGGCTTCTCTCCCGCTTGTCAGATGGGTTTCACGACCGGCAACCTCGTCGACACCGCGGATCCGACCGCAAACATCACTTCACCATTTAACGGACAGGGTGTTCCGGCCGATGACTTTGTTACGGTTTCTCTCAATGCTTCCGATGACGCGGGCGTTTCCTTTGTCGAACTTTTTGCCGGTCCCGACTTGATCGGCATCGGTGCCGCCCCAGGCTCATCAACGTTGCGAGACATTTCCGCCGACGTTTCCTGGGATACGGCCGGTCTTGTTTCCGGCCCCATGTCGCTTCGCGCCACCGCCCACGACATCGACTCCAACACGGGAGACAGCCCGATTGTTTCCGTCATGGTTCGTCCACAGCATTGTTTTAATGGTGTGCAGGATGCCGCAGAGGGAGAAACCGGCATCGACTGCGACGCGCTCGCAACTCCGGAAAGCTGTGGTGCATGTCCCGGTGGCGCTTGTACAACCGGCTCCATGTGTGCCAGCGGTGTTTGTACCGGCGGCATTTGTGTAGAACAGCCGATCATCACCCGCATTTCTCCTCCGGACGGCCGTCCGGGCACCATGGTCACGATTTCCGGTTCCAACTTTGGCACTTCCACGGGCCAAATCATTTTTGCCGACGGCCAAGTCGCAACCGCGCCTGCCGCTTGTGCGGCTTCCGGCATCCGAACCTGGTGGCCAAACCAAGTCGTGGTAGCCGTTCCGGATGCGGCGATCGACGGTCCGATACAGATTATCAATGCCGCCGGATTGAATGACATTTCCAACGATGACCGCGGTCCGCGCATTGATCCGTTTGATGTAAACGATGTCGCGCGCCCGGGTTTGTGTGCGGCCGATCCGGAGAGCGGTATCGTCGGCTCGTCCCTTGCCCTTATCGGTACGGGTCTCGGCGGCGCTTCCGACCGCGTCTTTTTCAATGATCGCGAAATTTCCTCCTTCACGAGCTGGGCCGATGACCGCATCGTCCTTAATGCTCCCGTTATTACTCCCGCGAGTTATGCCGTGACCGCGCGTTCCGGCGGCGTGTTTTCCAATAGCGTTTCCTATCGCATCACGACGCCCGTCGTGACGGCCGGCCCGGAAATTATCAGCCTGTCTCCGGAAAACGGACCGATCGGGGAGTATGTAACTCTTCAAGGCCGCAACTTTGGATCCGAGGTCGGCAAAGTCAACTTCCGCCGCGGAGCATCCGACATCGCCATCGCGGATACGGATTTCCCAGCCGCTTGCTCCCTCGCGTTCTGGTCCAATACGGCCATTACCGTCAAAGTCCCGCGCACCATCCGCGCCGGCCTTGGCGATGAACCGATTTCCCCCGGTACCTATCAAGTGGAAGTCGAACGTCGTGATACGGCTAGAAGCAATACCTTGCCTTTTGCGGTCAACACATCGCCCCAGCGTCCAGGTATCTGTGCGATTCAGCCGATTGCCGGACCCGTCGACACGGAAGTCGCCATTATCGGCGAGCGTTTTGGTGGAGACGGCACCGCCAGCTTTGCCGGATCTGGTGCAACGCGCGTTCCGGCGATCGTCGGAGCGGGGGCTTGGTCTTCATCGCGTGTTACGACGCGCGTTCCTACGGCCGCCGTTACCGGTCAGGTGAATCTCACGGTCGCGGGCCAAACCTCTAACGCGGTAAACTTTGCCGTCCGCAATTGTAATGAGGACGCATCGATTTGTTCCGTCGCCGGATCCGTCTGTTGCCGCAGCGGCGCCTGTTCCGACGCAAGCGGCGTCTGTCCTGCTTCATCGCCCACGGCCATGTTCGCCTGGCGCGTCTCATCCGGTATTTTGCCCGTGAATCCTCGTGTCATCGAGGAATGTTCCGCCGACCCCGCATCCAAACCGCCTTCACCTTCCCCGTGGTCAGACCGTAACGGCGGAAATAACGTCTGTGTGAACTCCGATGTCTACATCCGTTTCAATACCCCGCTCAACATCCCGACCGTCGCCACCAACCTCCTCGTTCGACAGTGTACGGCGGGCGGATCGACTCCGTGTACGACGACGACTCCGGTGTCCGCCGCCGCTGGTTATCCGCAAATTAGCGTGAACGACGGACAGGGCTTCATCCGTTTCCGACCGGCGGCGCTTTGGAACGGAACATCGACCTATCAGGTAGTTTTGCGAACGGGAATCCAGTCCTCGACGAATGTCCCGATGCTTGAAAACGCGGATGATTGCGGTGCCGGTAACGCGTACTGCTTCACGTTCACGACCCGCGCCGCCGGAGCATTGTGCGAGGTCGGCTCTATCACCGTCGTTCCAGCCCCTCACACCATGGACGATGTCGAGATCGACCAAGCTTACAATGCCGTCCCTCGCGCAGCCGATGACGCCTGTGTCGTTCTGCGTGGCGACGTATACAACTGGTCGTGGTACGCGGGCGAGAGTCCGACGTCGCTCGACGGCCGCGCTTCCGTCACCAACAATATCGTCGCCGGACGCGTTTCGGAAAATCAAATCGTAACCTCCCATGCGGAAACCGGTTCCGATCCGGTGCGCATCAACGCCTCGACCATCGACGCCGGACGCTCCGTGAATGGCCGCGGCGATCTCTTCATCAGCCTTGTTCCTCCCAAGATCGAGGCTTATGGCCCGAATTGCGATGAAGCCTGTCTCAATGGCGCGATCTGGTTCCGCTTCAACGTGCCAATGGAACCGAGATCTGTAGACACGAGTAACTACCTCCTCCAGAGATGTACAAATGAAAACTGCCGTACGTTTGACCTGCGCGTCGACCTGACGACCGCGCCCGTCCGATTAACGACTATTCCGGGTGCCCCATCCGGCGCTCCGCTCCGCTATGTTGTGGTCGAGCCCACACGTCCCGGTGCCGCCCCCGGAAGTCCGCCGGAAACTTTGCTCGAGCGCGGACGTTTCTATAAGTTCGTCGTCTATTCGGGCGAGGGCTCGTTCATGTCGCGCTCCGGCTTGCCTTTGACCGGTTTGAACGACCCGCAAGGCTTCGCGTGGACATTCCGCGTGAAGGACGGGGAGAACGCGCGCTGTACCGTTGAGGCCGTCTCGATGGCTCCGGGTGAAAAGATCGAATCGTCCGTCGGCGAACGCCAGACCTTTACGGCGAATCCGGAATCCGGTCCTACCGCATGTAACGCGAACGGAGAACCGCTCATCGCCGACACCACATTCAATTGGACCATTGAACAAACGCCGACCGTTTCCAAGTTCGTGAATGCCAGCGGCAACGGTTTGGTCGATACGAACCCGCTGATCGGCCAAGGCTGTAACAATCGATGCACACCGCGCGGTTCCGCCGGTCTTGATGGTCGTGTCGCGTCTTGTGGAAATAGCGTGATTGAAACGACAAACCCGAATTACTGCCGTAATGCCGCCGGAACCGCTGCTTGCGCAACCTCCGGCGCCGGTGCCGTCGGCTGCCGTACGATTCACGGCGACTCGTGCCGTTTGATGACTCCCGGATCGCGCGGTTCGGAAGAATGTGACGGCGGTGCACCATCCGCGACCTGTGGTTCAAGCTGTTTATGGCTCCCGGCTGTCGGCGCTGCAACCTGCGGTAACGGAACGCTCGATCGCGGAGAACAATGCGATTCGGCTGTTTGCGTACGAGGCTCCTGTGCTCCCGGAACCGTTCCCGGCTGTACCTTGGATTGTCAGCTCCTCGGCTCAAGCGAAGGCGGATCTGTCTGCGGTAACGGTTCCATTGGCGACGGCGAGGCTTGCGACGACGGCAATACATCCAACGGCGACGGCTGCAGCTCCCAGTGTTTGCATGAAGGTTCGAACGCTGTTCTCGCCTTGTGCGGCAACCGCGTCATCGATCCGGGAGAAACCTGCGACAATGTCGGCGGTGTTTTCCCGGCTGGTTGTAATACGACGACCTGTTTGAAAAATGGAACAACCGCCTGTACAAGCGGCGCCAACTGCTGCGGCAACGGCATTATCGATGCGGCGGAAGATTGTGACGGCGGCCAAGGCTGTAGCAACCGCTGTCTCGTCGAGGGTTCGTCCGCCGAATACGACACGCCTTCATTCTGCGGCGATGGCGTAACGGGTCCGGGTGAAATCAGTGCTTGTGAGTCGGCGGCAGGGGACTCTCTACCCGATGCAACCCAGCTCGCGGAAATCGTCGGCGACACTATTCCCGATGCGTCCGGTCTCATGATGTCGACGGTCCGTGCCACCTATGATGAAAAAATCGGCAACGCCTCCTACGGTTTGCAATGCGGATTCACGTTGGAAAGCGACTGTCCCGCAGGAACGGGCCTCGACGATCACGGCTGCTGCGCCGCGCGCCCATCGATTACATCGCAATATCCGCCATCGCTTCCGGCAGGTGTAGGCATTTGCCGCAACGCGCTCATCACGGCCGAGTTCAATACGCGCATGGCGGACGCAACGGTAACGGCAAACTTTGTCGTCGCCGAACGCGTCAGTGGAGCCGCCGCGACCTGTCCGGCCGGAACAACGACGACCGTCATGCAGATCGACACGAGCGGCATGCCTTGGTGGAAAAAGATGTGGGTCAGCTTCCTCTCGATCTTTGACGCACAGCCGGCACTCGCCGACGTCTACTGCGTTGGAAATGTACGAGGCCGTCTCAATATAGATTCAAGCAGTACGAGCACGGGCTCGGTAGCGACCTTTACGCTTGAACGCGCTCTCAAGGCCGATACGGAATATCGCATCACGTTCAAAGGCGACGGCGATCTCCTTGATAATCCGGGAGTACGCGAAGGTATTCGCAGTGCACGCGGCGTGGTCTCCGACGGTTCGATTGTATGGAGCTTCCGCACCGGCGCGCGCATCTGTACGGTTTCTTCTGTCGATATTCGCGACCTTGATACCGAGCATCCAAATCTGTACGTCGCTCCCGTAGAAACGCATGCATACGTCGCCGCTCCGATTGCCTTGCAGGATGGCCGCAGCGTTCCGCTCTCGACGGTTGCAGAATACGACTGGACCTGGGATCTCTGGAATACATCCGCCGATACGATCCTCGGCGTAACCGCGTCCGCGGAACCAAACCGCGCATCCGGCGTCTCGCGCAACAAGAACGGAGCCGCCTATGTTTCCGCCGGCATCCGCATAACGCGCGACGAGGTAACCGTGCCGTCGACCACCGACCGCGTCATCCGCGGCAGTGAACTTGCGACCGTGCTGTTGTGTGAGAATCCATGGCCGGCACGCGCCGATGCGCCGTTCTCCGACAGCGATGGCTCTCGTACCATTCCGGCGACATTTGTCGGCGGTCCGTTCTACAACTTCTCGACACTCTACTGCCGCGACAAAAACCAGCCCGGCCTCGGCGGCGACCTTCCCGCGATGTCCGTCGTCGGTGTTGCCCCATCGCCGATCGACGTCGGTCTCGGCATCCTCCGCCAATACCTCTTCACCTTTAACGAGCCGTCGCTTCGCGGCGATGGTATCGGTATTCGCATTGCGACGAACCCGCTCCACCAGTCTCCATCGGCCTGGTATGCGTCCAAGGGTTTCAGCGGTTCGCCTAAAGCAATCACCGTCGACGGCTATGAAGCGGTACAGGATGGAAATACTGTCTACATCGGCGCCGTAAACACGACGGGTTTGGCTTCCGGCGACATTTATCCGAATATCTACGTCATTTCCCGCAATCCAGACGCACAGGCGGAAACCATCGATATTTTTGATCAGATGGTTGCGAACTTTGTCCTCAATGTGAACCTGCAGGAAGACTCGCAAAACGCCTGTGTCTACGCGTTGGACGAAGCCCCGCATTTCTCCGGCGATTCATTCCGCGGCGCCGACGGCCGTTCCGTCGCCTGTACCGCCGATTGGGAATGTTTGAATCAGAATCGCAATCTCCGCTGTGCGAGCTTCAAGACCAAGATGCAGCGCGACATCAAGCGCATCGCCGACTTCCAGCGCATGACAAGCGCGCTCGAAGCGACAAAAACTCGCACGAGCAAATACCCCCAGCTTCAAACCGGCTCCTTCTTGCAGACCATGAGCAACAGCCGTTGGCCGAGCTGGCAGGGTGCCTTCACCGCCGAAGTCGGTACGACGCCTCCCGCGGATCCGGTAAACCGTTTCCTGACTTGCGGTGTTTGTGCAACGGGCGGCTCTCCGTGTATGGATAACGCCGACTGTGCGGCGGGAGTGAGCTGTAACACCAGACCGGGAGCCGTCTATGACGGAATCGAAACGTCCACCTGCTGGAATCCGACGTCCCGTAACTTTGTCTGCCCGCGTTATAACGACGCGAACCCGGCTTCCGTTTCCCGCATTTACCAGTATCGCGCGTTGAACGCCGGTGCCCGCTACGAACTTTCGACAGAACTGGAAGGCCCATCGGCGGACCGCTATCGCCCGCGTCTGCTTGAAGAAATCAAGCGCTGCACCAATATTGATTCCGTCTGTAACATCGCCTCCGACTGTACGGTTCCGGGCCCCGGCGGCGCCCCATTATCGACCGGAAGCTGTGTTGCTACCGGCGGCAAGTGGATTTACGCGGGAATTTGCGATGGAAGCACGTATGGAAGCGATACCGTCTGCGGTAACGGCGTTATCGGTCCGGGTGAAACGTGTGAAGTAGGGGATACGCGTCCGGCTGTTTGTACGACTCCCGGCTCGCTCGTTCCAAATAACGGCACGACCCTACAAGTTTGCGATCTCTGCACGAGCTTCGTGAACTCTCCTTCAAGCATCTGCGTCGCCAACGCTTTGTGTGGTAACGGACGTATCGATCGCAACCAGTGCTTGGGCGGTTCCGGCTTCCGTTACGGCCAGGCGTGCAATACCCCGGGCTCCCTCGAGGAATGCCGCGACCCCCGAGATACGGGTGCTCCGACCGGCATCATCTGTACGGCTCTCGCTACAACGGAAACCTGCGACGATGGCGCCCTGAACGGAACCTATGGCCGATGCAACCGCTCCTGTACCGGATTCGACGCCTTCTGTGGCGACGGACGTCTCTCGCCTGGAGAAACGTGCGACCAAGGCGCGGCAAACGGAAGCTACTGTGCACCCGGTACAGCCTGCTCGCCGGCCACAACCTGCAGCATCGATTGCCG
This sequence comes from Candidatus Uhrbacteria bacterium, assembly GCA_021413945.1. Lineage (GTDB taxonomy): Bacteria > Patescibacteriota > Patescibacteriia > 2-12-FULL-60-25 > 2-12-FULL-60-25 > CAIXDN01. The sequence continues at coordinate 10,488 of JAIOPK010000019.1, forward strand.
CGGCCCAGCTCCATACTGCGGCGATGCCGACATCTCTGCTCCTAACGAAACATGTGATGGAAATTCGCAGACCTCCAACAAGGCTTTGTGTATCAACGGACCGAACCTGCACGAGCCATGCGACTCGGATGCGGATTGCGGCGTGCTTCCGGGAGGTAGCGCGGCAACCTGCGGCGGTTCTGGCGGAGCGGCATTGCTTGCGTGTACCGGAACACTCGGCCTCTGTTCCAACGGCGGTCCCTGTACTGATGATGGCGATTGCGACCGACCCGGACCTCCACGAGATGTCGGAACGTGTGTCCAATATCCGACCCAGCGTTCCCGTTCCTGTAAGAGCGGCGCGATCGTCGACGCTTGCCACTGGAATGACTGGACCGCTTGTCAGCCGATCGGCTCCTGCGGCGATGGACGCATCGATCCGGCGGAAGAATGCGATGACGGCAACCGCAACAGCAACGACATATGTACCAACTTGTGTAAGCGCAACATTTGCGGAGATGCCGCTATCAATGTCGGCGTGGAAGAATGCGACAACGGAGCCCGCAACGGCACGCTTTCCTGTGATGCCGACTATGGTTCGACGTGTGTCTCTTGTTCCGCGACTTGCCGACAGGTAGCGAGCTCCGGAGGATTTTGCGGAAACGCGATCAAAGAAGGGCCGGAGCAGTGTGATCGTTCGGATTACGGGACGTCGACGCCGACCTGTCGTGAACTGGGATACGACTATGCGCGCGATGTTAGCTGTGCGCACTATGGATTCATGAGAAATACGCGTACAAACGCCATCGAATGTATCGGTGAGACGGCATTCAGTTGTCGCTTCTCGTTGTCAACGGAGTCCGTGTGGACGGAAGCAAGCCTCACGCCTCGAGCATTCCCCGTGTTGGAAGCGAACCAAATCTGCATGCTCAATCAAGAGCTGTGCATGCTGGGCACTCTCTGCGCCACCCCGCATCCTCCGAGACAGGATTCAATCACGTGCAATTCAGGTTGTGGATTTACCGGTTGCGCACGTTGCGGTGAAGAAGAAGGTGACGGTGTTATTAGCGCGCAAGTCCTTGACGCTATTTACTCAAACCAGCCGGTACCAAATGCGCGTGTAACCTTGTATAGCCGCGGTATTCGCGTCGGTGAAACCTATACAGCCTCGGACGGTACGTTCACTTTCTCAAGCATCAACCGCGTTTCCGCGTGTTCGCAATACCGTATCGTCGTCGACTTCTATCAGGATAATCCATGTACCGGAAATACGGGCCGTCCAAGCCCGGGCTGTAATGGTCAAGTGTGGCCGGCAGGACTCGCAGCCCCCAATGAAGCTAGTAACGGAGGCTACTGGCCCTTCGAATCTCAAACATTCGGCTACAACAACTTCCTGTCACGCGGTATCAACGACACAGGCGGAAATATTTTCCTTGCGCCGCGCGTTGCGCGTGATGAGACGCTTGTGATTGCAACGTGGAACGGAACTCTGCCGCCCGGAGCCTACACGGACGCCCATATCACACTTGCGCCGGCTGTACGTCCTCCGTCTGATGTCTATTGGGGTGGTCCAGGTAATCAAGACATCGACGGCACAGCCCCTCACGCCTACCTCGCCTGTTTCCACCCAGATGGATCGGTCGGTTGCGGATCATTCGAGATCGCTCCGGAAACGATTAAATACAAGCGCGGAACATGGGGGCTCACAGGCCGTTATGGCTACTACCTCGTCGACTATTCAACGGGCGGTTCGCCGGTACAGTCCTATCGGTACTTTGACTACGTCTCGACAACCGTCCGTATTGTGACCGAGGATCGACTCTTTACCGTCAAACCTGCGACGACCGTACCGACGGATAGCGGTTGCTCGGACGATACGGATGATCGCAAAGGAAAATATTGGCACGTCTTTTCCCAAGACGCGGGAAGCGGAGCTATCACGATTCCGGGAGCGGGTAAAGGCCTGATGCTGTGTGATGGATCCGATCAATACGGTGGCGGATTCGGGCTTCCGGCTGTACCGCTACCGGGTCCGATTCAAGGCGCAGGATTCTAATCTATGGAACGAAAACAACTCATCATTATCGGTTCGGTGGTCGGTAGCATTGCCGTCGTCGCTCTTGTCGCGCTCATCATCATGTTGCGCATTCGAGCTACGGCCGACCTCCAGCCGATCACCACCGTAAACACGCCAGCAGGTCCCGCGGTTCAGGTTCCTGTAGGGAATACGCAGACGACGCCGGAACGCGAGCGTTTAGCCGCGCAGGAACTCGATATGCTCGCGGCAAGACCAAAAGATACGGATGGAGATGGCTTGAGCGATGATGAGGAAGTCCAACTTGGGACGAATATCAATGACGGCGATACGGATGATGATGGAAGTAGCGATTGGGAAGAAGTGAAGACGTTGAAGACGGATCCCACGAAGCCTGATACGGGAGTTCTCGAAAAAAGAATTGCGGATCAAAAACAGCGCCTCTCGACCGTCTCGTCGACAAGGCCCGAGCCGACGGTAACCACTCCCGTTGCACCCACAACACCTACGGCAAGTCCCGACGCCGACGCCGACGGCCTCACCGCCGAACAAGAAGCCAATCTCGGAACCGACCCCAACAACGCCGACACAGACGGCGACGGTCTCACAGATCGCCAAGAAGTAGAGACCTACAAAACCGATCCCCTTAAGGCTGATTCCGACAATGACACATTCAAAGACGGCGCCGAGGTGCAAGCAGGGTATAATCCACTAGGTCCAGGCAAATGCGCCCGCACAACCTGTATTCCGTAAACTGAATTATGAACCCTCCACCAAATCTCCCCTTTGAACCGCTCACACCTCCGCCCACGCAGGGGAGTGTTCCCGTTCCGCCACCGACGCCTCCGGCACCGCTTCCTGCTCCGGCTCCGCTCAAGCCCTCTGCACCGTCCGCCAAAGAGCCGGAGGATATCTTCTCGGACATGGAAAAACCCGGAGGCGGTGGAATGGGTTCGCGTCCGTTCGCGACTGCCATGCCGGAAATCTCGCATCAGGCTTCCTATGGAAAAATCATCGCGATCGTCGTGATCGTGTTCCTTGTGGTCGCCTCATCCGCTTCAGCCTTCTGGTGGTTTGTCATCCGCACACCGGCTCCTGTAGCACCGGCCATCGTCGCACCGACGCCGAGACCAACACCGACCCCTCCGCCAACTCCAACACCGATACCAGTGGATACGGAGACGCCGGAACCAGCAACGGCAACCACTACGACGACCACGCCGGCTTCGCTTCCGACTCCGGTAACAACGCCGCCCGATGGCGTAACCATCCCGTTGCCAACGCCCGTGACCAATGAACCATTCCCGGTCGATGAAGCGCCAACGACAACTCCGCCCATCGAGGCTGACACGGACAAGGACGGATTATCGGATCGACGAGAAGCCGAGCTCGGCCTCGATCCGAACAATGCCGACTCCGACGGAGACGGCGTCAGTGATGGCGATGAAGTGATGAAGTATGGTACGAATCCTTTGAACCGCGATACAGATCGAGACACCTACGAGGACGGAATGGAAATTAAGGGCGGGTTCAATCCGCGCGGTGAAGGAAAGTGTTCCAAGCCGGACTGTACACTCTAAAATTATGTTGCCCCCTCCACCACCAGGCGCTCCCGTACAACCGCCGACAGGATCCGGCCCGACCAATGTCGGACCGGAGATTGTCGTGATTCCGGAAAAATACTACGGCGTGGCGTTGAAAATGGAGGGGAAGACGCAGGCGGAGATGGCGGCACCCGTCGCGCCAAAACCCGTCGCCCCGCTACCGCCAAAAGTCCCCATGCCGGGTCCGCTTCCAAAGCGCCCGATCTGGCCCTTCGTTCTATTGATTATTGTTTTATTGCTCTTGGTCGCGGGCGGCTTTGTCTGGTTCAACCGCGAATTGTTATTCAAGAAACCCACGCCGACGCCTGTCACGCCGCCTGTAGTCGTTCGTACGCCGCCTAATGCCGCTTCCAACCTCACGGCGTCATTTGCAAGCGGAACAACGGCCGTGTCTTTGGCATGGATCGATTCCGCCGGCGATGAAACGGGATACAGATTGGAACGCCGCGAAACGGGAGGTACATATGTTCCGGTGACCAACCTTCCGTCCAATAGCACAAGCTTCCTCGATGTCAGCGTCCAAGGAGGTCGTTCCTATTCCTACCGCGTCACAGCCATCGGCGCGGGAGGGGAGTCGCAGCCTTCCAACGAAGCGACGGTCAGCGTCGACTTAGCTGCGCCGGCTCCCGTTGTACCGGTCTTGCCTCCGGGCGGACTCGACTCCGATTCCGACGGCTTGTCCGACGTTGAAGAAACAGTATTTGGCACCGATTCCCGCGTTCCCGATACAGATCGCGACGGTTTCCTCGACGGTAATGAAGTCTTTCATCTCTATAATCCGGCCGCCACGGCCCCGGTCCGCTTAGTTGATTCCGGCCTCGTGACCCCGCTCGTCGCTCCGGCAGGCTGGTCGATCTACGTACCAAAAGGCTGGACATTCACCCTCGATGCCGCCGATGGCTCAAAGGCGACGATACGCTCGGGTCAGGGAGAGGTATTCCGCGTAGAACTTGTCGACAACGCCCAGCACTTGGCATTGCTCGAATGGTATTTGGCAGCCAACCCGGGAATCCCGTCTACTTCAGCACGCGCCATCACGACCAAGGGCGGGCTTGAAGGTCTCCTCGGTGCCGACCGCCTCGACGCGTTCTTTGCCTGGGATGGCAAGGTCTTCAAGATCGTCTACGACAATGGCACCAAACCATTTATCAATTTCCGCACAAGCTTTGAAATGATACTGAACTCCCTGCGATTAAGCGGCGCTCCGGTTTTAAGTCCTGAAGTCGTAAACGCGACGCTTCAAGGTCCGGGAGACTTCATTTCAACGACTTCGTCCGCAACGACGACACAGACCCCATGATCGTGCTTGAGCTCGCAACCAAACTGCCCGCCATACTCGGGCCGGCAGACATCCGGAAGCTCGAGCGCGAGCTTCCTCGCGTTTTGCGTTCGCGTTCCAAAAAAGTCGCAAGCTTGTCTTTCGTAACAGAATCGGCCATGCGCAAATTGAATCGCGTCTATCGCCAATGCGACAAACCGACAGATGTCCTGTCTTTTGAACCTGACCCATCGTCACGCAAGGCGGGGGAAGAGGGCAAGTCGTACTTGGGAGACATCGTCGTCTGTGTACCGTATGCAAAACGCGAAGCCGCCCGCCGCGGAATGACGCTGCGCGAGGAATTATTGCGGCTCATCGCCCATGGGGCTCTCCATTTGTCCGGCTACGACCACGCGACGGCCAAACAAGAGGAAAAAATGTTCGGCTTGCAAGAGCGCGTCGTGGACGCGATCATATCCGTATGAGTGTCTTCTCATCACTGGCCCGAAGTTTTGGCCATGCCTTCCGGGGCCTCACCCTCGCCTTCAAAAGCGAGCGCAGTTTCCGTCTCCAAGTACTCGCCGCATTCGTCGTTTTAGTCGTCATCATCGTGTTACCGCTTGAGTTATGGGAGCGCGCGATTCTTTTGCTTGTGACGATGTTCGTCCTAGTGCTAGAATTGCTCAACAGCAGTTTGGAACGTCTCGTCGACCTGGCAAAGCCAAGACTTCACGCTTACGCCGGCGATATCAAGGATTTGATGGCCGGAAGCGTGCTCGTCGCCGCGATATTTGCCTTGGTCCTCGGTTTATTGATTCTCGGTCCTAAATTTGTCGATCTCGCCATGCGCTTATGAGAGACCGCATCCTCGCCGGCATCGATCTTGGAAGCTCCGCCATCCGTTTGGCGGTAGGCCAAGTTGTGGTTGGCCAGGATAAGCGCGAGACGATCAACTTGATCGGCGCGGTTGAGGTTCCTTCGTCTGGCATCTCGAGGGGTGCCATCAGGTCGCTTGATGATGCGACTGCTTCCGTTTCCGCGTGTCTCGACCGCGTCGAGCGCCAAATCGGCGTACCGATTAACGACGCGTATATCGGCATCGGGGGAGTGCATGTCCATGCCAAAACGGCCAAAGGCGTCGTCGGAGTCTCGCGCCCCGATTCGGAAATTCGCGAAGAAGACCAAACGCGCGTCATCGACATGGCCGCCGCCAACGCCAATCCGGCCAATTTTGAAATACTCCATCGCATTCCCCAGCGTTTTACCGTCGACGATCAGCCAGGCGTTCGCAATCCCGTCGGCATGCAGGGCGTACGCCTCGAGGCGGAAGTCTGTTTGATCCAAGGTTTGTCGAGTCATGTTAAAAATCTGACGCAAGCCGTCATGCGTACCAATGTCGATATCAGCGGACTCGTCTTCTCGCCGCTCGCCGCCGCCGATGCTATCATTTCCGACCGCCAGCGCGAGCTCGGCGTCGTCCTCGTAAACATTGGCGCATCCACTACGTCCGTCGCCGTATTTGAGGACGGTGAATTGTTGCACGCCTCCGTCATTCCGATCGGCGCCGATCATGTGACGAACGATATCGCGATCGGTTTGCGCACATCTCTCGATGTCGCGGAAGCGGCCAAGCGAACATTTGTGAGCGCGGTGCCGGAAGCGGTGAACCAATATGACATGGTCGATCTGCGGGAGCTTGGCGCTCCGGAATCGGAACTCGTCAGCCCGCGCTTCATGTCGGAAATCGCGCAAGCTCGTGTCGAGGAATTATTTGAAAAAGTGGAACAGGAGCTCCGCAAGATTGAGCGCTCCGGTTTGCTACCGGCCGGTGCAATTTTGACGGGCGGAGGTTCCAAGCTGCGAGGCATGGTTGAGATGGCACGCACGACATTGCGATTGCCCGCCTCCCTGTCGCCCGCACCGCAGATCTCATCGCCGCTCGGAGAAGTTTTACATGACCCGGCATTTTCCACGGCCATCGGTTTGCTCATGTACGGTTTTGAAGACGAGCGCTCTCCATCCGGATCGGGCCGCATGGGCGGATTGCAGGCAGGGGACCAATGGTTGAAAAAAGCGACGAGTCCATTCAAGAAAATTTTCAAGTCTTTCATCCCGTAAGCCACCCTTGACCATTTTTGCTTGCCCCCCATATGCGGTGGGCGTATTGTCTTTTGGTAAAGAACATTTTTCGTGTCAATGAAGGGCAAATTGAACCATCGATGTACTCAAATATATGGCTGAAGTCAAACCCGATATCGAAACATTTGCAAAGATCAAAGTCATCGGAGTCGGTGGCTCTGGAGGCTCTTCTGTCGACCGCATGATCGCGTCCAAAATTCGTGGTGTCGAATTCGTCGCCATGAACACGGATGTTCAGGCTCTGCACAAGTCGCAAGCCACACTGAAAGTCCATCTTGGAAAAACCGTGACGCGCGGTTTGGGAGCGGGTATGAATCCGGAAGTCGGCCAGCGCGCCGCGGAAGAGAGCGCCGATGAAATTCGTGAATTATTGAAAGGCACGGACATGGTGTTCGTGACATGCGGACTCGGCGGCGGAACAGGAACGGGCGCGGGTCCGGTCGTTGCGGCCATCGCAAAAGAAGTTGGCGCACTCACCGTCGCCGTTGTCACCAAGCCGTTCGCTTTCGAGGGCGCACAGAGACGCGCGATCGCCGATCAAGGTTTTGAAAAACTCGTCGGACAAGTCGACGCGATTATCACGATTCCCAACGACCGTATTTTGCAGATCATCGATCGGAAGACAACGCTCGTCGAAGCATTTGAAACCGTAGACGACGTTCTCCGCCAAGGCGTGCAAGGCATCTCCGAAGCCATCACGGTTCCGGGTTTGATCAACGTCGACTTTGCCGACGTACGCACCGTTATGGCCGGACGAGGGAGCGCGCTCATGGGCATTGGACGCGGACACGGCGACAACCGCGCCATCGACGCCGCCAAGGCGGCCGTCGCTTCGCCGCTCCTTGAGGTCTCGATGGACGGCGCCAAAGCCGTACTCTTCATCGTCACGGGCGGTTCCAACCTCGCGATGCAGGACGTCACGGAAGCGGCCAAGATTATCGGTCAAGCCGCGGATCCAAATGTCGCCATGATTTGGGGAACGATCTTGGACGAGAGCATGAAGGATGAAATCAAGATCACCGTCATCGCGACGGGTTTTGAAAAGAACTCGCCCTCTTCCGCCAAGCCCGCAAAAGTAAACTTTGCGCCGGCGCAGAATCAGGTTTCGTCGGCACCAAGACAGGCTCCCGTTCCACAGCAAGCTCCGGCACGTTCGTTTGCAAACGACGCGCCTCCGTCGGAACCGTTGAACCGGATGCCGATTCAAAATCCTCGCCCGGCGGCCAATCAGCAGGCGGGAGGATTCTTTTCCAACATGATGCACTCATTTGGTAATCAACCGGGAGAAGAGGAAGTAGCTCCGGAAGCGGCGGCGGCCGAACAGGCAAAACCCGCGCCATCTCAACCTGCTCCGGCCGCCCAGCAGCCGCATGTCTCACAGCCGGTCTACGCACCGATGAACCAGCGTCCGGTACAGGCGCCACAACCGGCTCCTGCTCCCAAGAAAGCGGCCAGTGAAGATGACGAGTTGGAAATCCCGGCTTTCATCAGGAAGAAGATGATGTAGGATAGGGGTATGCATTGCCCCGTCTGCAACGATCCCGAAACGCGTGTCTTAGACACGCGTCTTTCGCAAGACGGCACATCCATACGCCGTCGCCGTCAATGCGATCACTGCGAATATCGCTTCTCGACGCTCGAGGAAATAGAATTATTAAATTTCACCATCGTAAAACGCAACGGTTCGCGTGAAGTTTACGACCGCGACAAACTCGAGCGCGGACTCCGCCGTGCCTTGGAGAAGCGCCCCCACACCGCATCCGATTTTCGCGGCCTCGTTCACGCGATCGAGCGCGACCTCCAGCGCATCGACTCGACGGAGGTCCGCAGTCAGTCCATCGGCGAGGTTGTCATGGATAATCTCAAATCTTTCGACAAAGTCGCCTACATCAGATTCGCCTCAGTCTATCGCAGTTTTGAGGACGTCGACACCTTCCAAAAGGAGCTCGACCGTCTGCGGGCAAGCAAGAGCAAGTCAAAAAAGACGGGCAAGAAGTAATCTCGACAATCAGGTATAATGCCGGATATGCAGCCGAGAGCGCTATCCGGTCTTTTATTGGTCGCAACCATCTGCGCCGGCTTTGTTTCTGGCGCGGCGGGCGGTTATTTTGTGGTCGTCCAAAATGAAGCGCGCTTAACCGAGCCTCAGTCCTCGATCATGACACAGCGAGACGAGGAAGAATCTGTTGCCGACCTCGTCGAGCGCGTCATGCCCTCGGTTGTTTCCATCGATGTCCTATCAAAGGAAGGGGAGGATCCCTTTGGCGACCGCTGGGTCAATGAGCGTGGCCGCGAGCAAATCGCGGGCGGTTCCGGCTTCTTTGTTTCCTCCGACGGCTTGATTGTGACCAACCGCCATGTCCTCGACGGCAAAGATGTCGAGTATGAAGTTGTCACAAGCGATGGCCGAGCCTATCCGGCACAAGTTCTTGCGATCGATTCGGTGCTCGATCTCGCGGTACTCAAAGTCGAGGGAACGGGTTTTCCCGCGCTACAGCTTGGCGATAGCGACACCGTTCGTCCGGGCCAATCGGTCATCGCGATCGGCAATACGCTCGCAGAATTTCAGAACTCGGTAACGATGGGAATCGTATCGGGCGTGAACCGCCGCCTCTGGGCCGGTGAAGATGAAGCCACGGCGGAAATTCTCGAGGAAGCCATTCAAACTGACGCGCCGATTAACCTCGGTAATTCCGGCGGTCCGCTTATCGACCTCGACGGCCGCGTCATCGGTGTCAACACGGCGGTCGGAGAAGCACAGTCACTCGGCTTTGCACTTCCGTCCAATGCCGTTCGCCGCGCCGTCGATTCCGTTCGTCAATTTGGTCGGATTGTCCGTCCATGGATCGGTATTCGATACGACATGGAAGATGGAGGAGCACGTGTCGCCGAGGGGACACGACAGGAGCCGGGTATTATCGCCGGATCTCCGGCTGACAAAGCTGGCTTGAAACCGGGCGACCTCATTGTTTCTTTTGAGCGTGATGCGCTTGATGCGGACCATCCGCTTGCGGGAAGAATGGCAAAATACAATCCGGGCGATGTTGTTACGCTCGAAGTAGAAAGAGGGGGCGAGGTCGTGAATATACATCTGACGCTTGGCGACCGAGAGTCTATTGAATAACTATGTCCTATAAACATACCAAAATCGTCTGCACCATCGGCCCTGCCTCGGATACGGTCGAGAAGATCACGAGTCTCGTCGAGGCAGGCATGAATGTCTGCCGCCTGAACTTCTCGCATGGCACGCATGAACAGCATGCGGAGCTCATCAAGCGTATTCGAGAAGTGTCGACAAAAACGGGGGAACCGCTGTGCATTTTGCAGGATCTTCAAGGCCCTAAAATCCGCGTCGGTGAAATGCCGGAAGCGGGCGTTGAGCTCGTCGCGGGCAAACCGATCGTGTTCACGTCGGGTAAGGGAGATATTCCGACCAAGATTCCCGTCACCTATCCCAACCTGCATGAGGATGTAAAAGCCGGCCAACACCTGCTCCTCGACGACGGTTTGCTTGAAGTCATCGTCAAATCCATAAAAGGGGATGACGTGAATTGCGAGGTAATTACGGGCGGAATGCTCAAATCGCATAAAGGATTGAATCTTCCGGAAACTGATACCAAGATTTCGGCCATCACCGACAAAGACAAGGAAGATATCGCCTTTGGCGTACTCCAAGGCGTCGACTGGATCGCCCTGTCGTTCGTCCGCAAACCCGATGACGTCCGCGAACTTCGTAAGTTAATCGGCGATCCGGGAATCAAGGTTATCGCCAAGATGGAAAAGCCCGAAGCGATCACCAACATGGATGCTATTATTGCGGAAGTCGACGGCATCATGGTCGCCCGTGGCGATCTTGGGATTGAAATGCCTGCGGAAAAAGTTCCGGTGATTCAAAAAGAACTCATCGCCAAATGCCGATTAGCCGGCAAGCCCGTCATTGTCGCGACCCAAATGCTCGACTCGATGATCAAAAATCCACGAGCGACCCGCGCGGAAATTTCGGATATCGCCAACGCCGTGATCGACCACGCCGATGCGACCATGCTCTCGGGAGAAACCGCGAGCGGTGCCCATCCGATTGAAGCGGTTAAGACGATGAGCGCGACCATTATCGAAACGGAGAAGAGTAAATACGACGATGTCACGCCGGAAATGCGCGCCAACGAGCACTCGGAAGTCGCCATGACCAACATCGCCTCCATTCTCGGCCGCGCGAGCAATGCCAAGGCCATCATCGTCGCCTCGCTCTCGGGAGAATCGGCGCGGCTTGTGTCGCGCGAGCGCCCGGATCAACCTATTTATGTGATGACGACTTCCGATCGAGTTGTTCGTCAGCTTAACGTGTCATGGGGCGTCCGCGGCTTCGTCGTCGCAAAAGCCGACACGGTGTCAAAGCTCATCGATGAAAGTCTGGAAATACTGAAAACCAACAAGCTCATCGCAACCGGCGATGAAGTCGTCATCGTCGCGGGCGAACCGCTGGGGGAGTCGGGATCGGTGAACCTGGTTGAGTTGCGGAAGGTTTAAACGTTAATGATCCTTGTGTGAATAATTTTGATTTTATCGTCAATGCGTTTAAAAACATCAAAACGGTCGGGACGGTGTTTCCTTGTTCGCCTGCCGCCGCACGTAAAATGACCAAACCGGTCGATTTCGCGAAGGCGAAATTTCTCGTCGAGCTTGGCGGCGGAAACGGAGCGGTGACCAAAGAGATCTTGCGTCAAATGCGGCCGGATACAAAGCTCATGGTCTTTGAGTTGGATCCAAAATACGCCAAGAGCTTACGCGAGCTCGACGATAAGCGCATGACCGTCATCAACGATTCGGCCGAACTGATCGAGAAGTATCTGGAACGGGAGGGGATCCATCAGGTGGACGCCGTGATCTCGACGCTTCCGCTCGTGATCATGGATGAACCGACCAGAAACCGGATCATGGATGCGGTAACCCGCGTGGTAAATCCAAGCGGCTGTTTCATCCAGATCCAGTACTCGCTCATGACAAAAAATGAGATGAAGGAACGCTTCAACAACCTGCGTATCGATTTCACGCCATTCAATATCCCACCGGCATTTTTCTATATTGTAACCAAGGACGCGGAAGAACCCGTCGAATTGCAGAAGGTCTGATGTAGATGGACAAGGATAGCAAAAACCTCCCGTGAGTGGGAGGTTTCCGCGTGGCGGGTCGGAAGGGATTCGAACCCTCGATCTTCTCCGTGACAGGGAGACGTGTTAACCGGGCTACACCACCGACCCATTGAGCCTTATTCTTGACGGTTCCAAGCGTTGGGTGAACGATGACCGTATCTAGGCGCGGAAAACTTTACCAAAACACGCGTCGTTTTGCAAGACCCTATGTTCGCCCTCATTCGCCACGCCGGTTACCACCTTGGCAACGGCTCTTTGACCTCCGACGGGGCCACGGACGTGAATGCGTTGGGCGAGCTTTTGCGTAACGCCGGTCCTTGGACGGAGCTCCGCTGTTCTCCGAGCACGCGCACGCGGGAAACGGCCAATATCCTGTCCATAATGCTCGGCGTACCCGTGACCGAGGACGACCGTATCGGTATGGACGGAGACCTTTCCGACCTCCTCCCGCCCACAGAGCCGCACGGCATCATCTTTGTGAGCCATTTGCCGGTCTTAAGTCGATGGCTACGCGCCTGGAGCCGTATATTCGGCCAAGACGAGCCTCCGATTACCGAGATCGCCTGTGGTTATGTCATCGACCCAGAAGGGAGAACTATCCGTCCGGTGGTACCGTTGCCAAAATCGTCAAAATAGGCCATGCTGTGATAGTCCCTTCAACAACGGAGGTTCGGATGGGTCACATGCATCGTGTGGCGACAAGTCCGGATCTCATTCCGGACGATCGTAATTTCGGAGCGCGCTTGGAAAAAGACGTGCTCATTTTGCCGGAACTATTCCTGCCGCTACTCGTGGAGTACAAGATCGAGACCAGCGAGCTGTTCTACGCCCTCACGCTCACCGAGTCGCGCGCCGTGGCAAGGGCTCTGGGCTGGGAACTGGAACAAGTCGTCAAAGCCAGGAGAGGTCTTGCACACCTCATCCAGAAGTCGATCGCGCCGCCGCCGCCATCGCCGCCGGCGTCAACGTATTCCTGGGGTCCGCTTCCCCGGTACCCGCCATCCTCGTTTCCTCCCAAGAAGAAGATCGGCTGAGGCCAAACACCTTTCTATACGAACAAGCTCCACCCCGACGTCTTCGGGGTGGAGCTTTTCAGTTGTCGATCATCCGTCAGGAGCCGAACGCTCCGAGGACATAGCTGCGTACCTGCTCGTACTTGTGCGCCCAGCCGTCCAGCTTCGCGCTCTTTACGACCGTGTACGGAGACCAGCTAAAGAACAGTGCATGACCGAGTCGATAGGCCTCGGCATGATCCTCGCGACGCGCCGGGTTGTTGGAGCGAATGTCCTCGTACACCGACTCGGGTGCCGGCGCGAGCCAGATCACCCGTGCATAGCGGGCCGCCTCATCGTGCGCCTTGATGCTGCAGATGCGCTCGAGGTCCTTCACACCACCGTCCAGATAGGCGGCGCTGTCGAGGGTCCCGCGATCAAGCAGAACGGCCTTCTTGCCGTCGCGTATCGCTTGGTCAACCGCCGCCTCCTCGAATGCGCGCTGGATGCGCAGGAGGGTCTGCTGGAACCTGGCGATGCCGACCGGATCATCCGATGGCGGAACGATGCCGACTTGCGAGATGAGAATCGTCGCCGCCTCGGGCACGAACTTGATCTCGTTTCCGAACTCCTTCTTGAGTGCCTCCATCGCCGTCGTCTTGCCGGAGCCGGGTCCGCCGGTCAGCACGATCATCGGAATGGGGGAGGGAAGGTAGTGATGCAGAGGCTTGGGTGGTGTCGAGTCGCCCAAGATCGTAGCGAGCTTGGCGAGCATCAAGTTGCTGATGCTCTCCGTGACCTCGACGGCGCCCTCGAGCCAGTCGGGGAGCGGAACGTCCTCGATCTTCTCGTCCTCCCGGTACTCGATCTCGACGAGCATGAGACCCTTGAGCGGCCCATGAAACACATCGATCTCGCAGCGCCCGACGAAATAGCGCGTCTTCTCGAGCTTGTCCGAACAGCAGTACTCGTACAGCTCGACCGCCGCCTTCATCGGGATGGAGACCTCGGTCTCCGGCCGCGACTGCCCCTTGCCTCGCTTGTGCGTCATCTTGGCCTCGAGTTTGATCGGCTCTTCCTCGATGATGCGGACGCGCAAGCTCTCGCCCGGCACAGTGTTGAAGTACCCCTGTTGGAAGTGCTTCCTCGGGGCATCTCGGTACACCTTGGGATCCAGCGATGTCACCAGCCATCGACGCTCTCTCTCAATCTGCATCGTATCTTCCTCGGTTAAAGGGCCTTGGCGAGTTTGGCAGGGTAAAACGCGTGCGTCAAACAAAAAACCCTCAAAATGAATCGAGGGTTTTTCTTTGGGCACTCGCGTTAACTATAGCACATTTTGGACCTTTTGTCAATCAAATAGTGTTATATTGCTGGCACATTTTGTTATTTTTTGCTCACTTTACGCTTGTGCGCGCGCTTCACAGCTTTGACGATGTCGGCCGACTTCATGCCGTACTTGGTTAATAGCTCCTCCGTCTCTCCGGACTCGCCAAACGAGTTTTGCATGCCGATATTCTCGATCGGCGCCGGCTCCCGTCGGCCGAGCGTCTCTGCGACGGCGCCCGCCAACCCGCCAATAATTTGATGTTCCTCGACGGTCACGCAGCAGCCGGTCTTCTTCACGCTCTTCGTGAGCGTCTCCTCATCAAACGGTTTGAGCGTATGGCAATTCAGAACCTCAACGTCGATCCCATCTTTCGCAAGCATCTCGGCCGCAACCATCGCTTCATACACAAGGGGACCACATGCCGCGATGGTCGCGTCTGTCCCTACACGCATCACATTCGCCTTGCCGATCTTAAACGGCGTCTTCTCGACCGTCATCACCGGCGTTTTCTCGCGGGCAAATCGGAAGTACGCGGGACCGATCATTTTCGCGAGTGCAATCGTTGCCTTCTTTGTCTCCAAATAGTCGCAAGGCACAACCACGGTCAGATTGGGGAGGACACGCGTGATCGCGATATCCTCGAGCGCCTGATGCGTCGCTCCATCCGGTCCGACGGAAATTCCCGCATGTGCGCCGGCGACCTTCACATTCGCCTTTGTGTAACACACCGACACGCGCAGCTGATCCCAGTTTCGTCCCGGCACAAACACGGCATAGGAGCTCACGAACGGAATTTTTCCCGCAAGCGCGAGACCGGCCGCAACACCCATCATGTTCTGTTCGGCGACACCGCATTCGACAAATCGGTCGGGAAACGCTTTCTGAAACAAATGCGCACGCGTCGACTCCGCCAAATCGCCCGTCAGGACAACGACGCGTTTATCTTTTTTGCCGATCTCAACCAAGCCGTCCCCATAGCCATTGCGCGTCGGGATTTGCTCGACGTCCTTGCGGAATAATTTTGGATTGAGAGGAACGGCTGGCATAGGTTTAGCGATTGCCCATCATGCGTCGGATCAACCAGCGCACAAACCAGGCGGCGAGACCGAGAACGATGAGAACCGGCAGGACAAGTCCGACAAAGAACACGGCAAAGGCGATGAGTGCGTCTACCATGCCTTGGAGGCTTTCGACGAGAGCGCGCATCGCTTCCTTAAACGTCTCAAGCGGCTTCCAGACGCGCGTCGGCGCTTCCACGCGGGCTTCCTCCGTCATCGTGACCGTCAAAGTAGCATAGCTTGTCCGATCCTCAAGTCCGCGCATCTGTCCCTGCATCTGCTCGATGCGACTGCGAACCTCGCCAAGACGCGCCGCGACATTTAGTGTGTCCTCGATGCTGCGAGCATTCTTCAAAATTTCCATGTACTGCGCTTCTTCCGCTTTTGCGGCCTTGAGACGCGCATCCAAATCGACATATTGATCCGTCACATCCTGCCCGCTTTCCGACTCGTCAAACACCGTCGACGCCAAACGTTTCAGCGAGTCCGCGACGGCACGGAACTTGTCCGTCGGAATGCGCAGGGTCGCATACGCGGTCTTCACACCGGCACGATCCGTCAGATTGGCGCTGGCGACAAAGCCTCCGGCCTGTTCAGCGATCATGCGCGCCTCTTCAAGCCGTTTGGCCGCATCATCGACGCGGAGTGTAAGCGATCCGTTGCGGATAATTTTCTGCCCGACGCGGTTGCGATCTTCCGGTGTCGCTCCAGGGGCAGGCGACGGATACGGCATCATGATCGACTTCCCGACGTATTCATCGCGCGCGATCATCCCGGATTCGGCAACGCCCTCCTCGGTCATCATCGGGGGCGTGGCAGGCATGCCGACGGCTCCACCGCCGTATCCGCCAACCGTCCCGGCCGTGTCATAGCCGATATTCGACTGCTTCAGCTCCAAGACTTGCTCCGTAGCTTTCCAAATCAAACCGACGGTTACGAGCGTTAATACGATCGATGAAATAATGACATAGACCAAGGCGCGCGCGGGGCGGACAGGGGATGGTGATGGGGGCATATTTGGGTCGTTGTTAGTGGTTAGTGATCAGATTTCAGTCGTTTACTGGTGTTCGCTCGTTATCTGTCCCTGTAGTGTACGCAGCTCGAGCATTGCTTGTTTCGCTTCCTCCGGACTTGGCGGCTTTCCGTGCCATTCAAAGCGGTTTTCCATAAAGCTGACACCTTTACCCGGTATGGTGTGGGCAAGGATAACCGTCGGCTTTTCATACACCGCCTTGGCTTCCCCGACCGCATCGATGAACTGCCCGATATTGTGTCCGTCGATCTCGATCACATGCCAATTAAACGCCCGCCACTTATCGGCTAATGGCTCGAGCGGCATAATATTTTCCGTATACCCATCGATTTGGATGTTATTGCGATCGACGATCGCTGTCAGATTCCTCAAACGCTCTTTTCCGGCAAGCATGACAGCCTCCCAGCTCTGACCCTCGTCGAGTTCGCCGTCGCTCATTAAACAATACGTGCGCCACTTGGCATCATCCATGCGCGCGGCAAGCGCCATGCCTACGGCTTGCGATAATCCTTGTCCGAGCGGTCCGCCGCACGTCTCGATACCAATATCAAAATGATTGTTTGAGTGCCCTTGGAACGGACTGCCGAGTTTGCGCAATGTTTTCAAAAACTCGTCGCGCTTGGCAAAGCCGCGCTGGGCAAGCGTTGCATAGAGCACGGGGCAGATGTGGGCGTTCGACAGCACAACGCGGTCTCGATTCTTATCGTTCCGCGTCTCCGGCGTGACATTCAAAACGCGGAAATACAATGCGGTAAAAATATCCGCCATGCCAAGCGGTCCGGCCGAGTGCCCGCTCTTTGCCGCAACGAGCGCGGTAATGATGTCCTGACGTATCGCATACGCCTTTTTCTCAAGGTCCGAGATGGTCATCATCGGTTGTGAATTGGCTCGCGCCATATTTGCCCATGATACACCGCGGTTGACCTGATGTCAGTTATTTGCTATTGAAAGAACGCATCAAGCAAAGGAGGAACGCTATGGGATGGCCGGAATTACTGGTACTGGTTCGACATGCGGAGTCCGAGGGGAATGTGTTGAGCTCGGACGAACGTGGGGGATTGGCGACGCCAAGCCACCGCTACGGACTCACCGAGCGCGGCCGCAAGCAGGCCGCGATCACGGGAGCGTATCTCCGCGAAACGTATCCCGAAGGATTCCACCTCTACTACAACTCGCATTACCTGCGCGTGCAGGAGACGATGCGCATTATGTGCCCGAACCCCAAGATCGAGATCTACGAGGATCCACGTCTGGCGGAGGGGAACCGCGGCATCTGGTCGGACATGACGGAGGCTGACATCCGCAAGTACTACCCCGCGGAGTTCGACCGCAAACAGAAGCAAGGGTTCTACGACTATCGCCCCATCGGCGGCGAGAACTGGCCCGACGTCGAGCTGCGCATCCACAGCTTTATCGGGACGCTCTCGCGCGACGCCGAGGGCAAGAAAGTCCTCGTCGCCGTCCACGGCTTCTGGTTCTTTCTCTTCCGTCGTCTCGTCGAGCGCTTCTCGGTGCAGGAGGCTCGAGAGCGCTGGTCAACGGAGAATGTCGAGAACGCCTCGGTCTCGGTGTACAAGGGCAATGCGTATTTTGGTCTCGAGCGTGTACAGCTCAACTTCGTTCCTTGGCAGGACAAGCTCTGAATCGCAAAACCCCCGCTCGACGTTCTGTCGTGGCGGGGGTTCGTGTATTTTCTCTTGGCTCTAGTACGTTCCTGCGTTGAATTCCTGCATGTACTGCTGTTTCACCTCGTCCGGAATCTGCGCCTGTACTTGGCGCATGTATTCCATGAACGCGGCGCGGTCAAAGTCGGCCGGCATCTGATCAGCCGGGATCTGGCTCAAGATCATCTCGACGAAGGCCATCCATTCCATGTCGAGATATTCTTGCGGTACCTTGATGTTACCCTCCATCAGGAACAAATCCTTTTCAATTTCCCCCTTGGTCATCGCGATCGGTTTCGGCAAAGACATTTCTTTCTCGGCCATATCCATGCGCTGCATCGGGTCCATAATGATCGGGGAACCGACGACTTCATCCGAGTCGGCCGTTGTTGTGCGGGAAACCGCCACGTGTGATTCCGCAACCTTGATCTCGACACGACCCGGTTGATCGAGACCGATACCAAAGCTCGTTCCGCGCACCGTGGCGACCACGTTCGATGCCTTCACCTCAAAGCTCGATCCGCTAGACAGTAATCGTTCAAGACGCGTCCAAATGCGGCCGCTTTCCAGTTTCATCTTTGCCATGATTCCGTCATCGCTGTCTCCATGCTCCGCGACGGTAATCGTTAGCTTCGTATTGGATGCGATAAGCGTGCGGCCATATCCGGTCCAGCCGATTTCGGCTCTTCCATCGGCTCCGGTCTCGATGCGATCACCGACCATGAGCGTCATGAACGGGCTAAGCGCGAGCGCTTCTCCGTCGCGCGTCACCGTAACGCTGCCGGTCGCATCACCAAGAGTGGCAACCGTTACGGAAACAGGTTCCTCGTCACCCTCAAGAGGTTCCACCGGAGAAAAATCCGAATTCGCTAATTGATTCTGGATGAGCGCTGTCCATTTGCCACGGATATCGCTTTGGCTGAGCCAATAGCCCTCACCGACGATAATGAGCAGTAACAACGCGATGATCCCTAAGGTTTTCTTAAACATATGGCGATATTCTACGCCAAAATAGGGAAAACACAAACCCCGTCTTTCGACGGGGTTTATAGCTGTGTACCGCTCCGATTACGGATTCACGACGTTGATCGTGGCCGTGTTGGCCGGGTTGATCGTGTCGCGATATTCGAAGGATCCGTTGGTGTCGAATTTGCGCGAGTACTCTCCGCCATTCTTGGCGATGTCGCCCGATGTCCAGCCGGCGCCGGTAACATTGTGGACGTTGTTGTCGCGGTTCGTCCAGGTGACGTTTGTTCCGCGCTTAATCGTGATGGTCTTCGGCACAAAACCGTTATCGACGTCTCCGATCGAGATCGTGATCTTGGTTTCATCCATCTGCTTGTCCTGAGCGATGGTCGCCGTAAGCGTCATCACATCAGCCGGCTTGTACTCGGCCGAGAACTCGATCGGGTTGCCGACGCGGTAGTTGGTGAAAAACGCATCCGGGATGTCGTCGATGCGGCTCTTCCAAGCGAGACCAAATAACGATTCGGCAATCTGTTCCGTCTTGACCCAGCGCAGCACGCCGTTCTGGTCGACGGCATAGGTCTTAGGATCCGTCGTGATCTTTACCATCTTTACACCCGGGCGGTAGGTGACGTTGCCTCCCAGCGGAATCGTCGAGAGAGCGCCGTTTGAGATCTGGCGGACGCCGCTGAAATCGGTGTACCAAGTAAAGTACGTTTTGTCGTTCGGGAAAACAAAGCGCTTTCCGTTGGAAGCAAAGTAGTAAACCGTGGAACCGGAGCCCTTGATGAGATCACCGGCGGAAAAAGCGCTGGTGACGGCTGCATGAGAGGCGAGCGGAGCGGCGATCATGGCGAGTGTGCCGACCGTCGCTAAGCTGCGGCGAAGCAATTGCTTCATAACGTAAGGAAGAGATGAAAAGAATTAAGCACTCCTAGAATGGCACAAACGCGGTTATTGCACAAAGACCGTTGTGGATGTGCCGTAGCCGATGAATCCATCGGTGTCCTGCGCTTTGCCGACGGCTCGGACTTGTCGGACCACGCTCCATGGTCCGATGTTGGACGTACAGATGCCCGCGGCACAATGCTTGATCATGACGTTGTCCACCCAAATTTCCGTCCAAGCCAACCCGCTATCATCGACGGCGCGCACCGTGACATCGACCTGCTCGCCGCGGAATATTGTATTCTTGCCCGTTTCAACCGTCACGGTCGGATGCTCGTTTAGAACGACCGTAAATTGTTTTGTTTCTGTCTGCAGGGCAAACCCTCCGCTATCGCGCAAAATGGCATAGACATTATGAACGGTTCCGACCGGCGAGAGTTCTTCCCCTGCATAACGGCATGACTGCTGGCTCGAGCAGCCTCGAACATTGTTTCCGTCGATAAAAATGTCGATCGTCGAGGCCACATAGCTATCGTCCACATCGACCACGACCTCGCGCGTACCATTCACGCGCACCTCCGGGCGGGTGATCGTGAGCGTAATGCCCGGAACGCCGGCTTGCAGCGTTACCGTGCTCGTCGCATAAGCCGTCTGTCCCGTGATCCATTGGAACTTGGCGACCGCGTCGACCGTGGGCTTCGTGCCAATCATTTGCACGTCGCTGCTGCAGGGATTGTATTCACAACGCTTGTAGAAGACGCCGTCAAAGGTCAGGGTAATGGCGGAAATTTCCGACGGTCGAGTGGCATTCGCATACGCATTGATCGTCGCATTTGCCGCGGCGCTATTGCTTGAGAGCTCGATCGTTCCGGAATACGGATTCGTCGGTGTCGGTGTTGGTGTGGGAGTTGGCGTCGGTGTCGGCGTCGGCGTCGGGCTGATCAGTCCGCGGTCCGCGGCGATCGAGCTCGCATTAGAGGTTTCTTGGGTTCTCGAGTAATCCGTCGCCGTCGCGATAGGAGCGCCAACGCGATAGTTGATAAAAAAGGAGTCCGGAATGTCATCGACCATGGTATTCCAATTCATGCCGTACAAGTCCTGCGCGGCTCCTTCCGTCTGGACCCAGCGCAATGTTCCGTTAGCGCCCACCGCATAAACCTTGGGATCCGTCGTGATCTTTACGAGTCGGATGCCCGGGCGATACGTGACATTCCCGCCGATCGATAACCCGCCAAGCTCGGCATCGCTAATTGTTTTAACGCCGGCAAAGTCCGAGTACCACGTGAAATAGGTTTTCTCGGTAGGAAACACATAGCGCTTACCGTCGACGCCGTAATAATAGACGGAACTCATCGATCCCTTGATGAGATCGCCGGGATTCAGCGTTGCGGCATGCGACAGGAGGGGAGCGAGCGCCATGGCGGCGGTCGCTAACATGAGGGAAAATCGCTTCATATGGTGGAAAGTATAGCACGCAATGTCTCGCGTGGGTCAGGGGTTTGGAATAGCGCTGAAGCCAGATTGATGCGGTCGGCACCGGCTTCGACAATCGATTTCAGATTGTCGACTGTAGCCCCGCCATCAAATCCGACATCGACTTCTGCATGGATGCGCTTAATCGCGGCGATTTTTTCGAGCGTCGATGGAATGAGTGCCTGCCCGCTCCATCCCGGATTCACGCCAAGCACTAATACTTCGTCGATACGATCGAGATATGGCGCAATTTTCTCGACGCTCGTCTCCGGCGATATCGCCAAACCACATTCGATCCCAAGCTTGCGGCACTCCCGTATGAGCGCCGCATGGTCGATCGGAATTTCACTATGCCAGACCACGCGCGTGAGCTGAGGGATCCGTCGCCAGAGCCAAATCGTCGACAAAGGATCGCTCACCATCAGATGTAATTCGATTCCAAGCGTCGTCTCAATCGGCTCCGCCTCATACCATGTTCTATTTTTTACAAAATGCCCGTCCATGCAGTCGACCTGCACGACCGTCGCCAAACCCTCGACCATGCGTAATCGCTCGACAAAAGTCTTTTGATCCTGAACAAGGATCGCCGGTACAATTTCTGTCTTCATGTATCGAGTTGTTTTACGCGCCTCACATGTCTTTCAACCTTGCTCGGTTTTGTTTTCAAAAATTTCATCACAATCTTTTTTGCCAGCGCCGGTTTCGTGACCCATCCGCCTAATACTAAAACATTTGCATGATTGTGTTCGCGTGAAAGCTTTGCATCCTGCTCGCTCCTCGCCACGATAGCCCGCACGCCTTTGTAGCGATTCGCCGCGATGTCCATGCCATGACCCGTTCCGCAGACGAGCACGCCCAAACTTCCTTCCTCGTGCAAAATCGCCAGCGCAACTTTTTTTGCGGCCAGCGGATAGTCGTCGTCCTTGACGAGACGGGGAGATAAATCGCAGACAACAAGCTTCGCTTTCGCTAACGCTTCTCTGAGCGACTCCTTTAATTTGAACCCTGCATGGTCGGCTCCGAGATAAATGATGGGCTTGATTGGCATAAAAATGGCTTGACCTCGAATCAAATTCGACGCATTCTTCTCCTATTATGCCAGAACCAGCCAAGTCGGGGGAGGACCGTGCTCCGCTCTTCCCCAAGATCGAGGAAGAAATCCTTGCTTTGTGGAAAAAGCAGGGGATTTTTGAACGTTCCATCGAGGAGCGCCCCGAGTCCAAGGGCTATGTGTTCTACGACGGTCCGCCCTTTGCGACCGGTCTTCCGCATTCCGGCCACTTGCTCCAGTCGACGATCAAAGACGCCGTTCCGCGCTATTGGACGATGAAAGGCTACCGCGTGCCTCGCGTTTGGGGCTGGGATTGCCATGGACTGCCGATGGAAGCGCTGATCCAGAAAGAATTAAAACTCAAAGGCAAACCCGAGATCGAGGCATATGGCATGGACAAGTTCAACCGAGCTTGTGCCGACGCCGTCCTTCGATACTCCGACGAATGGAAACGCTACGTGGAGCGTATCGGCCGCTGGGTCGATTTTGACGGCGCCTACAAAACGATGGACCGCGATTATATCGAGTCCGTGTGGTGGGTGTTCTCGGAACTTTGGAAAAAGAAACTTGTCTACAAAGACTTGCGTGTTTCCTTCTACTCGCCCGTCAACGGAACGCCGCTGTCCAACTCGGAAGTCGCGATGGAGAACTCGTATGTCGACAAAGAGGATCCGTCCGTCATCGTGAAGTTCAAGGCCGTTGGGGAGGAGAAATCATTTTTCCTCGCCTGGACAACGACGCCATGGACGCTTCCCGCCAACGTCGCGCTCGCGGTGCATCCGGAAGAGATGTATCTCAAGGCACGCATCAACTCGACGGGTGAAACGTATTATTTTGCCGAGAAATTGCAGTCGCAGGTATTTCAACAGTTCTATCCGCTCGGGGAGGAGCAGGGCGACTTTGAGGTCGTGCAAAAGATGCAGGGCTCCGCGCTCATCGGTCTCAAGTATGAACCGCTCTATCCGCTGAAGAAAGATGTTTGGGAATCGCTCGTCGAGCGCGAGGGACGCATTTCATTCGAACTTGTCGGTATGGACTACGTCACCATGACCGACGGAACGGGCATCGTTCATACGGCTCCGGCATTTGGCGAGGATGACTTTCGTGCCGCCGGCGAGCACGGACTTCCGGTGCTCGTGACGCTCGACCACGTCGGTATCCAGCGTCCCGGCGTCCCGGTAGTCGCTGGAACATTTTTTAGTGACTCCAATGACGCGATCGTCGCGGATCTGGAAGAGCGTGGACTCATGTACCGCAAAGAAACAGTGACTCACTCGGTCGCGATTTTTGCGCGCAACAATACGCGCCTTATCTACAAAGCTCAGCCCGCTTGGTATGTCGATATTAAAAAGCTGCGTCCCAAGATGATCAAGACCGCGGCAAAGATTAATTGGCATCCGGCGCATTTGAAAGACGGCCGATTCGGCAAAGGACTCGAAACGGCTCCCGACTGGTGTATTTCCCGCAGCCGCTTCTGGGGCGCTCCGATTCCCGTCTGGACCAACGCCGATGGAACCGATGTCCGTGTCTTTGCGTCCGTCGCCGAGCTCGAGAAAGCCACAGGAACAAAGATCGATGAGAAAGACGTGATGGCCATGCATCGCCCTAATATCGATGAGCTAACGTTCAAGAATGCCAAGGGCGAGGAAATGCGCCGTATTCCTGACGTATTCGACTGCTGGTTTGAATCCGGCTCGATGCCATACGCCGCCCCGCATTATCCATTCGAAGGCAAAAAATGGTTCGAAGGAAATTTCCCCGCCGACTTCATCGGAGAAGCACTCGATCAAACGCGCGGCTGGTTTTATAACTTGCACGTCCTGTCGACAGCCCTCTTCAACAAGCCTGCGTTCACGAACGTCACTTGTACCGGTTTCATTCTCGCGGAGGATGGCACCAAGATGAGCAAGAGCCAAAAGAACTACACGGATCCGTGGGAGATTTTCCAGATCTACGGCGCCGATGCGATGCGATACTATTTGCTCTCGTCGCCCGTCGTGGAAGGCGAAGTGCTTAACTTCTCCGACCGCGACCTGCAAAGCATCGTTCGTGGATTCTTGAACTTGTTTTGGAATGTCAAAACGTTCTACGCCACCTACGGAGAAGGGGAGACCGTCCGCGTCGACAAACCCCGCAGCGCCCACATCCTCGACCGCTGGATGTTCTCGCGTTTGCACAAGCTCATCGAGGACGTTACAAAAGAAATGGATGGTTATGAAATCGCACGCGCCACGCGTCCGCTTCGTGCGTTCGTCGAAGATTTGTCGACCTGGTGGCTTCGCCGTTCTCGCGACCGCATCAAATCGGAAAATGCATATGAACGCCTCGATGCGTTGAAGACGCTTCTTGAAGTCATGCTCGACTTCACGCGCCTCATGGCCCCCTTCACGCCCTTCCTCGCCGAGAAGGTCTATCTCGACATGGGCGGCCCCAAAGCTTCCGTCCACCTCGACAAATGGCCCAAGGCCGATGCGCGTCTCATTGACGAGCGGTTGCTCGCCGACATGCAATGGCTGCGCGAGGCTGCTTCGAAAGCTCACGAACAGCGTTCCATCGCCAAACTACCGGTACGCCAAGCTCTCGCAGCGGCAATTATTCGTATTAAAGATGCCGAGGAAGTCGCGCGTTTGAACCGTCAAAGCGATCTCGCAACGCTTCTCGCGGAAGAGCTGAACGTTGAGGCCGTCCGCATCGAGCACAACTCCGGACAAGAAGAGCCGTGGACCATCACACTCGATACCGTCATCACGCCGGAACTAAAGCGCAAAGGACTCCGCCGAGAATTTATGCGCATGGTCATGAACGCCCGAAAAGAAAAAGGTATGCAGCCTTCCGACCGCGTCCGCCTGACGATCACGGCCGATGCGGACATGGTTGAGGCCGTAAAAGAAAAAGAACATGAAGTTATGCGCGATTTGAAGGCGGAAGCCCTCGATATCTCCGCCGGAGAAGGGGAGCCCACGGTTGGGATAGAACTGGTATAATAGGAAGCATATGAAAAAATCCCTTTCTTTAGCCGTGGCTTTGTCCATGGCCTCGACCCTTATTGCTCCCGTCGCCGTTTTTGCCGAAGAAAATTCCGCCGACCGAATCATGGCCCGCCCGGAGGTTTCCTGCTCCGACCGCAGCATCAAGTGGGAAGCGGAATATGCCGAGCGTCAGGTCAAAGAGGCCGATCGTCTCTCAAAAATGCGCGCCGATCAGGACTCGCGCATCATCAAGAACCGCGACGAGTGGAACGGCAAAGTGCTCTCCAACCGAAGCGACTCGGAAGCCAAACGTCTCGAGAATCGCGTACGTCAGGATGCTAAGCTCGACGAGCGCAACGCGAATGAAGCCTTGAAGGCCGCCATCGCAACCTATCGCGCTTCTATCGATGCCGCGATCACGGCTCGCAAGGCCTCCGTCGATTCCGCGAACGCCGCGTTCAAGACGAGCCATGACGCATCGCTTGCCAAGCGCCGCGCCGCCATCGACGCCGCCATCGCCACACGCAAAGCCGCTGTCGACTCCGCCTACGCGGAATGGAAGACCCGCTGTGAAGGATCTACCGATGAACGCAAGGCTGCGAACGAGAAATTTCGTTCTGCCGTCAAAGCCGCCCGCGAAACGTTCTACAAGTCCGTGAGCGCCGCCCAGGACGCCCACAAGGCCTCGATGAAGTCCGCCCAAGACACGCGCCAAGGCACACTGAAGTCGGCTCTCGAAACCTACAAGAAGGCCGTAGAAGCCGCGCAAGCCGTCTTCAAGGCCGCCCGCGAAGCCGCCAAGGTCTAGTCGTCAAAAATCAAAAACCCTCCGTTTGTCGGAGGGTTTTTGTATGGTGCACTCGACTGGAGTCGAACCAGTAACCTCTTCCTTCGGAGGGAAGCGCTCTATCCAGTTGAGCTACGAGTGCGAGTCGTCGGATCGTAACGTAGACAGGTAGGTTTGACAAACGACAAGCCTTTGCTATCATTAGCGCACTTTTAGTATAGGCAGCGGTAGCTCAATTGGTAGAGCAGGGGCCTCTTAAGCCCAAGGTTCTGGGTTCGATTCCCAGCCGCTGCACCACAGCAAAAACGACCTCACGGTCGTTTTTGCTTTGACCATTTCAGTAAAGGATGACTACGCTGTTCATGGCTTTGGATTCCGGAGGACGTCATGGGTAACAGCAAGGCCAACAACATGGTTTTCCTTCGGGGAACCGACATCACCAACGACGAGCGCGACGCCTGGGACTCCTATCGCCGCCATCGTGCCTACGAGTTGATGAACGAGGAAGAGTTCCTCCGCCGCTTCGAGATCTATCGAGAAGCCGAGCGCGCCTTCATCGCCGTCGAGAACCGCTTCAAAAAACTGGTCGCCGATGGCGAGCCTGTTCCCGTCGACACGGTCGAGGAGCTTGAAAGTTCCCGCAGAAAGCGCGACCGTCTGCGCAATCCGCTCATCCTCGCCAACATGCGTCTCGTGTTCAAGATCGCGGGGCGCTACACTGGCCGCGGACTCGATTTCGTTGACCTGGCGCAGGAAGGATACTTTGGTCTCGTGCGGACCTTGGAGAACTACGAACCGGAACGCGGATTCCAGTTCTCTACCTACGCTGCCTGGTGGGTACGCTCGTTCCTCCAGCGCGCGATCCTCGATATCTCGATCCGCCGCGCCATGCGCGTACCCGTGCACTTCCAAGAGCAGGGGGTGGCGCTGCGCCGAGAAGAAGCTAAGTTCGAGAGTTTGTACGGACGCTGTCCGGACGATACCGAGCTCATCGCCTTCATGAGCACAGGTAAGACCAAGGTCTCGCGCCTGTCCAAAGAAGTCGTGAATAAGCTCCGACTCGTTCCGTTCATGGGCGGCAAAGTGTCCATCGACGCCTCGATATCGGGCGACGACGAGCGCAGCGTACTCGCATTCATGCGTAGCGGGTGTTACTCGCCAGAAACGCTCGCGCTCGCCCGCCAACGCCTCGCTGAAGTCGAAGAAGAGATCAAAGACGTCGTGGAAAACGCAAATCTCGGCATGCTTGAGCGCAATAACGCGATCATGCGGATGCGCTTTGGCATCGGCGGAAGACTGCAGACCCTGAACGAGATCGGCGCGGCTTTCGCCATCACGCGGGAACGCGTACGCCAGATCACCGCAAGACGGCTGAAGGATCACGGCTACACGGAACAGGAGTTCCGTAACCTCCTCGAATCCGCGGAAACCATTCGTGAAGCTCTGGCAACGACTCAAGGCTGAACCTGAAACGGCCCGACACCTGTCGGGCCGTTTCTCTATTCTGTTGACGTTTCAAGTTTCTAGCTTCAAGATTCACGCATTATGCGCCAATCCCGCCTCTTCACGCACACCTCCAAAAACGTCCCAACGGACGCCGACTCCGTCAACGCAAAACTCCTGACACAGGCCGGCTTTGTCCATCAGGAAATGGCCGGCGTCTACTCATGGCTCCCGCTCGGCCTCCGCGTCCTCCACAAAGTCGAGAATATTATTCGAGACGAGCTCGATAAGTTGGGCGCACAGGAGATTTTGATGAGCGCGCTTCAACCCAAAGAAAACTGGGACACCACTGGCCGATGGGATTCCGTCGACGTGCTCTTTAAGATTCCGTCGCAAACCGGAAAAGTCTACGGCCTCGGTCCGACACATGAAGAAATCGTCACGCCTCTCGTCAAAACATTTCTCAATTCCTACAAAGATTTACCGATCGCCGTGTATCAGATTCAATCAAAGTTTCGCGACGAGCTTCGAGCAAAGAGCGGTGTCCTTCGTGGTCGCGAGTTCGGCATGAAAGATCTGTATTCCTTTCACGCATCGACAGAAGACCTCGATACCTACTACAGCAAAGTCCTCGAAACCTATCTCACGATTTTCTCTCGATGCGGTTTGAACGCCAAAGTCGTTGAAGCTTCCGGCGGCTCATTCTCGAAAAAGTTCTCGCACGAGTTCCAAGTGCTCACACCTGCCGGCGAAGACAAGATTCTCACATCGGAAACCGGTACATTCGCCCAGAACACCGAGATCGCCACGTTAAAAGAAGGGGATAAGAATCCGGAGAACGGCGAGAAGCTTGAATTGAAGACAGGAATTGAAGTCGGCAACATTTTCGATCTCGGCACAAAATTCTCCGACGCCTTCGATGTCGCCTTCACAGATGAGAAAGGCGAACGCAAGACCGCCGTCATGGGCTGCTACGGAATAGGAACAACAAGACTCGTCGGCACCATTGTCGAAGCAAGCCACGACGACAAAGGAATGATCTGGCCCGTCTCCGTCGCCCCGTTCCACGTCCATCTCGTCGGTTTGAAATCGAAAGACGCCGCCGTACAATCGCGTATCGATTCGACCGCGAAAGAAATGTACGACGGTTTGTGGTCGGAAGGCGTAGAAGTTTTGTGGGACGATCGCGAAGGCGTTTCACCGGGGGAGAAATTCGCCGATGCGGATTTGATCGGGCTACCGCTTCGCCTCGTTGTTTCGGAGAAGACGTTGAAGGAAGATTCTGTGGAATGGAAGGCACGTAATGAATCGGCAGCGAAGTTGGTGAAGACGCAGGACGTGATCGAGCAGATAAAGGGGATGATGAAATAAGCGAAACAAAAAATCTCCCTCTCGGGAGATTTTTTGTTTCCTATCGATCTTACATCGAAGGGGCCATCGGAGCGCTCGGGGCGGCGGCAGGAGTTGCGGCAGCGGCTGCGGCCAAGCCGGAGTGCTTGAGGGCGTCCTTGAGGCCCTTGCCGGCTTTGAATTTCGGGACTGTGACGGCGTTGATCTGGATCTTTTCCGTCGGCTTCTGCGGGTTGACACCCATGCGGGCGGCGCGGGTCTTGGCCATGAAAGCGCCAAAGCCGGCGATGTTCACTTCTCCACCGCTCTTAAGCGTGGAAGTAACAACTTCGACGAACGATTCGACCATGTCTTCCGCCTGCTTCTTGGTAACACCGACCTTTTCCGACAGGTAGTTGATGAGCTCTGCCTTGTTCATAGGTTAGGAGGGATGAGTGATTGATGGCCCTACATTACATTTTTTCGCTAAGTTGCGCAATAGATGACTTGTGGACGGATGATACTGCTTCAAGTGCGATATGGGAGAAAGTTGTAAAAATGGCTAATATTAGACGATTTACTTCGCATGCTCAATCACGCGTGTTTCTCGAATCAACGTAACCCTCACCTCTCCCGGAAACTTCAATTCACTCTCAATCTTATTCGCAATATCCCTCGCCATCTTGGTCGCCGCATAGTCATCGACCTGCTTCGGATTCACAAACACGCGGATTTCTCGACCGGCTTGAATGGCATAGACCTTATCGACACCCTCAAAACTCATCGCGACATTTTCCAATTCCTGCAAGCGCTTCACATAGAATTCGAGCGAGTCCTTGCGAGCTCCCGGTCTTGCACCTGAAATTGCATCAGCCGCTTTGACGATAATTGCTTCAAGCGTCTTTGGCTTATCTTCATGATGCCCAATCGACTGATAGGCGATTTCTTCCGGAAAACCATACTTTTGCATGATCTGATAACCGATTTCCGGATGCGAGCCTTGCATATCGTGGTCGACTGCTTTGCCGATGTCATGCAGAAGCCCACCGAGTTTGCAGATGTAAACGTCAGCTTTCAGTTCCTCGGCCAACATCGCAGAAAGTCGTGCAACCTCCATCGAGTGGAGCAACGCGTTCTGGCCGTAACTTGTGCGGAACTTCAATCGACCAAGAATCTGCACGAGCTTTGGATCCAACGTCGATGTCGGCAATCCAAGTTCGAAGAGTGCGTCTTCGCCGGCTTTGCGGATGTCGATCTGAAGATCGCGCTTTGCTTCGTCAACGAATTCCTCAATGCGCCCCGGATGAATACGCCCATCGACAATGAGCTTCTCAAGCGCGCGTCGTGCAACCTGTCGGCGAATAGGGGAGAAGCCGGAAACCGTTACGGCGCCCGGTGTATCGTCGATTATGAGCTCGCAACCCGTCAACAATTCGAGTGCCTTAATATTGCGTCCTTCGCGTCCGATAATACGTCCCTTCATTTCTTCGGACGGCAATTGCACGTGCGTTGTCGTCGTTTCCACCACATGCGATGAAGCCTGCTTCTGAATCGCCACCGCCAAAATATTCTTGACCTTGTTATCGATTTCTTCCGCCGTCATCTCATCGAGTTTGCGCAATCGTCCAAGCAAGATCTCCTTGTTTTCATCCTCGGCCATGGTGAGCAAACGTTCCAGCGCTTGGCCCTGCGTCAGCGATGCGACTTCCTCGAGCTTCTTCATTACATCGGTCTTGATCGTCTCAGCAAGCGCATGTGCTTCCTCGAGCCGCTTCTGCGCGGCATCGACGTCCTGTTTCGCCTTATCGATATCAAGCATTTTTTGCCCAAACATCGTTTCGCGTTCCGCCAGCGCAGACTGCTGTTTTACGAGTTCTTCAAAAGCCCGCTTTTCTTCCAAGCGCGCTTCCTCCAAGATTTTGATCGCTTTCTCCTTTGTCTTAGCGATCGCCTCTGCCTGCTTGGCTTCCGCCTCGCGCAGAATCTGTTCCGCTTTGCGCGATGCATCGTCCAAATTCGCCTTCGACTTTGAGTCCCTCAAGTAATAACCGATGGCTGTTCCGATCCCGATGCCTACCGCGGCAAACAGGAGTCCGATCAAAGCGCTTTCCATAAAGAAATAGGGATAAGCGCCGGCGCGGTTGAGCGGCCAGTCTTAACATCTCTTCCCAGCCAAAGCTGGTCCGCCTTTGGCGGGAATTGTTCCAAAAACCTCAAAAAGTTGATGATTTGACCGACATTTCAGCATCAATCCATTCCGGCGCGGAAAATTGTCAGTACACCCAACGTATCAGAGGATGTGTTTCGCCGCAATGTCCATAGTCAGACCTTCGATAGGCAAGGCATTTTCCACATCAAACTCGCCAACTTTCGTCCTCCGTAGTTCGACACAATACCCACCAACCCCAAGCTCACGTCCAATGTCGTCGGCAAGCGATCGAATATAAGTCCCGCTCCCGCATTTCACATCGATCGTCAGATTCGGCCACTCATATTCAACCACCTCGATCTTATCGATCTTCACCTGCTTCATCGGCCTCATTTCTTCCGTAGCTTTTCCCGCACGCGCAAGATCGTACAACTTTTTCCCACCGATCTTCTTCGCGCTATGTAGGGGGGCAAGCTGTTCGTATCCGCCACGAAACTTGTCGAGTGCTTTCTCGACTTCGTTACGCGTCGGTTCCTTCGACACGTTCTGTTCGACGATCACGCCCTCCTTGTCGAACGTGTCGCTCGTGGCACCCATACGAACCGACGCCACATACTCCTTGTCGACACCAACCAGAGCCGTGAGTCGCTTCGTCCCTTTACCGACCCCAAGCACGAGCAGTCCGGTCGCGAACGGATCAAGAGTTCCTGCGTGGCCAATCGCCTTCATTTTCAAAATCCCACGCAGTTTTGCAACCACGTCATGCGAGGTCCATCCCTCGGGTTTGTCGATCAGAAGTAATCCGTCCATGGACGGAGAATGTACCGACTAGGCAGAAACGTCAAAAAACGTTACAAATTGGCCATGTCCCTATATTCCATCCAAGACTTTTTGGAAACAAAAACCGCGTGGGCTCCTTCTTGGAGTCCCGATGCAACAAAGTTGCTGTATATCAGTAACCTGACGGGCGTCGCTCAGGCTTATCTGAAGGATTTGGCATCCGGAGAAGTGCGACAACTGACGGATGGGACCGAGCCTATCGAATTTGCCTTTTTTCCTCCCAAAGAGAATGTGATTCTTTTTGGACATAGTAACGGAGGAAATGAACGAACGCAGATTAGACTCATGGATCCTACAAATGGAAAAAGCGAATGGCTAATGCACAATGATGAATTTATTTATCGTGTAACAGAATGTTCGGCTGACGGTTCGTTATTTGCGTATATTTCCAACGAGAGGAACGGCAAGGATTTTGATGTATACGTTTACAATTTGAAGAAGCGCGAATCCCGACGCGTATTCGATCGTGGCGGATGGTGTAAAGGTGTTGGCTTTTCGCCGGATAAAACCATGCTCGTCGTGCGCATCGAGTACACGTTTTCCCAAAATCAACTCGTTCTCGTGAACCTACAGACCGGAGAAGAACTCGACGTCACAGAAAAAGAAGGTCTAAAAGAACATGGTTACGCGCATTGGTTGCCCGATGGATCAGGCTTTTATTTCAAGAACAACCAAGATCGCGATTTTTCAGCGCTTGACTTTTATGATTTGAAAAATAAATCAATAACGCCTATCACGGGGTCGCTAGATCTACCAAAGTTTGAATTGGAGATTATTCGAATGACGCTGGATGGAGGTCGATTGCTTCTTGGATATAACCGTGATGGATATACAGATGTTTGGTTCATGGATGTAGCGACCAAGCAGCTTACCAAGGCGCTATTGCCTGACGGAGAACTGGATGGATTTGAATGGACGGAAGACGGATCACGTTTGGCATTTGAGTTTGAAGACGCCAAGCAGCAGCGTGATATTTGGATTCTTGAAGTGAGCGGATCCGTTGTTCGTGCGACGGAGAGTCCTCGACGCGTTCCGGTAGATGTATGTCAACCGATGGAATTAGTGCGGTATGAATCGTTTGATGGCAAACAAATTCCCGCGTTCATATACACGCCCAAACGTAAAGGGAACGAACGATGTCCCGTCATTGTGAATGTTCATGGCGGTCCGGAAGGACAGTCGCGACCAGGCTTCTATGGATTGATGCAATATTTTGTCTCACAAGGTTGGGCGGTTGTTTTACCGAACATTCGCGGGAGCAGTGGTTATGGTAAGGAATATATGGCCGCTGATGATAAAGGCAAGCGCTGGGATTCCATCAAAGATATCGAATGGCTAAACAAGTATCTCCGTTCTCGTGATGACGTCGACCCAGAGAAGATTGTCATCATGGGCGGCAGTTACGGTGGCTACATGACGCTGGTCGGAGTCGCATTTCAGCCCAAGCTGTGGGCGGCCGGAGTGGACATTGTCGGAATGTCGAACCTTGTAACATTTCTACAGAATACTTCGGTATGGCGTCGGGCATTGCGTGAAGCGGAGTATGGGTCACTGCAAGATGATCATGTGATTTTGGAAGATCTGTCACCGATGCGTGTCGTGAAAGACATTCAGGCACCGCTTCTGGTGATCCACGGCGCAAATGACCCGAGAGTGCCATTATCGGAGGCGGAGCAAATCGTGAAGACAGTCGTCGATCAAGGCGGCGTCGCCGAGCTGCTTGTTTATCACGATGAAGGGCATGGATTAGCCAAATTACAGAACCGATTGGATGCCTACCCCAAGGTTGCAGACTTTCTGACAAAACATGTGATCGAGAAGCGCTGATCTATTGACTATTGGCTCAATAAAGCCTAAACTCGCACGCATGAACGTTACCGAACTGGCACGCCGTCTGCGTGTCACCCCGCAGCAACTCTTGGCAAAAATGCCTGAGCTTGGTTTTGACGTTGGTGCCCGAGCCATCAAGATCGATGACCGCACCGCCGATCAGATCTACAAGAAGTGGCTCGAGAACTCCCGCCGCGAACGTTTGCGCGACCAGCTCGTAAAACAGCAGGCCATCGTAACCACCGATGGCTCGGCTCCGGAAAACCGTGAAGTCACGCTTCCCGCCGTTGTTGCTGTCCGCGATTTTGCCGGCAAACTTGGTTTGCCTGTCACGCGTGTGATTCAGCAGCTCATGAAAGCCGGTATTCTCGCTTCCCAAAACGAGCGCATCGACTACATGACCGCATCGATTATCGCGGAAGAACTCGGATACAAGCCGCTTCCGGAATCCAAGATCGAGGCGGAAATGTTGGCATCCGTGGAAAGTCAGGATCGTTTGAAAGAAATTCTTGGCGGTCAAGAAAAAGTGAGTCTTAAAGAACGCCCGCCCGTTATCGTTGTCATGGGTCACGTCGACCACGGAAAAACCCGCACGCTCGATGCGATTCGCAAAACCCACGTCATGGAAGGGGAGTCCGGTGGAATCACCCAGCACATCGGTGCGTACATGGTTGAAAACAAAGGAAAACCTTTGACCTTCATCGACACTCCGGGTCACGAAGCGTTTACCGTCATGCGTTCGCGTGGTGCCAAGGTCGCCGACATTGCGATTCTCGTTGTTGCCGCCGACGACGGCGTACAGCCGCAAACAAAAGAAGCGATCAACATCATCACGGCCGCCAAACTTCCATACGTTGTCGCTCTGAACAAGATCGATAAACCCGACGCCGATCCAAACCGCGTGCTCGGTCAATTGGCGGAATGCGGTGTGAACGTCGAGGAATGGGGTGGAACAGTTCCGATGGCCAAAATCTCGGCTAAGATCGGTACGGGTATCGATGCGTTGCTCGACTTGGTTTTGCTTGTCGCAGAAATGGAAAAAGAACGCATCATGAGCAATCCGGACACGCGCGCCGCCGGAACGATTATCGAATCCCGTGTAGACAAGGGTGAAGGCCCTGTCGCCACAGCCATCATCCAGAACGGCACGCTTCACCGCAACGACGCTCTCGGCATCGCCGGCGTTGCTTATGGCCGCGTCCGCATGATGCGCGACTGGACCGGTAAAATCATGGATGAGGCCACACCTGGAATGCCGGTAAAAATTCTCGGCTTCAAAACCGCTCCCGCTGTAGGCGATATCCTTGAAGTCCCGGTAAATCCGAGCGATCTCGAGGTAAAGAAAACCAAGAACGTCTCGCGCCAGAACGTCGAAAGTCTTACCGCGACAAAAGCGCAGCCTGTCGAAGGCGAGGATGCTCACAAGAAAGTGATGCTGAACGTCATCCTCAAGACCGACGTGCTCGGTTCGCTTGAAGCGTTGCTCGGCATGACGGAAAAAGTGAAGCATGAACTCGTAGGCGTCGACGTGATTCAGAAAGGTCTCGGCAACATCACGGAAGGCGATATCGAGCGCGCCGCAAACTCCAAGCCTTCCGTCGTTTACGGATTTAACGTCATGCTTCCTCCGGCTCTTGTACACAAAGCGCGCGAGAAAGAGGTTGATGTCGTGTTGTATAAAGTTGTTTACGATTTGTTTGACAACATCGTCGAACGCTTGAACAAGCTCCTGCCGCAAGAAAAGATTATTACGGAACTCGGCTCCGCCGAGGTTGCCGCCATTTTCCTTACGGAAACCAACCGCATGGTCGTCGGTTTGCGTGTGAAGGAAGGCAAGCTCATCACCGCCGCAAAACTGCGAGTATTCCGCAACAATGAAATCATCGGAGAAGGAACGATCGAGTCGCTTCAGAGCGGCAAGTCAGCCGTGAAAGAAGTCGGCGCCGGAACCGAGTGCGGCTTGTCGTATCAGGGTAAAATCAAGCTCCAAGTCGGCGATCGCATTGAGGGCTATACGGAAGAATCCAAGGCGCGTAAAGTAGAGTCGTTCCGCTAGTCCTTGTTACACCTAAACTATGGCCCATATTTTTAACGAAGCAAATTTTCAGGCGGAAGTTCTTTCATCGAGCAGCCCCGTCCTTGTCGATTTTTGGGCGGAATGGTGCGGTCCTTGCCGTGTCATGGGTCCGATTGTCGAGGAAATCGCCTCGGAAACGGATGAGTCCAAGCTGAAGGTCGGGAAACTCAATGTCGACGAGAATATGCATCTGTCGACGGAATACCGCATCCTCTCAATTCCGACCATGCTCGTCTTCAAAGACGGCAAACCTGTCGACACCATCGTCGGCTCGATGTCCAAGCAGGACTTGCTCGCCAAGCTTGCACCGTATTTGGCGTAAGACGTATGCGCGACGTCATTATCATCGGTTCCGGCCCAGCCGGTTGGACGGCTGCGATCTACGCGGCGCGCGCCGATTTGAAGCCGCTCGTCTTCGAAGGCCATGAGCCTGGCGGTCAGCTCATGACCACAACGGAAGTAGAAAACTTTCCGGGCTTCGAACACGGCATCCAGGGTCCCGACCTCATGCAGGTCATGCGCAAACAGGCCGCGCGATTCGGAACCGAGATTATTTCGAATATGGTCGATTCGCTCAAGCAAATCGACGGCGGATTCGAAGTTGTTTCAAAAGGCGAAGCCTACCAAGCTAAAACGGTGATCCTGTCGACCGGCGCAACTGCTCGCCGACTCGGGCTCGATAATGAAAAGCGTTTGTATGGTCACGGTGTTTCCGCCTGTGCCACATGCGACGGATTTTTCTTCAAAGGTAAAAACGTCATCATCGTCGGCGGGGGAGACAGTGCCATGGAAGAGTCGTCGTTCCTGACGCGATTCGCCGACAGGGTGTATTTGATGCATCGCCGAGGCGAGTTCCGCGCGTCCAAAATCATGCAGGAACGCGTTCGCAACAACCAAAAAATCGAAATCGTTTTGAATACGGAAGTCACCGACATTCTCGGCGCAGACCATGTTGAAGGCGTTGTTTTGAAAGACACGGTCTCCGGCGAAATTCGCGAAATGAAAATCGACGGCGTGTTCGCCGCCATCGGCCATGAACCCAATGTCGCTCTCGTGAAAGGCCTTATTGATCTCGATGAGAAAGGTTACGTAAAAACCGTCCCGGGCACGTCCAAGACCAATATCGAAGGTCTCTTTGCTTGCGGCGATGTCCAAGACTCCCGCTACCGCCAAGCCGTTACCGCCGCAGGATCCGGATGTATGGCGGCGTTGGATGCGGAAAAATTCCTCTCGCACTAACTGTCATTCCTGCGGAGGCAGGAATCCAGCTGATAAAGGTTATGTTCGGACTGGATCCCAGCGTTCGCTGGGATGACGACATAGATAACGAACGCCCCACTGACTATGAATCAGTGGGGCTTTCATTTGGACTTTCGACCAGCGCTCGAGCAATCCGCATCCAAGAAACTTTTCCATAGGGGAGAGCGAGTCCGAAGACCTGCGGCACCCTGCGGAAAAATCCCATGCTTGTCGTGGACGCGGATTGCTTAAGCGTTTGTCTTTATGTGAATTTCTTGGCTAACCCTACTGGCCTGTGGATAAGTGTCAAGAGGCTGACAGCCTCGTCTGGCACAAAAGCGCTGTAGAGAGACAAAAAATGAGCCCGCCTCTGGGAACTGCCATGGCGGCTCAAAGTGCTAGCCTATGTATACCATAGAAAAAATGATCCGTCAAGCAGGCTGACTACCTCTATTTTTCGCTAATTTGGATTATTGATGCCTGTTTCGTCGACGACGGGTGCGGCCGGGTTCTGGGATGCGGCTACCTCCTCGGGTGAGGCGCCTATCAAACAGACGGCACCCCACGGCCGATAATAGCTCGTGAACGTTTCTTTTTTCTGTTCGCCCGACGCGTACGTGATGGTGTAGTCCAAGCTCGCGGTGGCGCCGGCGTGCGCCGATTCCGTGCACTTGCGTTTGCCGATGGGTAATTCCGTTGTCGGGATCAGCTTGAGCGGCGGCGCGGCAACGATATTGTAGATACGCGGCTTGGTCTGTTCCGCAACGCGTCCATCCTTGGTACCCCACATGTAGAAAGCGAGCATGTCGCCTTTGAGCTCGGACGTGAGCAGAATCGTCGAGCTTGTGTCGTTCTTGAAGCGGAAGTCGGGAGAAGGCGAGTAAATCGTCGCATCCGTGCCGGCGGGCTCGTAATAGCGCACGCGATAGCTGTGATTACGTCGTTCGACAATAGGCATTCCGGAAGCCATCGCCATGCGGAAGCTCGTCGATCCAACCTGACACAATCCTCCGCCATATTCCGGCGTCGTCTTGTTTCCCTTGATGACAAGCTCCTGATACCAGCCATGCGGTCCATCGATTTCACCTAGAACGCCCAGCTGGCTAAAAATTTCCCCCGGCGCGACCAGAACGCCGTTCATTTTCTTTGCACCTAACGCGATATTTTTGCGTCGATTGGACGGCGATCCGTCAAAGTACGATCGTCCGACGCCGAGCAGTTCACGAATACCCAAACGCTCCGCATCTGCGCCTTCAATTTTGGGCGAGATACGTGCAAACACAATCGGTACGCTCGATGAGCCGGCGCTCCAGGCTGCAAGAATACCTTCGCCTGTCAGACGGCCATCAACCCGCACACCCTCGATCGGCGCCACAAATTCTTTGAGTTTTCCGTCCTCGTCGAGTGTCAATTTTCCATCACGAGGTTCTTTCAGATAATCCGCGGTAAACGTCGCCATCGATTTCTCGATACGTTCGGGATCGAGAGCCAAAACCGCGCCCGATGGCGTCGAGCTTGCCGTAATCCAACCCGCGATCGTCGAGCTCGTCACGGTTTGTTTCTTGAGTTCATTCGTCAGTGTAAACGGAGCCTTGGCGATCCAAGCGGGGATTCCGGGCAAAACGGAGCGGATCTCACTGACCGTCAATGTCGGTAAAACGTTCAGGATGCGAATCGTAATCGGCTGGAAAGAGATACGCCGGGCCTGCGCCTCAAGCGTCGTGATCGCCGACCGGATATCTGCCGACTTGCCAACTTGTTCGGCTTGAATATCGGACACAAAGCCACTTTCTGTCGATGTCGTGATCCGCACGTGCAATTCGGCATCGCGCATGAGCGGCAAGGAGTCGCCAACTTCCTCGTGTAGCAAATTTTCCGCCAAATCGCGGTTAAAAATCGTTTTCAAGTCGATGTCCAAGGGCTGCATGTACAGCCGCACTCGATTGACGACATTCCAAATAGGGCTGGAATCGCGGCCTGCCTGAAAAGCCAGATCAACGGCCGGTGCCGGATCATAGCTGACGAGGTCGCGCGACAAATCGGGATCTTCAATAGGTACGGTACTGCGCGGCAAGGTGATCTGTCTGTCCTCCAATCGAAAAATGAATCCCGGCTCAAGCGCGGCATCGATTCGTTTCTGTAGCGCCGCTTCCGCCTGCGCGCGCGTCATTCCGTCGAGCTTTAAGCCCGCAATGCGTACGCCGGGGAACATCTTGTCGCGAAAAACAAGTTCATAACCATACGCCGCGGCACCTAGTCCGGCCAAAATCGAGGCAAAAAGACCTACGGCAATGGCGATACCGATGACAGAGGCGGAAACGATGCGTTTTCCGTGATGTTTTGCTTCGAGTAAGTTCATGCGGCTGTGGCTCCTTCACCGAGTAGGCGATTTAACATAGCGCGTGCGACTTCTTGATCCGTGTCCTGTTGTTTCCCCGGAGCGATCGCGACTAACTGTAATGTATCACCTTTCACCGGATTCCCCGCTATCATCGATCGGGGGATGCTGAGCGGCTGACCGCCAACATCGACCTGTACGGTCGCGTCATCCATTTCTACCACTTTCACCGGCATCGGAAGAAATCCCATAAATGCGATCGTCGATTAATTAACCGGTATATGCCTCTCACTGCCCCGAATCGGAATGCGTACCTCGAGGATTCCGTCGCGGAGTGTCGCATCGGCCTGATCGGCAACGACATCGACCGGAAGAATCAGACTTCGGCTGAATGTGCCCCAATGGCATTCTTGATGAAACCAGTCGTCCTCGTTGATTTCACGTTTGTCCTCGCGCGTTCCGCGAATCGTCAGCAAGTCGCCATTCACGGCGATATCGAGATCTTCCGGCTTGGCGCCGGCGAGCGTGGACCGGACCACAAGCGTATTGCCCTCGCGGAATACGTCGACGGAGAGTTGTCCCTCGGCCTCGCTTTTGAACCAGTCGGGGGCGGGGGATTCGGTATTCAATAATCGGTATTCTTCGAAAGCCATATTTTACACAAGTGTAAGCCTCGTTTCCGCTTTTGTCATGTGGTATGATACCCCCATGCCTTTGGCGCCAGTGCAGCGTGTCAAAGAGTGGTGGCGTTCCTTGCCGACGGAGACGCGTTTTTCGACGTCCATCCTGGGTGTTTGCGGGATCGTCATCATCATTCTCTCAACCGTGTATATGCGATCCAATGTCCTTTCACCATTCCGCGTTTCCAACAATGTCCTCAAGCCGGCACAGGAGCTGTATGCCCGCCAATCGGAACGCGCGAATGAATTGGAAGCTTCCAAAACAAAAGATACGGACCGTGACGGTTTGAGCGACTACAGCGAGCTGTACGTCTACCGTACGTCGCCGTATCTTGGCGATACCGACTCCGACGGAATCCCCGACGCGATCGAGATCGCTCAAGCGAGCGATCCAAATTGTCCTGCCGGAACAACCTGTATCCAAATTGCTAACCAACAGCCAACCGGTTCCGCGAGCTCGACCTTTAGCGACCTGATCGACGTGACACAGTTCAACGCCGATCCCAACATGCCTTCGGAAATCCGCAATGCCCAACAATTTATTCAGGAAGCCAAAGACCCGTCGCTCGTGACCCCTCAGCAGATTCGGGAAACACTCACCAAGTTTAGTCTCGTCTCCCCGGAGCGCCTCACAGCGCTGACGGACGATGAAGTGCGAGCCGTCTACGCGGCGACCTACGCCCGCATCCTCAAGATTCGCGAAGCCTCCGCGAACGCGGGTGTTGGCGCGGCCAGTACCACCACCCCTTAATATTACGTTATGAACCATCGACCTTTGCTCCAACGCTTCCTCATCGCGATCCTCGGCTTGTTTGCCGCGATCGTCGTGGTTGGAAGTCCGTTGGTGACGCATCCGGTACGCGCCATCCCGGTTGAGGTCGTCACAAACGTGCCGGAACAAACCAACGATGTTCTCGATGAGATCTTTCAGGCGCTCTCCCAAGCGGCCGTCACAGCCTTCTTCAACGCCGCCCGCACCTTTGCCGGCCAAATCGCTTATGATGCGGCCAACTATTTGGCAAGCGGAGGCACGGGACAGGGCGCTCTCGCGTTTGAAGACGGTTTTGGGAAGTATTTGGAGAATGTCGGTCAGGATGCCGCCGGTGAGTTCATCGGTTCTTTGTCGGAAGATTTTTTTCAGGAAGCCGGCTTTGATCTGTGCCGACCTCCGAATCCGGGTCAATTACTTAATTTGCAGATTTCCATCACCGGATCCATTCCGGGTTTGAATGAGCTCTGTCCAGAGGGCCAAGACTGTAACAATCGCCCTCGCCCGCGCTGTGATTTTCAAGAAATCATTTCCAACTACGAGAATTTGTATACGACGTTGTCCAATTCGGAAATTACGGATTTCGTGAGCGCGAGTTTCAATACCAATGCGAGCGAGCTCGGTATCAGCGCGACGATTCTCGGCCGTGCCAACGTCAACATCGCCGATGAAATCAAGAAGGCCACGGCCGAGCGCGAGGAAGGCGCCGGATTCAAGCCGGTGGAGGGTAAAGTAGACGAGAAAATCAAAACACCGGCAAAACTCGTCGGAGATCAGACGACGGAAGAAATCGTCGCCAAGCCTTCCAAGAGCGAGTCCGATGCATTTTTGGCAACGATGACCACGGCATTCGAGCAGGGCTTTTCCCAGCTTGCCTCGTACACCGCGTCGATGTTTATCAATACGCTCGCCAATAAATTGCTGGCACGCGTTTTTGAAAAGGGAATCATCGGCGCCTTCAACTTTACGGCGACACAAGTCGGCATTAGTCCGGATGCGATCAGCGTCCGCAGTAAAACCGACGCGCGCAAAGCCAACATCGATTTGAAGAACGTTACCTTGCTGCGTGTCAGCGATATCGAGATCAGCGGTGAATTGATCGCGTGTCCGGATAACCGCGGTTTGTGGAACTGTACGGCGGATGAAACGCTCGCCCAGCTGATCCAGGGAAAAACGGCGGAAGGCAATCCGACGATCCGTTTGGCGGTGGACAAGAATTGGTTGAAAGGGGATTGGGAATTGATTCCAACGAGCAACGTCCAGAGAAATCAGGACCGCAACTGTTATAAGGAGGCGTATTGCGCCGGTAACCTGCAGAAGCTCCGAGCCATGCGTATTTTGCCCGTCGGTTTTGAATTTGCCGCCAACTCGATCGAGAACATCAACCGCTGTGCCGGAGCCGGAGGCTGTGTGAAATTGCGTGAAGTCGTCGAGGGCTTCTCGAACTGTAATGACGCAGGCAAACGCGATGCCGAACACCCATGGTGCAACCTGATCGATCCGAACTGGGTCATCACATCGTTCCAACAGCAGTGTCAGCTGACCGGTTATGGCGATACGCTGATTTCCAATCGATTAGGCCAGCGCCGTGAAGAGTGCCGCGATATCCAGACCTGTCTGCGCCGTAACGATATCGGTGAATGTGTCGGCGGTTATGGTTCCTGTGTCGCCGATAAAACCGTGTATCGATTTAACGCGAACGAGTGTCAGGAGGACTATGCAAGCTGTCGCAGTTTCTCCAACCGCGCCGGACAAACCGTTTCCTATCTCCGCAACACCATCGATTATTCCGTCTGCCGCGCGGAAAATGTCGGCTGTTTGAGCTATGCCACCACGCGCGACGCGTCCGGAACTTGGGAGGGGACATCGCCAAAAGTCTATTTCGATAAAACGCTCGAGACCTGCGCCGCAACCGATGAGGGATGTACGCGCCTCTTGAGTGCCGAGGTCGGAGTGTCGGCATTGAATGTCATTCAGAACCCGTCTTTTGAAACAACTAACGGCACTCCGCTCGCGCTCGATCATTGGCGCAAGCTTGATGCCACTCCTTATGTAACGCCTTCGTTGCTCGTTAACGCGGCTTCGGATGGTGCGGTTGCAACGGACGCCGGAAACAGTTTGCGTCAGGATGTGGACATGGTTCCCCTCCGTTTGTACACGATTTCCGCCTGGGTTCGTGCAAATGGCGCATCACCAAGCGCAACGGTAACGGTTCGCCAGATGCGAAGCGCGCCCGGCGCGGCAGTTGTCGAATCGCCAGATCCGGAACTCAGAAACGCCTACAGAAGCTCCGGATGTACATTGACGGGAGAACAAATGCAGGTCTCCACCGTCGGCCGTTCCATCGACAACAACTGGAGCCGTCTCGAGTGTTCCTTCTTGTCCGTTTCATCGACGCGCTACGCCGTTATAGAAATCGACGGTTCGAATGCGCTCGTCGATGCCGTCCAGCTGGAAGAAGGACAATTTGCCACCAACTTCCTAACCGGAAGCAATCGCGCGTTGCCGACCTTGCACATGAAGGTCGCTCCGGACGATCTGAACTGCACCGGAGCCGCCTCCGATCCCGTCGCTTGTAACGCCTTTGCCAAAGTCTGCCGACAAGTCGACGCCGGTTGTCAGGGATACACGGATAAACTCGGCGGTCCGGAAGTTCCGGCTATTCTCACATCTAATGATGTTTGTCCGCAGGAATGTGTCGGCTATGCCGAGTTCCGCAAA
Source organism: Candidatus Uhrbacteria bacterium (assembly GCA_021413945.1). GTDB lineage: Bacteria > Patescibacteriota > Patescibacteriia > 2-12-FULL-60-25 > 2-12-FULL-60-25 > CAIXDN01. The sequence goes on from JAIOPK010000019.1 coordinate 54,279, forward strand.
CAGCCGGCCGCCTTTGACCTCGTCAACGATCCGGACACGCGCTTTAGCGATCCTTCCGATGCGACCTCGAGCTTCTTTATTCCAAAGACGGCGCTCCAGTGTACGCAGGAACAAGTCGGTTGTGAGGCCTTTACGAATGTTGCCGCCGCCGCTGAAGGCGGAGAGCAGGCTACCTATTGGAGCTATTTGCGCGCCTGCCGTTTGCCGAGCGCAACGTTGAGCAAGACTTTCTTTACCTGGGAAGGTTCCGAGTCCGCGGGCTTCCAGCTGCGTACCTTCTCGCTTATCTCGGAATCAGGTATTCCGAATCCGGGTCCGGAAGTCCTGACCAAGCGCGGTCCCGATGGAGCGTTCAAGGAACCGACATCGTGTAATGAGGGGCTATGGAGAACCGGTATCGATCCGGATTGTCGCCAATTCTACGACCGCGACGGAAATGTCTACTACCGTTTCTATTCCCAGACCATTCTCTCCACATCCGACTGTGTCAATTTGCGCATCTCGCGATCCACGAGCCGCGACGATTGTGCCAAAACCGGCGGCGACTTCAGCACGGTCACCGGTGAATGTTTGTACAACGCCAATCTTGGTGAGAGCCGTTCCTGTCCCGCAACGGCCGCGAGCTGTCGCGCCTACTCGGGCGCGGCCGCCGGAAACGTCCAAGTCCTCGTCAATGAGAATTTCCGCGGAGGACTCGGCGGCTTCAGCGCCGGCACGCCGTCTCCGGAATCCCTGCTCGTCGGCGACCAGAGCTTGCGCTTGAATGAGGGAACGCCCGTTACCAACGTCAGCTTTGCCAGCGAGTCCGCCGGACTCTATCGTGTCAGTTTCTGGGCCAAAGCCGCCGGCCGCAACGATTTGAACCTCACCTTTGGCATCCGCGATACCGCCGCACCGGCCGCGACACCGACCCAGGTCGGAAACATCCGCTTATCAACAGACTGGCAGCGCTACACCGTCGGCTTGTTCTCCGGCGCCTCGCTCGCTTCCTCATCGACACTCATCACCACGATGACGGGCTCCGGCATCCGCGCCGTCTTCATCGATGAAGTCCGCATCGAGCGCATCCGCGACACCGCGTTTGTCATCCAAAACTCCTGGAACACGCCGATCTCCTGTGACCGTTCCTTCTCCGGCGCGATTGAACCGCAAGCTATGCTGGGCTGCCGCGCCTACAACGACCGCTTCAACCGCGAGGTGAACGCCTTCCGCTTTACGCGTCTCTGCCGTGCAGAGGGGATTGGCTGCCGCGCCTTTGTCGACACACGCAACTCCGACAGCCCATACGCCGAAAGCTTCAATCAGCGCGATGCGGCACCAGTTCCGGTCTTCAATAGCTCGGCCCTCGTCTACGGTTCATCGACCACCACGCGTCTCGGTGATCGCATGAAGTATCTCGTCTACGACCCATCCAAAGTGTGTCAGCGCGAGAACGCTTCCTGCCGAGCTTTTGGAAAACCGCTCTATTCCGTCGACCGCTCAACCATCGAGTCCTATACGAGCGTCTATTATAAGGATGACATCACCAAGTACGGCGATGCACTCTGTAAGCCGTCCGAGGAATTCTGCGAAGAATATAAGTACAACGGCGCTAACGACTATTTCCGCGATCCTCAGCGCAAGGTGTGTGAATTCAAGCAGGGCGTTCGATTATCGTTCCGCGATTTCCCGAGCGCTCCCGTAGGTTCGGTGCTCGCCGGCCTCGCGGAAGCCGAGTACGACGGTTGGTTTAGACAAGGTTCAAGTCCGTCGATGCCGTGTTATCCGGATGCATTGGAAGGCGGCCGTAACTTCCCGCTGCCAAAGCGCGGTGACGAGATTTGGGCCGGTTGGACGGGTTTGTGTCCGGGAACGGCGGCCGAGTGTACGGAATTCCGCGACATCAATGATACAAGCGACGTGCTCCATCGCACCGGCAAGCCTTACTTCTTTGTGAATGACGATCGTCTTGATAAGACGAGCTGTCAGGGCAACGTCGATGTCGGCCAAGGCTGTGTGCTCATGCGCGACATGAGCGATCCGGTGCTCAAATACTCCGTCGCCGCTTCCTACGCCAAATACGCGTCAAACGATTTCCGTCCGACGCCTCCAATCAATTGTTTCCTCACTCCGACGCATCCATCCTGTCTCGCCGCCGGCGCCAGCACCTCAACCGACGCCAACTTGCTCCTCAAGATCAAGATCGACCGCGACTGCGCCCAGTGGCTCGGCTGTAAGAGCTCGGAGTCCGTCTTTGATGCCGCCACGAGCCAATACAAGGAAATCTGTACCAACGTCGCTCTCTGCGATAAATCCACCGACCGCCCGGGAGAAATCTTCTGCGCCAACTACGTCGACCGTGCCGCCACCTCCACGGAAGCCGTGATGCAGCGCGGAAAATTCTTTGACATCAACGCGTATACGGAACGTCCGGTCGGACTAGGGGAGAAAGATTACTCGGGCTACGCGCTACCAAATACGTTCCAAATTCCGGAACTCGTTACGGCACGTGTCGGTTCCGAGGGTGCCAACAATGTTGAGAACAATAAGTATCGCTTTGCACTGGACTATCGATTGGCGGCGGCTGTGCAGATGCCTACCGAGCCTCGCGTCGGAGGCCCTGGTCTCCAATTTAAGCTGAATCCTGGCCCGAACTTTGCGCGTCCACTCGCAATCACACCGACCGGGGCGCCGATTCAGTTGGCAAACCCGGCGGTAAAGCTGTGTGAGCATGTTGGAACAGGGATCATCGGCTACTACCTCGCAACAGAAGTCGGCTCGCTCGGCTTCCCGGTAAAACCCATCGTGAATTGCTATCTCCCGGTTAAGTCCGGAGGAGAAAACTATAACTTCCAGAATGTCTCGACACGTTTCTCGCTCGATGATCCTCGCACGGATCCGACGCTCACAAATGCCTTCCCTCCGGCCGAGTGCCGTGTAAACCCGGAAGCCGATTCACCGTTCGGCGCAAGCTATGTAACGGAATGGGACCTCACTACCAATCCGCCGAAGCCCGTCACTAAAGTCGGCGGTTTCACGAGCGCCAATACCTGTGAATTTGGAGAGGACTGCGTCTGTAACTACAAGCGCGCCAACTATGGTTCGGTGGCTTTCAGCCGATTCTTTAGCCCGCTGTCGCAGAGCGTTCCTCCGGGAATTTGTCAGGGCGGTCCGCGTGACGGACAAGCCTGTTTGCCGTCGACCCTCTTCCAGCTGCCTACCCAGGCCTCACGCACCGGAGCAGGCACCGGTGCTACGGCCGAGCTCGTTCAAGGCTTGGAAGGTTCCAATGCTGCTCAAACGTGTGGTCCCGTGGAAGGCGGCGGGCGCTGTGTCGCCTTCAACAAGCTTGAAATTATCAAGGGCGTATTTGGCCAATGTCTGGAACGTGATGAGACTCGCATCATCGGCCAAGACCAGGCGAACAAGCCTTGTCTGACATGGAATCCGACGCCGATTCTCTTTGGAGACAAAGACTCCTTCCACTATCAGCCGACATCGGGTTATCTCCCCCCGCAGAACTCGGGCCAATACTATTGCGTCTCGCCGATAAAAAAGCCCTCCAAAGCCAGCCTGACATGGAATTCGATATCCCAGTACGATTCTCCGCATGGTGAAGCGGAGGGACTCGGTGCGGGCGATAGCGAGGAGCCGGCGGCTTCCATGTATTACGCCCACGACGATGATTGGGACCATACGATTTTTGGAACAAATCGTAACAGGCTAAGGTTCTATGCGGGCTGGATGACAAGGATTGACTTTGATGACGATTGGGTTTCTTCGGATAATAACGGCCTTCTTGGCGAGGACCAGAACTACTTCGCCTCCATCTTCGGTGTCGCTCCCGCTTCGTATTACACGGGAACAACGGATTGCGAATACGCGGACGATGACCAGGACGATTCGAGAGATGAGGATGCGTTGGCACTTCGCCTCGTCGATGCCGGTTCCGGTTATGCGGAGTACTTCTTGCGCACGAATGATACGAATTTGGCGACATCGCTACAGATTGCCGGCATTCCTCCGCAAGATGCGGCTTCCGGATGGACGCGGACATCGGAGTCGGCCAGCCGTACCGAGTTCTTTGAGTCGACGTTAAGCGATAGCACAATCTCGTACTTCAAAATCGATCCGATCAACAACGGGAGCTATGGGCGTATCGCCTGCGGTTACCAAGCTGGCTGGGTCGATAACTTGGGCAGTGTGGACTATGACAATGCCGATTCCAATCGTCCCAAGGACGCGGAGTGGCGTACCAAGTTCTACGAAAATTATAATCCGTATCTCACGCGCGGACAGGAGGGCGTGTATTCCAATACCGGAGGCCGGCCATTCCAAGTCGATTGTGTCGGTGCCGCCGGTTCTTGTTACCTCAAATACTGGGAGCTGGATTATCGTTCGGCAAATCAACCAAAGAAGTTCGTCGGTCTTCAGCGCATCGGTCAGGATGGTTCTGTCACGGATATCATTGTTCGCGGATTGCACGACATCCGGAAAAATCCGATCCAGTCGACCTGCGAGAATAGCAAGCCGTACTTCGCCGTTCGCGCCGTGTTTGAAGCAAGAGCATCAAATACAACCGTTCCCGCACCGGAGTTGACCGCCGATAACGTGAATGGTCCTTGGCGCTTTGTCGGATTCTGGGTATCCGCTTGCGGCGGCGACACGGGTGGCGATCAGCGCTATATCTACATGAGTATCGATGTGGGTACTGCGAGCGTCTGTAAGGAGTTGGCGGAAGTCCGTAGCAAGGATTCCAGCCAAGATGCCGCATTCACGGACCGCGTTTGGCGCCGTAGCGATTTCCGAGAGCCCGGTACTGGTCTGCAGTATTCGGATAGCGGATCTCCGTTTTCAAGCGCAATTAATACCGGTCCTGCGGGAAGAGATCCGCTGTTCCAGAATGGAGCGGAGATTACCGGCTTCTCGCCGCTCAATCCTCCGATTTTCCTCGCGCCTCCTTCACAGACGTACTATCGTCCGGCAACCGTTCCGAAGGATAAGTGGGCATATCTTTCCAACTTGTTTGCGCGCATTTACCGTGTCTACCGCTTCCAGTTCTTGCCGGTAGGCAAAGACAATACGGCTTGTACTGTCGGTCCATTCCGCGGCACGCGCTGCACAAACGTATTGCGTTGTTCAAATGATATCGGTCTTGCATGCCCTACGGCGGGCCTGACGACCGGATGCGCTTCCGGCGGAACCTGTATTCAGACATCTCCGGCTTGTTCCTATGATGGAAGCTGTCGTGCGGCTCTCGACCAGAGCGAGTTGAATTCGATGAAGATTTGCAGTCAAGGAATCAGCCGTCTGCTTTCTTGTAGCGAATCGGATGATGTCTGTAAGGCGCCTACGTTTGTAAAAAATGATGGCTCCCTCGTTTCGCTTACCAATCCTTGCAGTGAGGCTACTGGTTGGAGAGTTGTTGATGCGACGGCCAGAACGTATCAACGAACGAGCGGTGACACAACGATCCTTTCGCTTGAGCAAGCGGCCGCGGTCAACGCGTTTGCTTGTGGCGCGGGTTCTGTAAACACGGCCGCCGGCAGCTGTAAGTTCCCGGAGGCAGCAAGTATCGATTGTCCGGTGGAAATTAATGGGGGACTCATAGGGACTTGCAATGCGACCGACTTCAAGTGCGATTACCCGGCTTCAATGGATGCGATTTTCAGCGCACGAGGAATTACGACTGTGGCGGAAAAACGCAACACATGTAACCCTGCCACAGCTCGCAAGGATTGTTCGTTCACGGATGAAAACGTTGACGGCTTCGGTGCATCCAACGCCATTTCTTGTATCACGCCTCCCTACAGCGCTTTGGGTCGCTGTTCCGGCGGTGAACGAGACACGCAGATCTGTTGGTTAAGCAGCAAGCCGCGCGAAGGAACCATTGGTTCATGCATTAGTACGGCGGATGCCGCGACGTTAAAGAATCCCGCCGCGAATTCCTGTATTCCTGTTTCCGGTCCCGCACCCGACTACTCGCCGATTGCCACCTGTCTAAAACCGGGTGCGACCGCAGGCCTTCCGAATAGTTCGAATGATCCGGATACGGACGATAACATCTGCACGCATTCCGGCGGATACCAGCCGCGCATCGACATGTGTCCCGATCCGGCTGACGAGTTCTGCGGATTGATCGCTTACAGAATCGGCGGAACAGGCTCCACGGCATCCCTGAATCCAAGCGGCCCGCCGCTCCCGACCGACCACACGCTCGGCATGTATACGCCAACCCGTCTTGGCTACACCGCCGCAGGCATTACCGCCGCCACCTTCCGCTACATGGCGTATTACAACCCGTTGCCTCCGCGCTTGGCCGCTCCGGACACGCGCAACTGCCCCATCCCGGGCCAGTGTCCGATCTCTCGTGTCGATACCTTCGCCTTCAACGGTCAAACCGACGGCGTCATCAATGTCGGCGGTGGTTCCCACAAGTCGACGATGCGCTTCTACGCATGGGCCGCGCATAACCAGATGCCTCTCCGCCAAGTCGTGATCGATTGGGGCGACGGTTCCAACCAGCGCGTCGATGACACGCGTATGAAGAATCGCAAACCGTTCTGTGGAGTCCAGCGCGAATGCTCCAACACGCCGGGTCTTACGTGTCAGACTAACGCCGATTGTCCGCCGGCTGCGGGAACCTGTGTCGCTATCGGAACCTGTTCCCAAAACCCGAACCTCGCCTGCTCACAGGATTCCAACTGCACCGTCGCCGGTGTGAAAGACACATGTAATATCCGCACGATGTTCGGCAATGCAACCGAAGCCTGTCAGTCCGACTACTTTGACTTTGCTCACCTGTACTCCTGTGGAGCACAACAGAAGGCGGAACCGATCGATGGCGGCTTGCAACGCTGTACAAACCAACCGCGTTGCTCTCGTGACACAAACCGCACTTGTCCGACACCGGGCTTGAATGATGGTTGTGCTCCGGGTGACATCTGTCTTGAAGGCTTGGCCCCTGTCGATGGTTGCTTCGACCTCGAGTTCCGCACTTGCCGCTTCAGCCCCCGCATCATGATCCAAGACAACTTTGGCTGGTGTACCGGTGAGTGCCGCAACGGTTTGACCGGAGGTCAGCCGGATGACCTCGCAGCAAACACGGTGAAGCATCCGAATGGCGGATGCTGGGCGGGTTCGACATTGGGCAATGATCCGAATATTCGATTCAATGATCGCGCAAATCAAAGCAATGATCGTCTAAGTGTTGTGCTCAGTATAAGCGAATGTAAAGAAGACGCATTGAACGCTGTGCCCACTGCCATCCCAGTTCCTGCCACGGAACGTAATAACAGAAGTTGGATCGTATATCCTGGTTCCCTGCAGCTTCGTGAAAGCGGTGAACTAGCTCCGTAAGAAAATAAAGATACTGAATAGCCCCCGTTCCGCAGTAATGCGGGACGGGGGCGTTCAGGTAGGGATGAGGAGCGCGAGCTCACTCACCGACGTAGTAGGCTTGGCTGACGACCGGATCTGTGAGATCAGGTGCCCAGCATTCAGTCGTTGCGACGGAGCAGTCCGGAAGGAAGCTCACGCGGCAGTGACTGTAGTTGCTGACCGGGTTGGCCCAGTTCAGCCAGCAGCGACCTTCGTTGCCGCAGGTGAACTCCATGATCGTGCTGGTCGGCATGTACAGACCGGTGTTGGCTCGTGCGAAGGCCAGGAAAGCGTAGAGAACTCCACCTTCCTCGCGAGTGTACTCGCGCTCGGGCACCGAACCCACGACGTCGGTGATCCACTGGTCGTTGTTGATGAACGACGCGCAGATGAACCCGTCGCGGTTGTACGCCATGCCCGTGGGCAGGTTGCACATGAGCCCGACGAACTCGGGATCCTCGCACACGCTCGGAAGCGTGCCCGTGTCGGTGCCGCCGCCATCCCCGGGGGGGATGTTGGCGTCGACGCCGGCGTCGACGGGATCGGTCCCGCTGTCGAGGTCCGGCATGCCGGAGTCGCCAGGGGGCGTGCCCGTGTCGCTGTCGACAGGGGGATTGGGAGTCGTGGGACACCCGGTGAGGGCCGCCATGAAAGCGGCCGCGATGAAGAGACGCAGCTGCTTCTCCATGACGAATCCTCCACTTGAGATAAGGAACGCAGGTTTTCCTCGAGAGACCATCCCTCTTGGAACCTACTAAAATCCTATCACAGGTAGCCAGACCTAACCATATTTTTAATAAAATGTCAAGGGGAGTTGACAGATTTGCGGCGGATGTGTTGCCTTAATAAAGGCTTATTTTTTGCGTAATCTGTCTGAAAAAACAGCGCGCCCCCGTACCAAGTTTCGGTACGAGGGCGTGTGGAAGAAAAGGAAGAGAGGGGAGCGGGACTACTCGCCGGAGGCGGCCTTGCCGACGTACGGCGCGTCGGGGCCAAAGCTGGCACGCGACTTGCGCGCCTTGGGCTCCGCGAGACCGAACGTGGTCTTGAGCGCCGCTTCGGTGACCCCCTTGAACACCAGCGCCTCGATCACGTTCGTGTCGATCCGACGATCGGCTCCGTTGCCGATGTAGCGCACGCAGTCGCGAGCCGCGAGCAGGATCTCCTCGACGCTCTGATGCGCCTTGGTCTGCATCCCGCGCGCCAAGGCCTTCTTGGCGTGGCTCGCGAGGATCTTCTGCATCCGCGCGTACCGATCCACGGCACCGTCGTCGACGCGGTCGTCGATCTTGATCTTCAGGTCCCGTGCGGCGAGGGTGAGGCCGGCGCGGAAGATGCCGAGATAGGCATCCGGCCGCTGAGGCATCGAGTCCCACACCACGGTGAAGTGCTTGAGCGTCGTGAACGCCTTGGTCCACAGGCCCTTGTTGAGCAGGAGCCCGGGATCGGTGTCCGTGATGACGAGGAGCCCGGCCGGCGGATGCGCCTTGGGCCTGACCCCCTGGATCTCGTGGGGCGTTGCCCCCGCCTTCATGCGCTTCTGGATGTACTCCTCGTCTCCGCCGGGAGGATCGTACCGCTCGAGGATGAGCTCCTGCATGTCGATCGGGATGCGCGAGTCCGCGCTCTCGATGATCACGATCAGGCTCTTTGCCTTGTCGAGCAGGTACTGCTCCTGCGTGTGGACGTCGCCGGCGTCGATGAGCAGGGGGATGAGCCCGAGCCGCTCGGCCATCTGGCTGACGGTCGACACGAGCTCGTGTCGGTTCGGCTGTTCCATGATGAGGACGAAGGGACGCTGATGCGTCTTCATCGCCTCGGTCAGGGCGCCGACGACGGGTGGTCTGCGGCCGCAGAGGGGAATCTGGGGCGGAAGTGCTCGCTTCATCTGTGTTCTCTCTCCTGAGAAGGTACAACCGGATGCCGCCGGTTCGGCTTGCCCTTAAAGTAGGACAGTGCTTCAACCTAAGCCAAATAACAGAACTTGTCAACCTTTGCTTAACCTGCTATCCTCTTGCCATTGCTCGATCTGGATGATCGGGCTTCTTTATTACCTACACGAACTATGGCCTCACCTATCTCATCCGCGATGAAGCAGATCGCCGACGAAAAGAATATTCCTTTCGAATCGGTGCTAGAAACGGTAGAAAACGCCCTTGCCGCCGCCTATCGAAAAGACTTCGGTAACAAGAACCAGAACCTCCGAGTTGAATTTGACCCGGAGAAATACGACGGCATGACCGGCGGTATTCGCGTATTCGACGTCAAAACCGTTGTCGAGGACATGGTGCTCGACGAGGACTACTTTGCGCGTCTCGAGATCGCAACGGCTCCTAAGAAGGACAAGCCATTTGACCGCTCCTCTCCGCGTCCCGACCCCGGCGCGATAGAAGTCCTTCCGGACGAGTTCAAGTTCAACCCAAAGACGATGATCATGTTGAGCGATGGACGCGACTTGAAACCGGACGCGCAAGTCGGCGAGGAAATCCGCGTTGAGCTTGGCGTTCCCGCATCATTCGGACGCATGGCAGCGCAAACGGCCAAACAGGTTATTTTGCAAAAGATCCGCGAGGCAGAACGCGGCGTTATCTTCTCCGATTTCAAGGGACGAGAAGGGGAGTTGATGAACGTCACGGTTCAGCGCCGTGAAGGCCGTCTTGTGCTCATCGACCTCGGTCGTGCCACGGGCATCATGCTTCCGGAAGACCAGGTCGAGAGCGAGCGCTATTTCCCGGGAACGCGTATTAAAGCATTATTGCGCTCCGTCGAGATGACCACGCGCGGTCCGGAAATCCGTCTCTCACGAACGAGCCCCCAGCTCGTGTCGGCGTTGTTCCAGCAGGAAATTCCGGAAATAGGAAACGGTACCGTAGACATCAAGGCGATTTCCCGCGAAGCCGGCAGCCGTACCAAAGTCGCCGTTTCGTCGAACGACGATGCCGTTGATCCGATCGGTTCCTGTATCGGCCAGCGCGGTACGCGCATCCAGTCCGTCATCCGTGAACTTGGAGGCGAGAAAGTCGACGTCGTTCTCTGGAACGACCAGCCGATGGAATATATTAAAGCCGCGCTTTCTCCGGCCAAGGTTCTTGAAGTCGAGCTGCGCGAGGCCGAGCATCTTGCCGTCGTCGCCGTTCCCGCCGACCAGCTTTCGCTTGCGATCGGTAAAGGGGGACAGAACGTCCGTCTCGCGGCCAAGCTGACAGGCTGGAAAATCACCGTCGTCGAGCAGGGCGGCAAACCCGTCGCCGATTCGGAAAAAGGAGAATTCGACGCCCCGTCCGCCGACGACAAGCCGGAATCCGCCGCCGAGGCTGACGCCAAGACGGAGTCGGAAGCCGAGAAGCCTCTCGATGGCGAGCCTGTCGAGGAGAAAGCGATGGAGGGCTACGCGGAGGAGACGCCCGTCGTCGCCGCAGCAGCCGAGCCAGTCAACGATTCAAAAGAATAAAATAAAATATGTTCCAAGCGATCCAAGCCGGTTTCAACCTCGTTTTCTTCCATCCGATTCTCAACTTGCTCGTGTGGCTTTACGTCACGCTTCCGGGCAATGACATTGGTATTGCGATCATCGTCCTCACGATCATCATTAAGATTTTGCTCTATCCGCTCACGCATCTGCAGATCAAGCAGCAGCGCGCGATGCAGGATCTCCAGCCCAAGATCGAGGAAATCCGCCGCCGTTTGAAAGACGACAAGGAAAAGCAGGCTTCGGAATTGATGGCGATGTATCAGAAAGAAAAGGTGAATCCGGCCGCTTCGTGCTTGCCGCTTTTGGTGCAGCTTCCGGTTTTCATCGCGCTCTATCACGCGCTGTCCGTCGGTCTCGCGTCGCAAGGCTTGAACCAGCTTTATCCGTTCGTCCCCAATCCGCAGACCATCCAGACGACATTCCTCGGCTTGTTCGATTTAACGAAGCCGAACTACATTCTCGCGATTGCCGCGGCCCTTGTTCAGTTCTGGCAGACCAAGATGATCTTGAAGCCGCCGGCCGCGACCGTCACCTCGCCTCCGCCGGAAGTCGCCAAGACGGAAGGCGCCCAAGACGAGAGTATGACCGCCATCATGAACAAGCAGATGACCTATATGATGCCGATCATGACGGCCGTCATTGGTTTCTCCCTCCCGGGCGGTCTCACCTTGTACTGGCTCGTGATGAGCTTGCTCACCGTTGCCCAGCAATACCTCGTCATGCGCCGCACCCCGCCAAAGATGGAGCCGCAATTGGGGAACTAGCGGAATCGACTACGTTGCTATAAGCTCTCCCAGAATTTCTTTTTCCCCTGATCCGATATGTCTCGAATGAACCGAAAATCCGCCCCCAGCCGCAAGACCGTCCTGCAACGCCTTGGTTGGCTTGCGGTACTCTTTCTTGCCGCCGCATCGCTTTCTTACCCGGGACCCATCAACTGGGTCGTCGGCCAGGTGAATGACCTGACCAAGTTGGGTATTCCCACGATCAACAAGCCTTTCGTGCTCGGCCTCGACCTGCAAGGCGGGACATCGCTTGAATATGAGGCCGACGTCGCCAAGGTTGCTCCGTCGGAACAGCGCGACGCCATGGCCGGCGTACGCGATGTTATCGAGCGCCGCGTGAACACGCTGGGCGTTTCCGAACCCGTCGTCCAAGTGACGCAGACCAATGATGCATGGCGCGTGAACGTGGAGCTCGCTGGCGTCCGCGATGTGAATCAGGCAATCAAACTCATCGGCGAGACGCCGATCCTCGAGTTTAAAGAAAAGAATACCGATAAGCCGCGCCCTCTGACAAAGGAAGAGGAGGCGGAGATGACCAAGAAAAATGCCGATGCTCTTGCCCGCGCTAAAGCTATTTTGGATGAGACAAGACAGGCCGGAGCTGATTTTGCGGAGATCGCCAAGAATAAAACCGAGAATTCCACCCGTAAAATCGACGGGGGAGACACGGGCTTTTTGGATGCTGCGACCGTCGCAGGTAGTCAGGATTTGCAGGACTTGCTCGACACGATCGGCAATGTCACGCCGGGATTGATTTTTCCGAGCGTCGTTGAAACGGATAATGTGTATCTCGTTGTGAAGGTGGAAGAATCCAAAGACGGTCCGAAGGAAGTGAATGCGCACCACTTGCTCGTGAGCTACAAAGGTTCGCAAGGCGGACTTTCGGAGCGCAGCAAGGAGGAAGCCAAAGCCAAGATCGACGAATTGAAGAAGCAGGCCACCGTCGCCAACTTTGATTCCCTCGTCGCCGCCAACTCGGATGAACCAAACGCATCGACTACGCATGGCGACCTCCACTGGTTTGGTCCGGGAGCCATGGTCGAGAAGTTTGAAACACCCGTCTTCGCGCAAGCCTCCGGAACCATCTCGGAAGTGATCGAAAGCGAATTCGGTTATCACCTCGTATGGAAGCTCGGCGAGCGCGCGAGCAAGGAACCGCGTCTGCGTTTGATCGAAATCAACAAGTCCGTCCCGACGGACTACGTTCCTGTCGATGAATGGAAAGCGACGGCACTGACGGGCAAACAGCTCCAGTCCGCCAAGGTCGATTTTGACCAGCAAGTCGGCACCATCCAGGTTTCGCTCCAATTCGATGACGAAGGCAGCAAGCTATTCGCCGAACTCACCAAGAAGCATGTTGGCGAGCAAGTCGCGATTTTCCTCGATGGCGATGTGCTGTCCGCTCCCGTTGTGAATCAAGAAATTCTCGGCGGACGCGCAGTGATTACGGGCAGCTTTACCCTCGATGAGGCAAAACTCCTCGCCCGCCGCTTGCAAGCCGGCGCGCTTCCCGTACCGATTACGCTCGTCGCCCAGCAATCCGTCGGCCCGACGCTCGGTGCCGACTCCGTCAATAAGTCGGTCACCGCCGGACTCTGGGGCTTCCTCTTTGTCGCCCTGTTCATGATCATCTTCTACCGCTTGCCCGGTTTCGTATCGATCGTCGCGCTCGGTCTCTATGCCGCGATTATGGCCGCGCTCTTCAAGCTTATTCCGATCACGCTGACCTTGTCGGGTATTGCCGGCTTCATTCTGTCGCTCGGTATCGCCGTCGATGCGAACGTATTGATCTTTGAACGTTTGAAAGAGGAGTTGAAGCTTGGAAAAGCTCTCGGTCCCGCGCTCGAGGACGCCTTCCGCCGTGCTTGGCCATCCATTCGCGACGGTCACGTAACCGTGCTTATCTCTTGTGCCGTGCTGTTCTGGTTCTCCTCGTCGATTATTAAAGGATTCGCGCTGACGCTCGGCGTCGGTATGATCACGTCGCTTTTCACGGCCGTCGTGACCACCCGAACCATGATGCGCGCGTTGTCGACCACGTCTCTGGCTCGTTGGGGCTGGATCTTCCTGAAAAAAGGCGATTCCTAATATGACATTCTCCGTAACAAAATACCGCTACGTTTCGTACGCCTTCTCGGCCGTGCTTATTATCGGTTCGTGTATCGCGCTTGCCGGCTACGGTTTGAAACAGGGCATCGAGTTTACCGGCGGCTCCCTCATGGCCTTGAGATTCGATGAACGCCCAAGCTCTCCGGAAGTCGAGCAAGTGTTGATCGATGCCGTACCCGATCTCGGCTCCGTCATCATCCAGCCGGCAGGGGACAAGGATATTCAGATCCGTCTCAAAGCGCTTTCGGAAGACGAGCATCAAAAAGCTTCGACAGGTATCAAAACCAAATGGCCGAACGTACAGGAGCTCCGTTTTGACGCCATCGGTCCGGTGATCGGTCAGGAACTTCGCGCGAAATCGATTCAGGGTCTCATCATCGTGCTCATCGCGATCATGGCCTATGTCGCCTACGCCTTCCGCAAGGTGCAAGCGCCGGTTCAGTCATGGAAATACGGCTTGATTACGATCTTTACCGCCTTCCACGACACGATTCTTCCGCTCGGCGTGTTTGCTCTGCTTGGTCACTTCGCCGGCGTGGAGATCGGCACCCCGTTCGTCGCCGCTATTCTCACGATTCTCGGCTACTCGATTACCGACACGATTGTCATTCTCGACCGCGTCCGTGAAAACCTCGGCAAAGTCGATGGTACGTTTGCCCACATTATCGACATCTCGATGCGCCAGTCCTTCCTGCGCTCGTTCAACACGTCGATCACAACCTTGCTCGCTCTTGTCGCGATTTATCTTTTTGGCGGAGCCAGCCTGCATGAATTCACCTTGGCCTTGATTATCGGTATTGCAACAGGTACGTATTCGTCTCTGTTTATCGCGGCACCGCTATTACTCTCGGTGGATAAATTCTCCAAACGTTACGCAAGAAATTAAGGAAAGGAACAAAAAATCCCCCGTATGCGGGGGATTTTTTGTTATGCTATAATGCTTTCATGTTCGAGGAGATCATAGGCTACTTGCCGTTCCTCAATTTTGATGTCGATGCGTTTTTAAACGTGGCCGGAAACGATCCGTTTTCCGCCATGATTTACCTGTTCCTGAAAGGCGGCTGGCTCATTCTGATTCCGGTGCTCTGGTTCATGGTGAAAAATGGTTGGCTTGAGTATATCCAGAACAAGCACGCGGCCAAGCGTGAATGGATCCTCTTGCGCATCAGCGTTCCCAAGGCGAGCGAGCAAACCGTGCGCGCGATTGAAAACCTGTTTGCCCTGCTTGCCGGCGCACACAGCCCTGCCTCATGGACCGAGACGTGGTTTGAAGGAGCGACCCAGCCCGTCATGTCGATCGAGATCGCCTCGATCGAGGGACAGGTCAGTTACTATGTCTATTGCTTGAAAGGACTGCGCGACCTGATCGAGGCCGCAGTCTATGCACAGTATCCGGATGCGGAAATAGAACCGGTCGAGGATTATGCCCGCCAAGTGCCTTCCGAATATCCCAATGAAGAGTGGGATGTGTGGTGCACGGAAATGACCAATGTTATGCCCGATCCGTATCCGCTCCGAACCTATCCGGAATTTGAGGACAAGGTTTCCGGCGAGTTCAAAGGTCCGATGGCCTCGTTCCTCGAGGTATTCTCGCGCCTTGGTCCGGGGGAGCAAGCTTGGTATCAAATTATTCTCCAGCCGACGGATCAGCGCGATTTCCGCAAACGTTCGGAAGCGATCGTTAAAAAAATCAAAGGCATTAAAGAAACACCCAAGGTTTCCATTCTCGACCAAATCATCAGCATCCCGTTGAGCGCCTTCATGGAAATCGCCAACATGCTCATGGGTTCGACGATGGGCGGGGGAGAGAAGAAGGAGGAGAAGAGGGATGGAACGCCGGAAATTCTCAAGCTGTCTCCCGGCGAACGATTCGTGCTTGAGTCGGTCGAGCGCAAGGCGTCCAAAATCGGATTTAACTGCAAGATTCGTTTCTTGTATGTCGCCAAAAAGGATGTGATGAAAAAATCCAGAGCCGTTCAGCCTTTTATCGGATCCATCAAGCAGGTCAACACATTCAACATGCAGGCGCTCAAGCCTTCATCCAAGGTCGGCGTAAACGGAACGCTCTGGTGGTTCAAGGATCGCCGCAACGCCCAACGCAAGAGCAAGATGGTGCGCGCCTACCGCAGTCGCAGTGGCTGGTCGGGTTTGCCCAAGTTCTTCATGTCCTCGGAAGAGCTGGCCACGCTTTGGCATTTCCCGATCTTGCTTCAGGTGAAAGCGCCGGGCCTGCGCCGAATCGAGGCCAAAAAGTCTGAGGCCCCGGCCAATATCCCGTTTGGCTAACCTATGTCATCAGCGAATTGTCTTGATCATAACGAGCATGTCACGTTTTTTGCGGAGACCAATTTTCGGAATGCGAAACGCAAGTTCGGTATCAAGACGGACGATAGGCGCCGTCACATGTACATCATCGGTAAGACCGGTATGGGTAAGACGACACTCATCGAGTCGCTCATCCTCTCGGACATTATCAAGGGTCACGGATGCTGTCTGATCGATCCGCACGGAGACACGGCGGAGAAATTACTCGACTTTATTCCGTCCAACCGCATTAACGATCTCATCTATTTCAACCCCGCCGACACCGATTACCCGGTCGGCTTCAATATCCTTGAAACGGATAACGACGATCAAAAACCCCTCATCGCTTCCGGTTTGATGGGTGTATTCAAAAAGATTTGGCCGGACGTGTGGTCGGCTCGAATGGAATACATTCTGATGAACTGTGTCCTCGCGCTTCTCGATTATCCCGGAGCCACACTCCTCGGCATCAACCGCCTCCTTGTCGACAAAGAGTATCGTGCGCGCGTCGTCGCCAAGATCCGCGACCCGATCGTCAAGACATTCTGGATCGCGGAATTTGCCTCGTGGTCGGAAAAGTATGCAACGGAAGCGATCGCTCCCGTCCAAAATAAGGTCGGACAATTTTTGTCGTCCTCGGTCATTCGTAATATCGTCGCGCAGGTCAAATCGACCATCAACCTCCGCCGCATCATGGACGATGAAAAGATTCTCATTGTGAATTTGTCCAAAGGAAGAATCGGCGAGGACAACATGCGTCTGCTTGGCGGAATGATCGTCACCAAGATCCAGCTTGCCGCGCAGGAACGACAGAACATGCCGGAGAAGGAACGTAAGGATTTCTACCTCTTCGTCGACGAGTTCCAGAACTTTGCCAACGAATCATTCGCCGCGATTCTCTCGGAAGCGCGTAAATTTCGGTTGAACCTGATTGTCGCGCACCAATATATTGAGCAGCTGGAAGAGGAAGTTGCCGCCGCTATTTTTGGAAACGTCGGTACGATTATCGCGATGCGCGTCGGTGCCGCCGATGCATTGGCAATGGAAACGGAATTCGCTCCGACATTCACGCCGGAAGACTTGGTGAATATCACCAAGTTCCAAATCTACCTGAAACTCATGGTCGATGGTGTTGCCACTTCACCCTTCTCCGCTAACACGCTTCCACCGATCGCCGAGCGCACGAATAGCCAAGACAAGGTTGTTGCCGTGAGCCGAGAACGTTACGCGGAGCCTCGTCCGATTATCGAGGAAAAAGTGCTCAAATGGGCCGGAATGGAAACGACCCCGACAGGTCCGGCTCCAGCTCCCTCGCTGACACCGACGGAAGCGGGCCCGCTTGGTACGGCTCCGACGATTCAGTATCCCGTCATCATGACGGAAGACGAACAGGCGGCAAAAGCCGCGGAAGAAGAGGCTGCCCCGCAAAAAGCGGCGAGCACATTTCTCCAAACACGATCACCGAGTGCCGAGCTCGAGCATCCCGTCGACACGACGGAGTTTCTCACGATTCGTCCGGAGCGTCTCGCCGCCATCCAAGCGAGCATCCCGCAGCAGCAGAAAAAGCGCCCGGCCTTTTCCCATACCTGCGACCGCTGTGCCAAAAAATTCGAGCTCGCGATCCAGCTCGACACCTCGCGTCCCGTCTATTGTGCGGAATGCCGTCTCATTGTCGCGGAAGAACGCAAAAATAAATCCGGCGGTTTCAAGGCGGTGAAGCGCGCGCCCTTGCCGATCGAGGGGTTAGGCGAAGCGGAGATAGGGGAGACGAGTCTTGCGCCCAAGAGCGCCGCTCCCAATCGCCCGCGCCTCGTCCAAGAGCCCGGATCGTCCAAGATGCAGATTGTTCCCGCTTCGGAACCGGAGGACGACGACTTGCTGACAGAAATCATGAAAGCAAAAGGCGGAAAGGTAGACATGCACAAGCAGTCGCTCGAGAAGCGCGCGGGAGCCATTCCGCCGCGTTCCGTTCCGGCACCCATCTCCGCACCTTCGGTCGACGGAGAAAAGAAGAAACGCCGCCGTAAACGAAGCGGCTCAGGCTCGTCCGCGCCGACTCCAACACCGACATCCTCGTCATCGCCACAGAAACCCGTTGCTCCCGGCGAGCGCATCATGTTTGATGCGTAAGTATGGGCATCCTATTTGACGTCATTCGCGGCACCGTACTCGGCGCCGTCCAAGGTCTCGCCGAGTTTTTTCCGATCTCGTCGAGCGGACATCTCATCTTGGTCCCCGTATTATTTGGTTGGCCCGATCAGGGACTTGCCTTTGACACGGTTCTTCATCTCGGCACGCTTGTCGCTTTGTTTTGGTTTTTCCGTGAAGACATCGTCGGCCTGTACCATCGGAAAGCATGGGGCTTCCTCCTAAAAGTCGCCGTTGCGACGCTTCCCGCGCTGATCATCGCCTTCCTCGCTAATGACTGGATTGAGGCTAATGTTCGCCAAACTTGGATTGTGGCATTTGATCTCGCACTTTTTGGTCTCATCCTCTTTGGGGCCGACCGATGGAGCGAGGGGATGAAAAGTCGCGTAGATACGTATGAATCGGTATCATGGAGGCAGGCCATGATCGTCGGCATCGCCCAACCGCTCGCGCTCTTTCCGGGTACGAGCCGTTCGGGCATCACGATCACCGCCGGGCTCCTTGCGGGTTTAACGCGCCAAGCCGCCGCACGCTTCTCGTTCTTTCTGTCGATTCCCGTCACCGCAGCCGCCGGTCTCCACGGTCTCGTAAGCGTTGCCAAGCAGGGCATTGCGAGCGATCAGATCGTCGCACTTACCGTCGGTTTTATCTCGGCGCTCGGCTTTGGCCTATTCGCCATTCGATTCCTTGTCACCTATGTTGCGAAACACCGCTATGACGGCTTTGTCATCTATCGTCTCGCCTTGGCGCTCGTGGTTCTGGCTCTTGCTTAGCGCGACGTTGCTCGTGATCGCGACACCGGCTTATGCCGCAACCTCCACGCCAGAAACACTTGATACCGATGGCGACGGCCTGATCGACGTACTCGAAGTCAAATTTGGCACCGATCCGCTCAACAAAGATACGGACGGCGACTCTTTTGAGGATGGTTTGGAGGTAGGGATGGCTTACTCGCCGACATCGACGGAGCCGATTCAGCTCGGGAAATCGATTTTTATAAAACTGAAGACGCAGACCATGGAGAAGCGCGTAGCCGGCATCGCCATCAAGTCATTTAAAATTTCCGGCGGCTTGCCTAAAACCCCGACCCCGGTCGGCAAATTTAAAGTGTTGAGTAAAAATACGCGCGCGTGGTCATCGGCCTCCAAGCTTTGGATGCCGTATTGGATGGCCTTCAGCGGACGCGGCCACGGAATCCACGAATTACCGGAATGGCCGGGCGGTAAGAAAGAGGGAGCGAATCACCTCGGCCGTCCCGCGAGCCACGGCTGCGTGCGTTTGGGGATCGGATCGGCCAAGGAAATGTACGATTGGGCTCCGGTCGGTACGCCGGTCATCGTAGAAAACTAACATGTTTCAACGCGGAACCTCCGCGCTCGTCGGCGCGCTCGTGATCCTGTCCTTTATGACGGGACACGCGGGCGTGGCCGCGGAATACGCTCCGCAGGAAAACGAATTTGCGTCCGCCGTCGTCATGCGGCCGGACGGAAAACTACTCTACGGATTTAAACCGGACGCTCCGCATACGGCCGCGAGCTTAAGCAAGCTTGTGACGGCGCTCGTTTTTCTCGACAAGAGTTGGAATTGGGGAACGGCCGTAAAGATGTCGTCGGCCGATGAAGTCGGCGGAGGGCGTTTGCGGGTCACGGCGGGATCGCGCGTTATTTTGGCAGATCTTTGGCAAAGCTCTCTCGGATCGAGCGCAAATAACGCGACGATGGCGATTGCCCGACTTGCCGGACCCGGCATTTCCGCGTTCGTGAACAAAATGAATGCCAAAGTGAAAGCAATCGGCGCTACTTCCTCGACCTTTCGCGATCCCTCCGGAATGAATCCAAAGAATACGACGACCGCGCACGATATGGCCTTGATCGCGCGCAATGCGTTCAAACAACCAAAGGTTGTGAGCGCATCGCAAAGTGGAACCTACACGTTTACGCTGGCCGGAAGCACCAACACGCATACGATTAAGAATACGAATGCGCCCATGCTCGCGGATCCGGACGTGTACCTTGTCGGAGGCAAAACCGGATACTTGCCGGAGTCGATGTACAACTACACGGCGATGTTGAGTCCGCTTGTGGGAGACGGCAAATCGAGGGATGCAAAAAAGGACGTCGTGGTCGTCGTTCTTGGAGCCAAGTCGACGCAGGGAGCGATGGACTCCGCCAAACGCCTTGCGGAGTGGGCTTGGGCGGATGAGGATCATTTCAAGCAAATGAGCCAATACCCCGTCCCGATGCGGAGCCTCTACTTTGGCTTGTCCGGCGATGATGTCCGTTGGGTACAGGAACGGCTCGATATTAAGCCAATCAACGGCAATTTTGGGCCTTCAACCAAGGCCGCCGTACAGAAGTTTCAGGTGGCCCAAGGCCTTGCCAAAGCGGGAAATTCGGGGTATGGAGTAGTCGGTCCGGCGACGCGCTCAAAGTTGATCGAGCTCGCGCCATAAGAATATGGATATCAAAGCCCTAAAAGCGCTACTCGCGGAACGCGGGGAGCCCGCTTACCGCTTGGCCCAAGCCAAGCGCGCATTTTTTGTTGAACTCGGCGCAGACTGGGATAGCGTCACCACGTATGGCAAGCCCTTGCGTGAAGCCTGCCGCGAAGCGATTCCTTGGAATACGTTGAAAGAAGTAAAAACGATTGTTTCGCCGCAAGGGGATACCGTGAAAACATTGTTCGAATGCGCCGACGGTCAAAAGATCGAGGCCGTGCTCATGCGTCACGACGACGGCCGTAACACCGTCTGCGCCTCGTCCCAAGTTGGCTGTGCGATGGCCTGCGCCTTTTGCGCGACCGGTACGATGGGTTTGAAGCGCAACCTTTCGATCCCCGAGATTGTCGAGCAAGTCATCCACTTCTCGCGCTTCCTCAAACCGACAAAAGAATATGTTACCAACCTCGTCATGATGGGCATGGGCGAACCTTTTCATAATTACGACAATGTCATCGCCGCGCTGAAGCAGTTGAACGACAAAGACGGCCTCAATCTCGGCGCCCGCCACATGAGCATCTCGACCTGCGGAATCGTCCCCGGAATTTTGAAGCTCGCCGATGAACCGCTTCAAGTAAACCTCGCGATCTCGATTCACGCCGGCACCGATGAAGTCCGCGACAAATTCATGCCGGTCAACAAGGCTTACCCGCTCGCCAAGCTGATGGACGCGGTTCACGTCTACATGAAGAAAACCAACCGCAAAGTGATGTTTGAATACTTGCTCCTGAAAGGCATCAACGATCACAAGTCCGACGCAAACGCGCTCGCACGTCTACTCGCGCACGACCATCGTCTCTCGCACGTAAACGTCATCAAATACCATCCGACAGAAGCATTCGACCCGACCGCTCGAGAAGAGCGCATCGCCTTCGTAGAATGGCTGGAAGAACGCGGAATCTCGGCGACGCATCGCGTGACATTCGGAGAAGACATCGACGCCGCATGCGGACAACTCGCGGTACAGGAAGAAAATGGTTTGGTGAAGCAGGGCCTCGATGCAGTGCGTGCCAAACGGGTCCGCTCAAATGTTTAATTTTTTCAAAAAAAAGAAGAAGTTGAAAATCCTCGTCGGCATGAGCGGCGGGGTTGATTCTAGCGTTGCGGCCGCGCTCTTGGTCGAACAAGGCCACGATGTAACCGGAGGTTTCATCAAAAACTGGTCCGATTCGAAGGATTTGTGGACAGGGGAGTGTGAATGGCGCGGAGAGCGTCGCGATGCACTTCGTGTTGCCGCACGTCTTGGCATTCCGCTTTTAACGTTCGACTTTGAGAAAGAATATCGTCAGCGCGTCCTCGACCGAATGTTCGCCGAGTATCGCCAAGGCGTCACTCCAAATCCGGATGTTTTGTGTAATGAAGAAATTAAATTCGGTTTATTTTTCGACGCGGCCATCAAGCTCGGCTTCGACGGCATCGCGACAGGTCACTACGCCCGTGTTCGCCACGACAACGGCCACCATCTCCTCGTCGCCATTGATCCCGCCAAAGACCAAAGCTATTTCCTGCACCGTATCTCCGTCGACTCGCTTTCGAAAAGCTATTTCCCCATCGGCGATCTCCAAAAGTCGGAAGTCCGACGCATGGCGGAAGAACGAGCGCTCCCCGTTGCCAATAAACCTGATTCTCAAGGAATCTGTTTCGTCGGCAAACTCGATTTCCACGAGTTTCTTCGACTCCGCAATCCCTCGACTCCCGGCGACATCGTCAATCCGGAAGGAGAGATCATCGGCAAACACGATGGTCTCGATGGCTACACGATCGGCCAGCGTCACGGCATCCACGTATCGAAAGATGGAAGGGCTTGGTATGTCGCGGCCAAGGATCGCAAATTGAATCGTATTATTATCGTCCCGGACCGCGAGCATCCGCTCATGTATTCGACGAGCGCGCGTGTCGACAACATCCACTTGCTGAACGATCTTCCCGCAGACGGTCGTATCGAAGTTGTCGTCCGCTACCACTCGGAACCCGTCCCCGCTGTCATTGCGAGGAGTCCGACGACGAAGCAATCCTGGTCGATCACATTCGACAAACCCGTCTGGGCCCTCGCTCCCGGCCAATCCGCCGTCTTCTATAAGGGCGAGGAATGTCTGGGCGGTGGCTTTCTTGCGGAAGACAAGCTAGACTCGGGCGCATGATGAAGGCCCCAAAACTGGAGTGGATTTCTCTTGTTTACCTGCTCTTCTTTGTTCTAGCGGTTTTGTCGCCCTCGATTCACAGCAAAGATCGATTTGGCCTGACGGAAGAGCGTTTGGAAGAGTTATCGATTTTTGCTTTCGGCCTTGCCGGACTCGCATCCTTTGCGGCCTATGAGCGCATCATGGAGCGCCGTGAGAAAGAGCGCGTCGCCGTTGAAACCAGCTATGCACGTGCCAAACAGGAACTGATCGAGTCCTACGCCTATATCGGTTCGGTGAATCGCAAAATCGAATTGCTGATGAAGGTCGCGAATGAAACGTCGCTCACCGTCGACTCGTCTTCCAAAGTCCCGAAAGAACTCTACACGGCCATCGCGATGAATGCCTGCGCTTCCGCCGGCGCGTTATCGGCGATGCTGCGCGTGCTCTCGGTTTCCAAGATGCGCACGGAAGGGGAGTATGTCCATCACACCGGCCGCGAACTTGTTTTCAAGATTCCCAACAAGGATTTACGCGACCTGAATGAGAACAAGTCCCGACATGCGTTTATACGTTCGGAAGATGGAAAAGAAGTGCTCGTGATTCCCGCCGACCACGTCGACGATACAAAGGCGTTCCTGCTCTTACATATGGAACAAGGCGCCGACAAAATTCAGGAAGTCGATGTCTCTCTGCTCAAGGTATTTGTGAACCAAGCGCAAATGCTGACACGCCAGTTTGCCAAGAACGCCGCATAAAGGCAGTCTAGTCACTATGACGACCAACGAAATCCGCCAGAAATTCCTGGATTTTTTCCAAGAGAAGGGCCACGCCATCATCCCTTCCGCTTCTGTCGTTCCGGAAAACGATCCGACCGTCCTCTTTACGACGGCCGGCATGCATCCGCTTGTTCCGTATTTGCAGGGACAAGTTCATCCGGGCGGCAAGCGTCTCGCGGACTCCCAGAAATGCGTTCGAACTGACGACATCGACGAAGTCGGCGACAATCGCCACCTCACGTTTTTTGAAATGCTCGGCAACTGGTCGCTTGGCGATTATTTCAAACAAGAAGCGATCTCGTGGTCATTCGAGTTTCTCACAAGCAAGGACTGGCTTGGTATCGATCCAAAAAAGATTTACGTCACCGTTTTTGAGGGCGATGCAGATGCGCCTCAAGATGATGAGTCGATCGGAATTTGGCAGGGGTTGTTCGAGACGGTCGGCATTGCAGCCGAGCTAGGCGATCGCATTCGCGCTTACCCAAAAAAGAAAAACTGGTGGGGACCCGCCGGACTCACGGGACCATGCGGACCCGACACGGAAATTTTCTACGACACCGGAAAAGCACACAATCCATTCTTTGGCGTCGAGTGTCATCAGAATTGCGATTGCGGAAAGTTTGTCGAGATTTGGAATAACGTATTCATGGAATACGACAAACAAGCCGACGGTTCGTTTGTCGCTTTGAAGCAAAAGAACGTCGACACCGGCATGGGCCTCGAACGCATCGCGGCCGTCATCCAAAATGTCGACACGATTTTTGAGACTGACGCATTCCAGCCGGTGATTGCAAAGATCACGTCACTTTCGAATAAATCCTACGAAGGCAACGAACGCGCCTTCCGCATCATCGCCGACCACCTTCGCGCCGCAACCTTCATCATCGGCGATCAACGCGGCGTCTCGCCTTCAAACGTCGGCCAAGGCTATATCGTCCGCCGTCTTCTCCGCCGCGCGATCCGCGAAGGCCGCCGCTTGGGAATTCTCGATCCGTTCACGCATCTCATCGCGGAAGTCTATGCGGGTGAATACGGCGGTCACTACGCCGAACTGACGCAGAACCTGTCGAAGATTGTCGACGAGCTTAAGAAGGAGGAAGAAAAAT
Source organism: Candidatus Uhrbacteria bacterium (assembly GCA_021413945.1). GTDB lineage: Bacteria > Patescibacteriota > Patescibacteriia > 2-12-FULL-60-25 > 2-12-FULL-60-25 > CAIXDN01. Next base: position 78,958 of record JAIOPK010000019.1, read on the forward strand.
TCGGCAAGACGCTCGAGAAGGGGATGAAGGAACTCGAGAAGATGCTGTCAAAGGGCGCGATCTCGGGTGAAGGCGCATTCCTGCTGTTCTCGTCCTACGGTTTCCCTCTCGAGCTCACGGAAGAAATTCTCCGTGAAAAAGGTGAGTCCGTCGACCGCGCCGTGTTCCAATCCGAATTCAAGAAGCATCAGGAATTGTCGCGCTCCTCGTCGGCCGGTTCGTTCAAAGGCGGTCTCGCCGACAACTCCGTCGAAACAACGCGCTTGCACACCGCAACGCACCTGCTTCATCAAGCGCTTCGCACCGTTCTCGGCGATCATGTCGCGCAGAAAGGCTCGAACATCACCGCTGAACGATTGCGTTTCGACTTCTCCCACGACCAAAAGATGACGCCGGAACAAATCGTGAAAGTCGAGGAGCTTGTAAACGAATCAATCCAAAAGGATTATCCGGTACATTGCGAACAGCTCACCGTCGATGAAGCCAAGAGCAGGGGAGCGATCGGTTTGTTTGAGGACAAGTACGCTCAGCTCGGAGGCAAGATTAATGTCTACTTCGTCGGCGACGAGAAAAAGGGATTCTTCTCCAAGGAAATCTGCGGAGGACCTCATGTCGAGCACACGGCGGAACTGGGAAGCTTCAAGATTCAAAAAGAGGAAGCTGTATCGGCGGGAGTTCGGAGAATCAAGGCGACGGTCGCAGGAATGTAAAAGAATCGCCCCTTTGGGGGCGATTTGCTATCCTGCGAAGGTATGTCCTTCGAAATGGTAAATCCATTCGCCGAGATCAAGCGCGAACATTATACGCTCCGCTTGTTACCCGGTGCCAAGAACGATTTGCCACCCGAGTTTATCGACAAAGCTTACGAATTTGCGCTGTCGAATGCCAAGAAGCTCAAGCATGTCGACAAAACCGACACCGGAGTCGAGGGCGTAAACGAGATCGTTTGGAAAATGACGGATCAAGACGGTTACTCATTCGTGCTCAAATTAACACAGCCCGACAAAACGCCCGATCCCGACCACGAGCTCCGTATTCTCGATCGTGCGCACAAGGCCGGACTCCCATCGCCAAAACCGCTCGGTATGATGCACGTCGGTACATCGGACTTTTTGATGATGGAATACGTCCCCGGCAGATCCGGTCAGGATATTTGGGACAAACTTATCGACGAGGGCTGGTCGGCAGGGGAGATCGAGGCGGCGCAGATCGATGCAGAGCGTTTGATCAAGCAAGTCGTCGACACATACCGCCAAGCGCTCAAAATCGACAAACCTTGGTATATCAAAGACTTCCTCCTCACATTCGATGGTCGAAAACTCAAATCCGTATTCCCCCTCGATTTCGAGCGCGCCCACACATTCGACCCGGTAAACCCCGAGAAAATCCGCGTCGTCCCTAAGGTTGCCAAGCCGATCCGCAAGGCTGCATGATTGACCTTATTTTTTGGCTTTGTTATGATCCGACCATGATTTCAACAACCTATGGCCGGTAAAAACACGTCTCCCAGCAAGGAATTTCTCGTCATGAAGGGGACGGTCGAGGAGAACCTGCCATCAGC
>JAIOPK010000001.1 GCA_021413945.1 Candidatus Uhrbacteria bacterium
GATGGTCATACGGGAGAGTCAGAGTGCAGCAGTTAGTTTCTTTATATGCTCGACGAGGGTATACGCATACCCCATTTCGTTATCATACCAACCTAGCAAATGTGGGAAAGAAAGGGCGATATTCATGCCCTTTATTGTACACCGAGGCCGCTTTTAAGAAAAACCTCGCCCGCTCGCTTTTGGAACACCCCAGCCTAGAGGTCCTCTAAAAGCGAGCGAGATTTATATTTAATTCTCAAAGACCTGTATATAACTATAGCGCACTCCTTACACCTTGCAAATGCCCTACTTGGCCGACCCCTTACGCCCCGCCAGCTCCGGGTATTTCCTCCGGATCATGGGGTGCGATAGGGCTTTTTTGTCGCCGAGCTTTGCCTTCTCCCGCCAGTATATCTCCTGGATGGTTGGCCTTGTTTTCCTATACTTTTTTGCTAGAACGCCGAAAGAATATTTCTTGGGGTTCAGGTCGTGGAGAGCTACGATCTCCTCGTTCCGGTCTGTATTTGCTTTCATGCCTACATTTTATCTCGGAACTCCTTATCATTCCAGAGATGCAATGCTTCGCACTCCTTGCGCCTACTGCCGGACCATCCGCCCGTACTTGCCGGTTTTGATAACCACCGGGCGCAGCCTACCCTGCGTTGCAGATTCCTGCCGACCCTTCATTCGCGGAAAACCCTTCGCAGATTTCGGAGCCGCGGCAAGCGGATTGCCTCGCTTCTTCATGACCTGCGACCAGTCCTCCTTCAAATCCTCACCCCAAAGCATCGTGTAGATGTAAGAGCTGTCGAGGTTCGAGTGGCCGAGCACGTTCGAGACCGCCGAATTGCTTCGGAGTGTCCGGACAGTATCGCGACCCATCGAATGTCGTATTGAGTGCGCGTTGACCACAGGAATCTTTGCCTTGTTTGAAAGCATGCGCATGATCTCTGCCGCGCCGCGATTTCCCATTCGGCTACCGCGCACATCGTATTGCCCGCACTTCGATATGGACACGAAGAGCGCTTCCGGATCGTGGAACTTGAACAGCTTTTGCAGATGCTCTTTCTTCTCAATCCAAAGCTTGAGATGTTTATTTGTTTCTTCCGTCCAGAATATTTGTCGAATTGGACGTCGACCTCGGGACTTCTCCGTATGGATTAGTGCGGTTCTCTTTTTAAGATCGAGGTCTGCACTATCGATCGAGCACAATTCGCCTACGCGTGCGCCTGTATCCCACAGAAGCAGGAGGAACGCGCGGTTGCGGATATGGTGCGGTCGAGGAGAATTATCCGGAATCTGCTTGAGAATCTTTTTGAAAGTTTCGATGTCGGTGACGCGCGGAATATTGAACTCTTTGCGAGGCACCGGAATAAGCTGCTCGTTGAAGGTGCGGTAGCCGCGCAAATTGCAGAACTCAAAAAACTTTCGGATAGCGATCGCCACGATGTTTATTCCGTTCGGCTTCCAGCCCAAACGTTCGAGCTCCTGGAAATACCAAAGGATGTGCGGGAGATCAATGTCCTCGAGCTCCGGGTCCTGCATGCACAAGCAGAATATACGAAGCAACCTGTCGTATCGGACAGTTGTCATTTTCGCTCCGCGGAAAGAGCGGACTTTGTTGAATTCTTCGATTGTTTCGCTAAGGCGCATAAAGCTTAAAGCCCACCCTGATGCGACTCTAGGTGGGCTCTTAGCTTTTTCATCCCCAGCTGGGGCGATATACCCTTGCGGATATACCTACCCATCATATCGAGCTGGTTTCGGATTGTCAGCTAAACGCCCATTGGTCGCATCAGCCGGAAATCCGGACTGATCCCTGTTCGGGACAATGGCTTGCACTACACTCTAGTGTAGTGACCATTTAGTTGTCAAGTCGTAAAGTCTGTTGTGGGATACTAAAGATACTTCGTCAATAAAATATGGCTCAACAAAGGCTTATTTTGCCCCATTTTGGGGTAAAAGAAAGAGGCCGTATTTATCCACGCGGAGAAATACGGCCTCATGAGTGCTTCAAAAACGAACTAAACGAGCCTCCCCCGGACTGCCCGAAGGAACCCCACCACTTCCGCATCGAGCGAAGGAATTTCGCCGTTTCCGACCGGGATCGGGACCGCAGGGTAGCTGTCCACAAGGTCCCGAATGGTGAGGGCGCTGCCGTCGCTCTTGCTGAATCCATCAAAGAAGCGGATGCTTGCCTCCAAACAAAATCTGGAGATGCCCCGGGCGATGTCCTCCGGTAAGCTCGTCCATTCCTCCATCCGGCCGAAAGGCAGAATGTATGGAAAAGCACAGACGCAACCCTCCGGTGTTTTTTCTTCCATCACCCGCCCGCATCCAGGCGTGAACGGAATCAGATCGTGATCGGTGATCCAGTCGACGAGCTCGCCGATTTCGTTTATCACGATGATTTCGCCGTCGAAGACCTCCTTGATGTAGTCGCGGGTCTTAGGAGTACAGAAACCCATGACCAACGTCGACACTTCTACCCCGCGCTCGTGCAGCTGCCGGAGCACGAAGCGAATAGTGCCGCCACTGTACGCCCCTTCTTCTATGAGAAAGACGGAGCGGTTTCCGGCTGCGGAAGCAAGGTCGTCGAGCTGCCTCGCCAGGGATTCACATCCCGGACGCGGACCATGCCCGACAAGCTCGCCCCTGCTGTCGAAGAGGCGGTTGATGTTGAGTGTTCGACTCCCGCGGTTCAAGACGGAGATTATTTCAGAGCAGGTGCTCACGACCAGCCGGTCGCCGACCCTATGCTTTACCTTCTCCCAAATGGTGCGCGCCAGATCATCGATATGTACCGTATGTACGGACACGCCGACGAGAGCTTGCTGCATCTTCTCTTGAAGCCCCGCGTGAAAATCATCGAACATCGGATCGTTTTGACGCGGCACATCGAGAGTGGCCGATCGGAACGACTGAAGGCGCTGCGCCACATCATGGGTCACGACATAGTAGTCCCCATGAGAAGGCGCCGAGTGAAGCGACTGCATCGAAGCCTCCTTTCTGTGAGGATTTGGATTATGAAAAAGGACAATGACCCACTAACTATTTTATCTTTTTATGAGCGAGTGAGCGAGTTTGACAGCCTTCAAAGGCGTGTCGGCGATCTCCACTCTAATTCGATTCCGAGCATCCATAAATTTTCCGCCGAGCCTTCCGCTCCATCCGCCCGTGCCTTTTAGAATCACCATCGGGATATTCGCCTGGTACGCGACCGCCATTTCGGTGAGAGTTCCCGAGCCGCCACTGATCGCAATGATCGCATCGCAACTCAAGACGAGGGTCATTTCCCGGCCGCCGCCACGCTCAAGCCCGCTCGCGATAATGACATCGGCATTTTTCTCGTACACATCTTTTCCCTTGCCGTAAGTCACGCCGACAGTAAATCCGCCGGCCTTCTTCGCACCTCTGCACGCTGCAGTCGAAAGTGAATCGTAATCTTTTTCTGCTCCAAACAATAAAACCGCGCCGCTCTTCGCGACGAGGTATCCTACCCGCTCCGCCAACTTTGCTAGTTTTTTCCCGTACTTAAGATCGGCCGCCGAACCCATAACGCCGATTTGAATCCGTCGTTTGGAGTTTTGGACCGGGCGCATTTCATTTGCCTTTCGCATCTTTCTTCATACGCTCGATCATCATCTTGTAGCCTCCGCATCCTTCCTTCAACCAGCGGTTTATTTTCGTGATCGTCGTATACGATTGCTTATACTCTTCCTGAATCTGCGACATAGGGATTCCCGCATCGAGTTTCTTGGCGACCTCCCAGCGCATAGCGAATTCCCTCAAGTCGCGCTCGCTCATGAGATCACGGAAAAAAGCCTTCAATTCGTCCTCGTTTTTGAGAGACAGAAAGGTCTTTAGGAGATCGGGTGATGTGGCCTCTACTTCCTTCCAAATATTGTTCTTTTCCCCCTCTGGTATAGCCATAGGGGTAGTGTAGCACTACATCCAAGTGTAGTAAAGACCTACCCTATTTTCATCGAAAAATGCTATCATTTAGAGACAACCGAATAAGCAGTAGTAGCCTAAACCTTTGGAATATCCAGAGGCATGGTGAAGGGAGGCGATCAAGCATAAAAAACCCGTCATGGGAATGCTTGATCGCCGTACAGGGAAACTTGTACGTCCGGCTTCGGTCGGAGCCCGTGGCGGGCTTTTTGTGTACCTATGGGCTAGTACCAGCAGACCTCGGGCTTCTCCCCGATAATTCCCTCGATATACTTTTCAGCTTCCGGCAAACCGCCAATGTCGTCGATTAAGTGAAGTGCCTTTGCTTTATCCCCCAGGACCGAAGAGCCGTCAGCCATCTTTTGCACATCCGCTATCGGTATATCCCGATTCGCCGCGACGTCTGCAATAAAGTTTTGATGCACGATTTTTATATCCCGTAGGAAGAGCTGCTTTTCCTCGTCAGTGAGAGGCTTGTCGGGATCTCCAGCATCTTTATATTTTCCCGAGCTCAACTGCACATAATCGTTCCCATCCTTTAGATTCTTCCCGACGTTCTCGAGGTAAGACGAGGTGACCCCAATACTTCCGACATCGGAATTCCGTGAAGCGAATATATGCTCCGCTCCGCTCACAGCCCAATAAGCGGCAGAAAGCCCACTCGATCGTATGACGCCCACAGTCGGCTTGGAACTATTTTTGAGCGCGTTCGCTATCTCTTCTCCGGCTACCGGCAGACCGCCGGGAGAATCCACTTCGAGCAATATAGCTTTTACCGAATCGTCCTCATTAGCCTGCTTGATGATGTAATTTATCTCTTCGCTTGAGACCACGTCTGTATTCTCGAATAGATCACCACCACTCTCGCTCTTCGGCGGTATGTAGGTCAAAAGCCCGCCATGCAGATTAATACCGACGACAGAGCAATTCATGTCCTCATCCGCATACTCGTCTGCGATTGCAACCACAGGAACCTTTATGAAGCGGTCGTATATTGCGTAGCTCGCGATCGCCAGGCCCATGAACACAACGGCGAAGAGAACCTTATGTAGTACGGCCTTTACGCGAGGATTTTGCATTTTAGTATTGATCGAACTGCGAAGGATCAACATCGCTCGCGCTCGCCGTGCCTCCGGCTACCGCATTAAGGGTGACCTCCCATCCTGCACTTTGGGTATCGGTCGTTTCAAACTCGAACGTTTCGTCGAAAGCTGAGGTGTGCGCATTTCGATTGAACTTTCCAGTTTCAGCGTTCCAGTCCGTACCCTGCGCAAAGGCGAGCCAATATGTGCCGTCGGTGATATTGAGCATCGAATAGGTGCTATTCGCCTTAATGTACACAGTAAGCACCGAAGCCCCGTCACGAATCAGCTTCGCTACCGCGTCATAGCTCGTCCCATTTTCGATTTTCAATTCTCCTTCGCCCTGTAGATATGCGCTGCGCTTCTTTAGCACTGTGCCGGTCGGCAAAGAGTTGCCCGGAGTAAGGTCAGGTACAAAAGTTTCCTGCTCCGCTTGTGCTGTATTGGAGGGCTCTGGTAATGGCGTGGATGTGCTCGGTTCGAGTACCCCCCAAAGAGCGAAGCCGCCGATCAATAAAAGAAACCAGAACCGACTGATGAAACGACCGACATCTCGCATGGTTAAATTTTGCATAATAAAAAGTTAGCGAATAATTACTTCTCTTTCGGCGATGAATAAAACAACCACGCCACTACCAGGTCGACAATCGACCAAAGGAAGTGCCCGAAGTAAAGCGGGTTGATCGGATTGAATACTATCGCGATGCCGATCATCGTCAGCATCCAGCCTTTCTTTTTTTCCTTGTGGTACAGGTATGCCGAAAATGCGGCCGCACCAAAGACCACGAGCTTGAGCGCCTGGTAGAAGAAGTACGGCCAAATCGGAATCACCGCAACGAGAAGCGCGATTGCCGCGATCTTGGAGAATAGAACCCTGTATTCGTGTTGCTCTTTGGTAATCATAAATTTTAAGACCTCTCCATGTTCGAGAACTGCGTAAAATAGAGAATCTCTGCCGAGGAAATGGAAGGCGAGAATTTGTTGATGGCCTCTACGATCATATCTTCGGTGACGAGCGCCTCGTCCTTCGCAACCGCCAGACGCGCCGCTTCGGTCACGATGAGCTCAATGTCGGACCCGACGTAATATTCCGTCATGTTCGCGAGCTTTTCGAAGTCTATCTTCTTGTCGTAAGGTCGCCCGGCAAGGCAGATGCGCATCATGTCTTTGCGCGCCTCAAAATCCGGCGGGCCCACGTATACGCGCTTATCCATTCTTCCGGAGCGGAGGATGGCCGAATCTATCATGTGGGGGCGGTTAGTCGCGCCTACGACCAAAATCTTATTGTTCCCGGCATTGTTGAGCTGCAGCAGGAACTCGTTGATTTCCTCCTTTTTGATGTCCGCGGAGGATGAGAGCTCTTCGCGCTTTGGGACAAGCCCCTCGATCTCGTCGATGAACACGATAGACGGAGCCTTGAGCTTCGCCATCTCGAACACCTTCGCGATGTTGCTTACTGCCCCGTGCACATAAGGCGTCGCGACCGACGAAGGATTCATCTCGATAAAGTTATAGCCCAGCTCTTCCGCCAACTTCTTTACGATAAAAGTCTTGCCGCATCCAGGCGGACCATAAAGCAATATGCCGTTCGGTACGGAAAGCTTGAATTTCTTAAATTTCTCCGGATGTTGGAGCGGCTCTATGACATCGCTCATGAGCATTGCCTTAAGGGGTCGCATGCCGGCCACACAGTCGAAGCCGCGCAGGACCGTCAAATCGTCGATGATCGCCGTTATTTTGTCGTGGGAATGCTCGTCGGTAATCACACCGAGGTATTTCTTGCCGCCCAGGTCCAGGTTCACCAGCTCGTACTTCTGGCTCCGATCGATGACCTCGTCCTGCTGAATGTTGGTGAAGAGATAAAGAAATTTCTCATTGGAGAGCGAATACACCTCGGTGAAGAGAATCTTTTCGACACGGGAAACTACGCTCACGTTTTCTTTGAGCTTATATCCCGGATGAAGAAGTGGTTTTATTGGATTCGACATAAATTTAATAGGGCTCGGTGCAATCATAAGTACCGCCGCTCGACGTTCCTGCGTAGCGGCTATTCCTGCCGACATCCCTTTCGCAGATCGCATTTATCGACGCTGTCGTGACGCACATAGTCCTACCTGGATTGAAGGCATACCCATACCCGCAGTCGCAATAACGCTTTCCGCCCGTGACTGTAGATACGGAGCCTGTCCCATAGGAATCGACGCACGATTTCGTGTATGCCGCTGCCGTGTAGCAAGCAGTCTGGTCGTTGTTCCAGGAATAACCCGCGTCGCAATCACAGACGTTCTTACCCGTCGTCGTATCGTACTTTAAGAAGCTTGTATTCGGCCACTGTGCTGAGCAACTATCATCACGCGCTTGGAGAGCATCGACGCATTGATTCGAACTGGCGCTTAGCGAATAGCCAGATTGACAGGTGCATGAGTTAGTAGAGCTTTCATAACCCGCATGTGAGCCGTTTCGCTCTTGGCAAATCTCCAGAGGGGTCTGTACTTTCGGAGTTGCCGGTACCGCGACACATGCCGTCTGCCCGCTATTCCACTGATACCCATCGTTGCAGTCGCATACAGGATCGCCGGATGAATCTTTCTGCCCGGTTGAATAGGCTTGGGTGCCGTACTCGTCTTTGCAGATTTGATTCGCTGTCTTTGTGCGCTCCGCTACTGGAACGTAAGAATTCGTTCCGGCTTTATTTGTATTCAAAATACTATCGAGGTCCTGCGTATTTGAAGGAGGCGGAAGCGTATTACCTGAAGTGGTCGCGGACGAAGAACTGTCGCCCGTACTAGCCAATGCAATAAAAATAAGCAAACCAGCGACGACACACGCCCCGATAATTCCCTTCGTGGTGTTCGACATCGGAGCATCATCTTCCGGCGTTTTGTGTTCCGGCTTGTGATGCTCTTTTTTCGGCTCGTGCTTCTTTTCAGATTTCTCTGGGGCATTTTCTCCCAAGAAGTCGAGATCGAGTTTTAATTTTTTGTCTTTATCGCTCATGAATTTACATTGCACTCAATAGGATGAGGCCACCATAGAAAACAGACGGTAGAACAATAAACCACCCGATCGCGCGCTTCCTTTCAGCGCCCATCACTTCCCGGACCGCCTTGTAGCTCAAACGGATGGTGTAGAAATACGCAGCAAGGAGAACAAAGAAAACCAAGAGGTCTACAGTCGAGGCGTCAGAGTAGTAGTAATCGAGGTAATCTTGCCCATACGCCATCTGGTTGAGGGCAAGCGAGAGGATGCTCACGAGAGCCACCGGAAGCGACGTAAAAAGATAGATGCCCCGCGCCATTTCCACGTTTTCCTTTCCTTTCGACCAACCCACTCGGACGTTGTACCACCAGCCCCCGATGAAGTACCCGAGCGCACCGGCTAGGATGCCTCCAAAGAGCACTATCGCCCATATCTCGCCCCAGCTCGTATAATCCTGCAACGAACCGATCAACCTGTCAGCGGCCGATCCCATGCCGAAAATCCATATAAGAACGAGAAGATACGGAGGGTTTTTGACCCCGAGATACTTTCGGCAAAATGCGTTGAAGTTTGTGTAGCACTCCTTGAGGTAGTGGAAGAAATTTACCTTCTCGCCTGGTGTCGCGACCGGGTGCGCAACTGCAACAGGTTCAACGCTGGCTTTTTCGCCAGCTTGTTTGGGACTCTCATCCAAGAAATTAAAGTCTAGTGATTTTTTCTCAGTCATAAAATTACCAGTCGCTAAAGATGGCGCGAATAACTAGGAACCCAATAATCCACCATACCCAACTCCAACCCCAGCCGCCTCCCTGATCTTTCGTGACCTGCCTCATGCCGATGTAGAAGTAGGAATCGATGAGTACCTTGATTGCTACCTGCTCGAGACGTTCGTCGAACGCATCGTCGATCTGCTTTTTCATTTTGTTGTGCACCTCATCGATCTCATTGGCATTGTCAGATGTGATTATTTTGACGTTGCTCTTGATGGTTTCAAGCCAGGAATCGATGACCTCTTTATTAACGTCGAAGAGGTCGAGGTTTTCGTAAATGACCGAGGCCGACTTTTCGAACATTGGTACTGCAGTATCCCAATTCTTCGCCTCAAACTCTTTTCTTGCTGCAAGAAAATGCGAGACCCCGAAAAGCGTCACGGCTTCTTTTTTCTTCGCGTCCATCGCCTTGTTGAACTCCGGGTCTTTATTTTCTTCTTTTTCTTTATCGATAAGCGCAATCGCCTCGATATACTTCTTATCGTTCATGAGAGCCATGATCGGCTCAAGAGTGCTTGAGAACTTCTTATTTTTATGGAATTGATCGAGGTCTTGCTTGAGCTTGTTCTCCATGCCGGAAGTGCCTACGAATTGCATCGCAATATTTAGCAGCTGCTCCGCCTTCGGGAGATCATCTAGGTTGTTGTGGATGTCGATAACGATAGAGCGAATGGCTGCAGCCGCACGATCGCGTATCGTCTTGGATTGGCTGTCGTCATAAAGACCCAGGTCGATGAGCTTATTGCAGCCTTCCTGTATCTTGCCGATGTGCTGCTTAATTAGTGCCGCCTCTTCCTTATCGAGATCGCCGTCTTCCGATACTTTCATCGCTTCGAGCTTCTCAACCGCCTCGGTGATCTCGTGGAAAATAGGAGCCATGACAACCTTCTCGGTCTTTTCGCCGCGAAGATGGAATACCTTTGTGAATTCCGCCACATAGCTGTCGTCCCCACGGGCATGACTTAGCTCGGTATAGAGATCAGAGAGAAAAGAGGAAGCCTGCTTATGAAAATCTGAGATGATTTCTTGGTCTGTGTTGAGCTCGTCGTTGTGCTTATACACCTTCGTAAAGGCGCTCCAGAATTTGGTCGAACTGATGAGCTCATGCCAGAGCTTCAGCGACTCTTTCAAATATCGCTTGTCGTCCTCTTTGAAAAGAAGGATGCAGTAGAGGAGTGCGAGATTCTTTTTGTAAAACATCGCCTTCGTTGAATCTCCCTCTGCGTTGTGCTCCCATACACGAATAGCCCCCTCAGGGTCTTTCTTGCGCAGGATGCCGACCGCCTGCTGATCCACCTCGTCCGCTATGTGGAACCAGAAGAAATAATCTTTTATCTGCTTCTTCGGTGAGGTGAGTTTTTGAACAGCATCCTTGACCGAATCTTCGGTGCGGAAATTCTCGAATACCCCGAGGTCGAGATCATACTCCGGTGTGTCGTCGATCTGGAGATACTTAACGATCTCTTTTGAGCGCTTTTGAATATCCCTCTGCGCTGCAGAGGTATCGAGGCCGAGGATATGGTATGCGTTATTTTTTAGGAGGTTCGACATAGCTTTATTTGGTTATGCCGGACATATTCCCCTCGATTATCTTCTGCTCGCTCGGCGGGAGAAGAAGCATAAGATTATGGACCGCGCGCTTCAGCTCTTCGGCATCGTTGAGCTCCATAGCACGTTGCCCCTTGTTCATGTAATACTCCGCCTCTTTCGGATTCAGCCAGGCATGGCTCGTTTCCTTGATCTTGTTGAACATATAGACCCACGATACAGGGTTGGAGAACAGCACTTTTTGAGCGAGATCACTGAGATGTTCGAGCGACTGGCTAAGCATCACCTTGTCGGATTTTTCGATTGCGAGATCGCCCTGCTCCTTGAGCACGCGCAGCTGATCGGAGTACATGTTCTTTTCCTTTTGGTCGCCCCACTCTTCGATGAACCCCTCGATGCTCTTCACTTTTTCGTTGTACTCGGAGATAAGCTGTGGAAGCTCTTTCATCTTTTCGAGCCCGTCGAGGCGTATCTTCAAATCCTTGAGCTGCTTGTCTGCTTTTCGCTTCTCGTCCTCATCGACTTTTGCGGTCGACAGACTGCTCTCGAGCGTTTGCACAAGGGTCTGCAGTTTGCCCTTTTCTTCCGGAGTGCATGACTGCTCGACCTTCTTCACACGCTCGGTCTGTTGCTTGAGCTGCGCCTCCATTTCTTCCACGCTCAAATTCTCTGCGTGTATCGTCGCGCGTGCGCTAAATGTGAGGTCGATAGAAGGAATAAATGCCTCGACTTTTACCTCGCGGGATTCGTTCACTTCGATAGTAAGTGCGATCTCCGTGCCTTCGGGCAGATCATACGGAAGCTTTTCCCCGGTGACTTTTAGGTCACAGATGAATTGATTCTGATCGGGTATATGAGATTCGCCCTCGCGGATTTTAATCGGGAGCGCATTGTCTTTATCACCTTTCGCAAGCCCCTTTAGTGTCTTGTAGGTGCGGGTCGCCTTGAGCGGTAGGATGCTGTTTTTTTCAAAGATAACCTCGAACTCTTCAGCCATCGCGAAGCTCGCACCGCTGAACCCTCGCTTTACAATACCCACGCCTATCGAGTGCGGTATCGGTGCGCCAGATACGGAAAGCCCGTGAGTAATAGAAAAAGATTCCGGATCGGTCTTGATCGGGTTGCCGTCCGCATCGAAGAGATACACCCAGAAGAGCGTCGTCTTGTTCTTATCGAGGTTGACTGTTTCAATGAATTTTCCGTTCTTGAGCTTTATCTTTTTTCCGCTGAATTGGCCGCCCTCGCTCTGCACCTGGATGAAATAAACCTCCTCCGAATCCTTGAGCTCTTCGACAACACCCGTCAAAGTTTCCTCTGTCTCCGAGGTCAGAGACTCGTAATTGAGGCGCAGAGTTTTTACCGATGCGTCTGTAGCCTTTTTAGATTCGAGCAATTCCTTCGGGATCTTCTGGCTCACTGCGTAGATGCACGCGCCGCGCGCTACGACCGTAAGCGGATCGGAAGATGTGTCGACCTCTACCTTGAGGTCTTTTTCGAGCCTATCCTTGATGTACGGGATCATGGTCGGACCGCCAACAAGCACGATGCGAGAAATTGAGGACTGCTTCACTCCGGCATCCTTTATCGTTTCTTTACTCAATTCGATGGTTTTGTCGACGAACGGCTTGATGAGCTTCTCAAAATCTTTCCGGGTGAAAGGTATCGTGAGATAAATTTCCTTGCCGTTGTCGTCCTCGCCGATCTTCTCTACTTCGATAGTAGCCTCATCTGTTTGCGAGAGCGCGATCTTCGCCGTTTCTGCATAGTATTTCAGCTTTGCAAATATGCTGCGGTACTTCTTGCTGCCGCGCGTAAAGTCTTTGATGTCGAATTTTTCAAGAATCTTCGGAACGATAACCTTGTCCACGACCGCCCAGTCGAAATCTTTTCCTCCGAGGAAGTTATCGCCATTGTGTCCGAGCACGGAAAGCGCACCGTCCTTCGACGAAATAAGTGCGACGTCGAAAGTGCCGCCCCCGAGGTCATACACGATCCAATTCTCGTTCTGGGAATTCATAAAGCCGTATGCGATCGCCGCGGCTATCGGCTCTTGTATCAAGACTACGTGCTTAAAGCCCGCGAGGTTGCCGGCTCGCTTGGTTGCTTCCGCTTGCAGCGTGGAGAAGTAGGCGGGAATCGTAATTACAGCCCCGATGGTCGGCGTGCCCGGATACTTTCGCAGGACATCTTCTTTGAGGTTTTTGAGAATCTCCCCGGATATTTCCTCCGGTGACATATCTTCGCCGAGCCGGTCGAAATGGACCTTATCGGATGTGCCCATCAAGCGCTTTACTTCCGCCTTGTTGTTTGAAAATTCCTCTTCGGATGCGTCTTTATAGAGGCGCTCGTATGCACGCTTACCGACTACTTTATTTTTTGATTTATCAACGCCAAAAACAGACGGCGTATACTCGTCATTGAAAATATTCTTGACCACTTCCACGTGGCCTTTGTTGTTTGCCGCGACCTCGGAGTTCGTTGTACCCAGGTCGATACCGATTTGTATGTTTTGGCTCATAAAATTAATGCTAATTGTTTATTAAAATTATTTTCGCTTTTTTCACGACCTGTCCCTTTACCAGAATTGTCGGCTCGACTGTTTCTTTTACAGTAGGCACCATGATGGCCGGGTCTTTTTCAACCGAAAGCACGTCGAGATTCAGACCATCGTTAAATTTCTGGTTGGTGTAGTCGACTATTTCGACATCGTAATTTGCGATATAGCGCTTGAGCTTGTGCACCGAATTCTCCAAACCTTTTTTGTGGTTCTCCGGAAGCGTATCCGCGACTTTCGCAAGCCGCTGTTCCATGCGCCATATTTCGGTCGCAAGCTCTATCAACTCATTTGCAGAAACGCTTAGCTGTATCGATTTTGGAGCGACAGCGAATTTAATGTCCTCATGTATCCGGCGATAGAGGTTCTCGAACGGATCAGAAACAACAGCGCCGCCTTCTCGGCGGCGGAAAATCAGGAGGTATATCAATGCGCACAAAAAGACTGCCGCAACTGCGACACCCAATATCAAAAATAAATTATTGGAAGTATGAAGGATTCCCATAATGCTTGATCGACTTTAGGAAGGGTCCGTATGTGTTTTTCATGAATATTATGCCCTAGAACCCCATAAAAATCAAACCCTCCTGTGGAGAGGTTCACTAATCATACGCCTATCTTCATAAAAAGTCAGCGGATAACTGTAAGGAGTGTTTATTACTCAAATGTGATACTGTAAGGAGATGAAAAGAAACGTTGTAGGATTCCTGCTCGCAGTCGCCCTTTTGCTCTCTCCGATCGGAGCTGCGACATCTTTTGCCTACACAAACGTCAAAGGTAATAGCGTCCCTTCCCCAGTCAAAAGCATCGTTATCCCGAAGGGCGCTACAGCCAAGTGTAAAGACGGCACTTATAGCTTCAGCCAGACCCGCCAGGGCACCTGTTCGAAGCATAAAGGCGTGGCTATTTGGTATAAATAGCCCTGTTGAAAACTCATTGACAATTCACTTGTCCCTATATATACTATAGGAACAAATGGCTTCGGCCTCGCCCTCGCAAGAGGGAGAACAAGAAAATAAGAAACGCCGTTAGAGAATCCCTCTGACGGCGTTTTTTACATTCTCAAATATATTCTCTTCAAGCGTCCCCACTTTGTTGACCAGTCGGCGAGTATCGATGAGGCGCACCTGCGAAATGATCGCTGATGCTTCTTTTCCATCTACAAGCCCGACACTCGCGTGATAGCGATTCTTTTTCTGCGAAGTAGTGAGCGGCACGACAAGGCACACGAATTTACTGAAACCTTTTAGGACAAGTACCGGGCGCTGGAAATCTTTTCCTGTGCCGTCCTGTTCATATCCTACGTTGAGGCCGAGCGTAGCCCACCAGATTTCTCGGGCATGATAAAGCTTCGTGTCTTCCTGATGGTTGACGAGCTTTTTCGCCTCATTCCACTTGTCGAAGTCTTTTTCCATGATGATGAAGGATTTTAACAGAAATCGACTTTTTAGGCGAGTTCGCCATCTCCCTTAAAGAGAGACTCGATGAGCGCTTTTACTGCCGCACGCGAGGCTGTCGCGCAGACCGAAAGCACGATTCCAATGCCGAAAGTTTCGGGGGTAATGTGCATCATTGCGAGCTGCGCGCCCACTGAGATAAGGAAGGCCGTTACGAATGTGACGCCCGAGCTGATGAGATACCTTTTGATTGTTGGATTCATAACTTTATTTTTTCTTTACTTTTATTTTATTAATTCTTGATTCATGGCCGCTCGACTCTGCGGTCCGAAGTTCGTCCCCTGGCCGTCCGGATCGGTTATCTTGTGATCCGTTTGGAAGAGGCCAAAGGCAATTTTTGTCTGCGGACCGAACGGACCGAATACCCCTGCTTTCATGTAGGGCTGTCCGTTTTCGCGCGTGAGGAATTGCAGCGCTTCTTGGAGCTTTCGTACCTCCGCCGGATCATTCTTCGGATCGTTGTATCGGAGCTTTTTATTGAACGTATAGGAGAAGTCCTGCGGTGGTTTTGCGACCTTCGGCACTACCGCGTATTGCATCGCATACGGAATGCAATAATCGGCCGCCAGCAGTTTGCGGAAGCTCTTGTAATGGTCGAAGTCCTTCCATGCCCCATCCGGCTGATAACCATAGATGAGCGTCGCGTGCCCGGTGCCGCATCCACATGCCGGAATAGGCGGCATACCGTCGTTCGAGCTCCACGGCGAGCACACGGCCGCGGCGATCTGGAACGGACCCTGCTTAAGCGAAGCCTTGAGCTGCTCCGACGTTGAAGTACCGAGCGCGACCCACTGATAGAAAATATCGAAGTGTTCGAGGAATCGTTTTGCTTTCTTTTGGAGCGTAGCCGGGATCTCCGCGTAATATCTGTTCCAGCGCGCATCGTAATTTGCATCGCCTTGCAGATCGCTCATATCCGGCCACAGCCAGTCGCTCTCTGGCAGAAGGCCATGTAGCTTTCGGATACTATCGCCGACCGCGCCGAGATAATTTCCCGCCTTGGTCGTGCCGCTCATCTTCGCTGTGAATCGGTCGGAAAAGTTGACCTTGCCGGTCGCGGGGTTCACATAGCCCTCGGCTTTGAGGAACGCTTCAGCCGATGCCGGGACCAGCCCTTTTGCGCGCAGCCGATTGATAAGCGTTTCCACATCGTTAAGTCCCGAAAAGGTCACGCACGCGCTCGTGTCGAGGATGGGCTGCCGCACCGGATCGAATGTGATCTGGCTTTCTTCATCGGGAAGGTACGCATCGTACTGCCCGCTCTCTTCGAGAACCGCCGCGGCGATTCCCGTTTCTCCGCCAGCCATCCAGTCGGTCGGCTTCGGGGGCGCGATGAGTACGCCCGTATTCATTCCTGGTTTTAGATCGTTGTTCATAGTTGTTTTATTCCTTCGCGAATAAGATGCTCGACCACCTGTTTTTGAATCTCGGTGCTCGATTTGATGTTGTCTGCCGCTTGATGTATCACGTCGCGGCACTCCGTCATTACCTCTACCGATCGGTGATTATTTGCTTCCACGAATTCTTTAAACGCTTTGTCGCGTGCATTAAGTGCCTCGATCGCCACTTTGAAGCAGAGGTAGAGCACCACCACGGCAGCGACGCCTACGCCAAGATTCGGAAGTTGTGCGATGAGTTGGTCGTTCATGTTAGACAGCAAATTGATAAATAGTTCCGGCTGCGCCATCGGACCCGTCGCTGCCGAGCGAACCCGCGCCGTTTCCACCACCGCCACCCGCGCCGTTTCCTGCGGTCGCTCCCTTGGTGCCTTTCGTTCCGCCGGCCACGCTGATCGAACCGCTGTTGACGAGGGACTGGTAAACAAGCACGACGATTCCGCCATTGCCTCCGGTGCCGCCTCCGCCGCTACCACCACCGCCTGCAGGACGGCCGTCGGTGCCGGAGTGCGCGTTGCCTCCATTCCCGCCATTCCCGCCGTTGCCTCCCTTTGCTTCGATCGAAGCAGATGCGCCGATAACGATCGCGCTTGCAGCGATGTATAGGATTCCGCCCGCACCGCCTCCGCCTCCGCCGCCACCTCCTCCACCGCCCCATGCGCCGAAGAAGTTCACGTTGTTGCCTCCGCCTCCCGAACCTCCGCCACCTCCCGCAGCGCCTCCGCAGTTGGTGTATTTCGCGAGCGTGTTGTCGGTATTGATGTCGAGCATCGTCGAAAGCGCAAAGCCGTGAATGAGGCGCGTGAGTGCCGCGGTCGCCGTTCCTCCGCTTCCGCTGCCGCCTCCGCCATTGCTTCCGCCTCCAGTTCCCCCAGAACCCGCGCTGCCCGTGCCGTTGCCCCCGAGTGCGTTTGAAACGCTCCCTCCGGAGCTTCCGGTTCCACCCGCACCCCCGGCCTGGTAGGGATTGCCCGAGTTGCCTCCACTACCGCCTCCGCCGTTGGCGCCGGCCACAGCACCCTTGAGATAGCCGTCAGAGAGCGCCGAGCCGCCTGCCCCGCCCGAGCCGCCGCCTGTGCCCGAACCGCCACCACCGGCATTGCCTCCGTTGTTTCCGTTCGAAGCATTGTTGCCGTTGCGGAAAATCTTTCCGGTGCCGTTGAGCGTGAGCGTGCCTGTGCAGAAGATTCGATACCCGGCCGGATTGACTGTGCAGCTGGTCGAGATAGTCGCGTTCGTGTAGTACACATCGCGCGTGAGCGTGTAATCGTTGCCAGAGCGTGATGCGCCCGCGACCGTAGTCGAGCCGTCGAACGCCGCCGATCCATCGGAGCCGTCGCCAAAGTCTGTTGCGCCCGGAGCGGACTTAGAGATTTGGCTTTGCATCTGCCAGATGTCGCCGCTCGCGTCGTACTGCACTATCACTATTTGCCCCGCTTCGATGTCTGCATCCGCGAGATCGATGTCGTGAGTTTTCTTTATCGTTTTTGCGCCGACCGCGTTCACGTTGAGAGTCGCCGCACCCGTGTTCGACACATCCGCTTTGAACGCGACCACCATGCCGTCGGTATAGGAAGTAATCGGCGGATCGAGTGTTATCGCGTAGGCATCGGTGCCTCCCGTGCTCGCGCCATAGATTTCGCTGTTGCCCTGCGTTATTGCACGAGGCATGGAAAAGAAAGGCCGGACATCCTGCTTGATGTAGCCGTTGCTGCCCTGATCGCTGTCCCGGATCGTCGTCTGGCTCACCCGGCAATAAACTTCAGCCAGAACGATTTTGTCTTTCGGATAAGTAGGGACGCTCGGGCTCGCGTTCTCCGTACCCGCCGTGCGCCCGATCGTTCCCGAGCTGTCGATTGTTAAAAGGTCGATGCGCGGGTTGCTGCTCGGAGCCGTGAAGCTTGGGCTGTTGCCTCCCGCGTAAATAACGCGTGTTGCACCGACGTAGCAGACGCCCGCCTCCACTTTGAGAGTGAGGTCGGGAGTATTCTGCTCGTGCGGAAGAAGAAACGCCGCGCCAAAAGCGTCGAGACGCAGTTTGTTGTACTGGTCTGCGGTCGCTGTATCTCCGATGCTTACTGTTGTACTTCTCATAAATTTTTATTGGTTATTAATTGACCGTGATGTCGACCTCGATCGTGGTGTCCTCTCCGCTCGCCTTGTTGTAGGGCGTTCCAAAAAGGACATGGTTGAACATCCGGCCGGTTCCGATAGTGCCGGTGCCGTCGATGAATGATCCGAATTCGCGATACGTTCCGTTTGCGAGCGCGCCATCTGCGAAAAAGAATTGGAGGATTACTCCGTTGTTGACTACCGATGCGGAAGTGAGCGCGCCCCGCGCAACCGCTGCGCCAAGGGCCGTGTCTGCGTTCGCTGCAGGGGTTGTGTCTGTACCCATTTCTCCATGCGTGACATTCAGCGAATAGGTGTTGGTGCCCGCGAGCCTCTGGCAGATCAAATTTCTGCCGTATCCCGCGCTCGAGACGACAAGGTTGCGATACCACTCCGTCTGTCGGAGCACTTCTTTTGTGCCCGCTTTATAGGTGGTAATGCGGACCTTGCCGATGATTCCTAAATTTTCTTTGTGAGTATTCATAAAATTTCTACGCCCATGTCGCGAAGTTCCAGCGGAAAGGATTCGTGCCTCCCGGACCCCAGGTGTACGGCCGTATGCCTTTAGTGACCGTCACGACTTCGACGAGCGTCATGCTTTCGGGAAATGTTTCGAGCCTCTGCAGCACTTCGTTGTCCGCGATCACCACGTTCTGGTTCTGCTGGGTGAGAAGGCCGACCATGATGTCGGTAAAACTCACTTGCCCGGACGCGAGCAGATACACCTGGTATTCCAGGTGGTCGCTCCCACGCGCCTTGCCGATGATTCGGGTGATCTTGAATTTCTTGTCGAGGCTGCGAATCACGCTCGTTATCGTGAGGCGCTGCCCGCAACGAAGCCCGGTCTGTTTGGTCTTGAATCGGCCCTCCCATACGTTCTCGCTGTACTTTTCGAGCTCGGCTTTCGCTCTGCTCTGCGCTTCGGAAACGGAAGAGATGCTTTTGTCGATGATTGCCTGTTGGAAAAGGCCGTAAGTCAAGATGCTTACTTGGTCGCGCACGGATGCGATGATCGGAATCTGCGCATCGCCGTAAATCTTCACAGTCAGGCCGGTCGTAGGGACCGAAGTAAAGCGAATGAATTTCTCGTTGAAGTTGTAGAGCACCTCCACTGTGCCGGGCTCGTCTTTCTGGTCGACGCCTATCGTCTGCGCCACGCCGTCGAGATCGACCGTAATGTTCGTGTAGCCGTAGGCGAGCGGAAAAGTGACCTGCACGCCATCGGTCTTGTACACGTCGATTGTCGTAATCGCGCTGAAAGTCTTCGAGTAATCGCCGCCGCGCACGAATACCTGGTTCTTGAGATTTATGATCGTTTGGTTGAGCTCAAGCGACGGCCATTCAAAATTGCCGTTGGTGTCGGTGAGAGTGAATGGCGCAACCTCCGTTTCTTCATCGAAGAAATGGATGTCTTTATCCGGGTCGACGTACCAGTCCCACCCGATCTGGTCGGCTAGGTTCGTGAGCGCCTGGGTGACCTGGTCGTAATTGAATTTGATGCTCGCGACATTGAAGCCCCCGCTCTTTACGTTGGTCGTGGTGAATCCCGAAGTGTAGGTCGAGATAATATCTTCGACGATGTCCTGCGGGTCTTGGGCTGCATATTTTTTAACCACGAGCTGTCCGTCGAGTAGCTGGCTGAAGTCTTTGCACTTGCAGTCGTACCCCATGAGCACGCCGCCGAGAATCTTTTCGTTGCGTTCCACAAGCACGCCGCCGAAAAGCTTCTCTCCATCCTCGAAGAGATACATCTCATCACCGAGTGAAGGAATCGTTTTGCCGGAAGTTTTCTTGATCGTAAATTCCAGGCGGTCGACCTCCTTCGTGAGAACTTGCGTCCACTGAAGCGAAGTCCAGTCGATGCTGCTGCTAATATCCGTGCTGTCGATTTTGATTTGCAGCATATTAGGCGAGGCGAATCTGGTAGTTGATAAGCCGGGCGATGGTGTTTGCCCACTTTTCCGCGACCTCCGCATCGGTGTAGAAGTCGCCCTGCAGGTACACGTTCACGACCCCGCCGCCGATTCCCCCACGGAATCGGTTGAGCGGTATGACTGCCTCCGGACCCGCCTCTCCGATGAGGCCGATCGTTGGAGAAGTGACGATGCCTCCCTCCGCGAATCTCGGAATAGTTGGAAGCGTGATGCCTACTTTCCCCGCCACAGAGTTGAAGCTGCCTACGAATCGATTCACCACGTCGACAAAGCTATTGATGGCGTTCTTCCCGAAGTCCACGATGGAATTCGGAGCGTTGGCCACGAAATTGACCACGTCCTGGAATATCGATTTGATGCTTGATGCTGCGCTTGAGAAAAGCGAATACACCTTGCTTGGAAGCGACGAAAGCCCGCTTACTACCCGGTCAGGCAGCCCCGCAAACCATGTCGCTATCTGTCCCACGAGCGCAGGAATCGTATCGGTGAAGAATTTGTAGAGTTTCTGCATCCACTCCACGATCTTGACCACGAGCTCGCCAAAGATTGCGCCGATCCTTTCCGGCAGCGTGCGGAAAAAGTCGATGATGCGCTCCCATATTTCGGCCGCCATTTCCTTGATGCGATTCCATGTCGCGATGAGGAATTCTTTTATTTCCGACCAGTTGGTGATGATGAGATAGGCAATGAGGATCGCCGCAGCGATGGCGAGTGTCCACAACAGCACCACGCCGGTGAAAGCAATGATGGTGCCGAGTGTTATCTCTGCCGCGCCTGCGATGCCGAGCATCCCCGCGATGGTCGCCGCTAACCGCGGAAGTGCCTGGACCGCAAGCACCGTACTCATGATGGTGATCGCCACGCCGAGGCTCCCGAAGAACGGCTGCAATCTTTGGATTGCCGCCTGGGTCGATTCGCTGCCGGTGATGAATTGCAGAAGTTTGTCCTTTGCGATAGCAAGCGGCGCTCCCATTGATTCGAGAATGTCCGCGCCGAACTGCTTCGCCACCTCTCCGCTTTTTTGCGTACTCTGGCCCCAAGCGTCGAGATACGGAGCGGTGAATTGTGCCACCTTCGCGATCGCGCTTATCGCGCTTTCGTTCTCCCCGATGTTCTGCCCGAATTCTTTTAGGATGCGCCCACCTCCCGCAAAAGAGCGCATGACGAGATCAGCGGCGCTTGCGAGCCCGGCCGGACCGCCGAACTTTGAGATAGCGAGACCCATCGCCGCCTCAAGCGCCTGCATCGCGTGCGGCATGTCGCCTCCCGTAGCGCTAAGGAATTTCGCCAGGGAAAGGGTGACTTCTTCGTTGTCGAATCCGAACTTGCGCTGCATCTCGTTGCCCGCGCGCACGGCCGCCTCGAACTTCGCCATTCCATCGGGAAGTTTTGCGAGAAGCGCCTGTGCCGTCACGAGCTTGAGATTCGCTTCCTCAAAAGCACCTATGGATTTGAGAATCGTCGCGCCTCCAAGCGCGGCAAAAGCACCGGACAGGATGCCGGCCTTGTCGCCTGCGAACCCAAGCGAGCCGCCGAGATCGCTCACGCCGTTGACGAGTGAGCGCATCGCATTGCTCGCTTCGTCGCGAAGCTGAACGAGTATGCTTAATTTTGCAGTTGCTTCCGCCATGTTGGATTTATTACTTCGCTTTTTCGATTTCCTTTTTTGAGTGTTCGCCTTCCGCCTGGAACATCTCCGTCAGCACATCGATGAACCAGCTCGGCTGCTCCTGGAATTGCTCCCACGTCCAGCCCATCTCTCGGCACACGAGCGCCGCCACGAATTCCGGGCGAAGCTCCGCGCGACCGAGGGCGAAATAACGTTGCCAGGTATAGGTTATTTCGCCGCGGTAAAATTTCCGCCCTCGATCTTGCCCGCCTCCGCTACCACTTCGTCGTAGTCGGCCGTGCTGCCGTCGAGCAATCGCTGCAGGATGTTCTCGTTGCTTCCGTCGAAGCTCACGACCGCAAGGTCGATAAGTTTCTCTTCCGCCTTGCCGAGAACGCTGCCGTCTATCTCTTTGATCTCCGGCTTTCCGCCGACCGCATCGATCTTGAAGTTGCCGAAGAACACCCCTCGAAGGTCGTTGCGCTCGCGCGCGGTGAGATAAGTTTTGACGCTCGCCTGTTTGCCGCTCTTGAGGGTTATCGTTGTTGTTTCTCTTTCGCTCATAGATTTTTTGATTGGTTTTTAATTCGACCTTTAGTAGCTCGTCTGCAGGTTGGTCGCTTTTATGGTGACCATCTTGCTGTCGCTGATGCTGTAGTGCGCTCGGAACTGAAGTGTCTGCACGACGATGTCGCCGAGCTTTGCCGGACGAGTGATGGCGGTGAACACGACTTTTGCGAGGTCGATAGTGAGACCCGGATTCGCCGAAGTCCCTATCGTCACGTCCGTGTTTTGGAGATCGATGCGGAACGCCTTTGTCGTACCCGCAAGTGCGGCCGTCTTAAAGGTCGCTTCATCGTCCCAGCGCGCCTCAAGCTGTCCCTCGATGGTGAACTGCTTATTGAGGTAATCGTTCGGCGCCTTACTGCCGAGCACCATGTCGTCCTCGATGTTCTGGTCGATCTTCAGCGAAAGCGACCGGATATTGAGTGCGTTTGCAGCCCCGAGACCTGCTAGATTTGATGCGATCTTAAAGACCACATGCTGCGAAAGGAATCGGTTCTCCGTCGACTGCGAAGGAGTGAGCGATGCCTGTACTCCCTTTTTCGCTTTGACCGAAGCGCTGTAGGAAACGAACTGTCCCTGCTGATAGCTGATTTCGAGCGACGACACGACGCCGAGCGCGTGCTTGTAGTCCTGCGCGCCGCCGGTTGCCGCCGGATCATTGAGGAAAAGCGTCAGCGATTGATGCTGCGCGCTCTGCCCGACTGTGATGGTGTGATCCTTCACGTTGCCGGATGCGTCAGCGTTCGCTCCGGTCGAGAGTGAGCCGAGAATCGAAAGAAGGATGAGCGGGAAATGCTTGTCGGTTATCGGCGCCTTGATGGTGCCCTCCGCCCATTCCTTTACCCGCGTTTCTCCGACCGAGCCCTCGATAACGCCCTGCGATTGCTCGTCGACCGCGTCCTCCCATCTCTCGTCGATTTGAAGCTCGGAGAATGGAATCCAAAAAGACGCCGCGCTTTCGGCTGTGCCGCGCGTGCCTTCTTTTGCGATACCGACCTGGAATAGTCGGCCTATGATTGGTCCTGTGCTCATGATTGTGATTCGTTATTTTCTTCTTGTAATGTTTCGACCTTTTTCACCGGCTTTCGCGTCTTAAGACATTCATGCTCGGCTGCCTCGCGACTTGTTGCTGTGATTGTTTGCGGCTCGTATTCGCCGCTCCCCGCGAAATGGAATTCCTCTTTCACCGAGGCGTTCCCTTTGCGGAGCATTTTGTCTTTTTCGTTTTCAAGCATGGTTTAGAAAGTTAAGTTTTTAAGTGCTCTCGG
>JAIOPK010000022.1 GCA_021413945.1 Candidatus Uhrbacteria bacterium
GGGCATTGTCGTCTTTTTCGTAATGGCGTACTGCACCTACCTGAGCGTCGTCAGCGACTTCTTCGTGCATCTTTCCTGGTGGGACGACCCGATCCATATTCTCGGGGGAGCCTGGGCGGGTCTTATCGCTGCATGGTTCCTGATACGGGCAGGGAAAATGCCGACCATGGCGCAGTGTATCGGGTTCGCGCTCTTCTGCGGAGTGGCGGTCGAGATTTTTGAATATTACTCGGGTATCGGCAGGAGCCTCTTTATGAGCTACCCACTGGATACCGCAAAGGATTTCGTAATGGACATCATCGGAGGATACCTCGCATGGCGTTACGTCCGATTTCTTCAAAAAGTATGAATTCAAAGATAACTTTTTATAGCGGTGCAGAGGAAGTAACAGGCGCAAATTTTCTGCTCGATACTGGTACGACGCGTCTTTTGGTGGATTGCGGTACGCGTGAAGAGCATGGCGCGGATGCGTCGACGCAGGAACCGTTCGCGTATGACCCGAGAAGTGTGGACGTGCTCCTTGTCACGCATGCGCACCAGGACCATATCGGACGGATACCGAAACTCGTCCGGGACGGCTTCAGGGGCAGTATCTACTCGACCCCGGCGACCAGGGACATTGCGGCCATTATGTTCAACGATGCGCTTTCTCTCATGCAGGTCAAAATGGAGGAGACAGGAGAGCACCCCGCCTATGAGAGTCGCGACGTGGAAGAGTCACTCTCTCTGTGGCAGACGCATGAGTACCATGAACCGTTCGATATCGCGGACATGCGTGTCGAGATGCTCGACTCGGGGCATATCCTGGGCGCTGCCATGATGCGGATATCGCGCGCGGGCCGTTCGATTCTTTTCACGGGCGATATCGGCAATACGCCCGAACCGCTCCTTAGCGATACGGAGACCCCGAGCGGCGTGCAGTACCTTGTGATGGAGAGCGTATACGGAGACCGAATACATGAGGGGAGAGAAGACAGGAAGAAGCACCTGCGTGAGGTTATCGAAGACACGCGGCAACGCAACGGCATTCTTCTCATCCCGTCATTTTCAATTGAACGCACACAAATTCTCCTTTCGGAGATTAACGACATGGTTGAAAGAGAGCATCTCACGCCGCTGCCCGTCTACCTCGATGCGCCGCTTGCGACGCGCGTCACAGAGGTGTTCAAGCGGTATACGGGACTCTTCAACGAAGCTGCGCGGGAGAAGATAACCGCGGGCGATGATCTTTTTGCGTTCAAGGGTCTCACCGTCATCGACACGACGAGGGAGTCCCGCGCGCTGCACGAAGCTCCCGACCCGAAGATAATCATCGCGGGAGCGGGTATGTCGAGCGGAGGGCGTATTCGTGCCCACGAGAAGGCGTACTTGGGGAGGAAAGATGCGACGGTGCTCATGGTCGGATACCAGGCTCCCGGTAGCCTGGGAAGACGGCTTGAAGACGGTGCGAAGAGCGTGCGCATCGATGATGAGTGGGTGCGCGTGCATGCGCGCATCGAAGCGCTCACCGGCTATTCAGGACACGCCGACCGTGACCAGCTCATGGATTTCATTGAAAACGCGGGGGAGAGCCTGGAGAGAGCATTCATCGTCATGGGCGAACCGAAATCATCGCTGTTTCTCGCGCAGCGCGCGAAGGATTTTTTGAATGCGGACACATACGTACCGGTACGAGGAGAAACAGTCACCGTAGAATTG
>JAIOPK010000021.1 GCA_021413945.1 Candidatus Uhrbacteria bacterium
GCGCGACATCTCGCTGGTCAGGGTCACGGTTGCTGATCCGAAGGCGATGCAGATCATCTCGCAGAGGACGGGCATTCTCCGCGCGGGACATGCTGATATGCCTGTAGCGGCCGCCAGGATAAGCGAAGTAAAGATTCCGCCGGAGCCTGAGAAAGACGGCGCCATCGTCCTGCCCGATCGCCCGTTGCCGGAGACCAAGTAATGGCCACGATCAAGACCATCAAACCCGCCGGTGGAGGAGATTACACTACCCTCGCCGCCTGGTGGACATTCGCTGCCGCTCAAGCGACTGCTGATCAGTGGGCCGAGTGCTATTCGGGCGGCGACTTAGGTCCGATAGACGATTCTGGTGGGATGGCCGCCACGTCTGATGCCACGCATTATCCGCAGATTTATGTTGCTGGCGGCCATGAACATGGCGGCGGCATTTCTGCTGGAGCTTACACAACAGGAATTGTGTCCTTTGGCAATGTGAACTATTGGCATGTTATCGGACTCCGTGTCGGGAATAATTCCGCCTCCAATCTGCAACTATTTGGGACCGGATTTTTCATGGACCGCTGCTTGGCGGTACATACTAGCGGTATTTCAGGCAGTTTGATGTTCGTTATTTTCAATGGGGGATTGGAGACTAGTTATGTAAGGAATTGTGCCGCATACAGCATCGTAACTGGTAGTACTGCCTTTGACCTTTTCAACGGCGGTCCTACGTTCATCGATAATTGCACCGCAGTATCCCGCAATGGAAACGGCAATAGGGGGTTTAGGTTGGACCTGGTGTACGCCGACACTATTACACTGCGAAATTGCGTTGCTTGCGGGTTTAATCAGAACGGAGATTATGAAGGGTCTGCATTTGGCGGCACAATCGTAATGTCAACGTGTGTTAGCAGCGACGCCACTGCCGACGATTTTGGCGGCAGCGGCAACTTAATCAATCAGAACTTCTACGACCTGTTCGCCGATCCGCTGCACGGCGACTTCCGCCTCCGCCCCGGCAGCGCGCTGATCGACGCCGGCGCGAACCTGAGCGCCGACTTCACGACCGACATCGTCGGCCGCACCCGGCCGGCCAGCGGGCCGTGGGACATCGGGGCCTTCGAGTACGTGCAGCAGATCGGCGGCTACGACTTCTGCTATTCCTACGACGAAGTAGGCAATCGCACCCGG